>NZ_JBSFVA010000001.1:355541-854155 GCF_053592075.1 Nonomuraea sp. NPDC002799
GGCTGCGGCTGCGGCTGCGGCTGCGGCTGCGGCTGCGGCTGCGGCTGCGGCTGCGGCTGCGGCTGCGGCTGCGGCTGCGGCTGCGGCTGCGGCTGCGACGACAGCGATGACGGCGGCGACGGCGGCGACGGCGGCGCAACCCTCCCGCCCGTCGTCGGCTGCGGCAGCGCCCCGGAGGTCCGGACCTCCGGGGCCACGGTGCCCGTCCAGGTGCGTTCGACCACTTCGGTGGCCGTGGTCAGGCGGGTGCCGCCCACCAGCTCCGCCAGCAACTGCTGCGCGGTAGGCCGGACCCGGGCGTCCTTGGCGAGCGCCCGCTCGACCACCTCCCGGATCCCCTCGTCCAGCCCGTCCAGCCAGGGCCCCTCCTGAGTGATCCGGTAGAGCACCTCCCCAGGCGCCCCACCTCCGAACGGCAGCCGCCCCGTCCCCGCGAACGCGATCACCCCGCCCCAGGCGAAGATGTCGGCCGCGGCCGTGACCGGCTCCCCGCGCACCTGCTCGGGCGCCATGAAGGCCGGCGTCCCCAGGATCGCCTGGCTGGTCAGGCTGTCGTGCTCCACGAGGTGCGCGATGCCGAAGTCGATCACTCGTGGTCCGAGCGGCGAGAGCAGCACGTTGGAGGGCTTGAGGTCACGGTGGATCACCCCGGCCCCGTGGATGGCGCTCAGCGCGGTCGCGATGCCCACCGCGAGCGCCTCCAGATTCCCGCCCGACAGGGGCCCCTGCTCGCGGACGGCCTGCGCCAGATCGGGCCCCTTGACGTACTCGGTGACGAGGTAGGCGACGTCCCCGTCGATCCCGGCGTCCAGCACCGGCGCGGTGCAGAACCTGGCCACCCGGCGAGCCGCCGCCACCTCCCGCTCGAACCGCCGCCGGAACGCCGGATCCCGGGCCAGCTCCGGATGGACGATTTTGACCGCGGCCAGGCCGCCGGTGGGCGTGGCCGCGAGATACACCTCGCCCATGCCGCCCCGGCCGAGCAGGCGCCGGAGCGCGTACCCACCTATGACCTCGTTCATCGCAGACACACTAGCCAGGTCCGGACATTTCCCCGCCCACCACGGCCGGGAACAGAGATGCTGAACCGGGTCACCCGGCCACCTTGGCCTGTGTCAGCCGGTAGTGCGAGGGCGGGATTCCGTACCGGTCGATGAAGGCCTGCCGCAACGTCTCCGCCGTTCCGAACCCGCACCGCACCGCGATCGCGGCCATCGGCAACGACGTGGCGGCCAGCAGCTGGGCGGCGGCCTCGGTGCGGGCCTGCCGCACGAAGCGCCCGGGCGTCTGCCCCAGGTGCTTGAGGAACAGCCGGGTGAGGTGCCGCACGCTCACCCCCGCCGCGTCCGCCAGCGTAGCCGTGCCGAGGTCGTCGCCCAGGTGGGCGCCGATGTGCTCGATGATCCGCTTGACCAGGCTGTTGGCCGGCGCGGGCGCGCTGACGAACATGCTCATCTGCGCCTGGTTGCCGGGCCGCTGCAGGTAGGTGACGAGGTGGCGGGCCACCGTCCTGGCCAGCTCGGTGCCGTTGTCCTCCTCGACGAAGGCGAGCGTGAGGTCGAGGGCGGCGGTGACGCCGGCGGAGGTGGCGACGTTCCCGTCGCGGATGAAGATCGGGCCCGCGTCCACGGTCACCTCGGGGTGCCGGGCCGCCAGCTCAGGTGCCTGCTCCCAGTGCGTGGTGGCGCTCCGGCCGTCGAGTAAGCCGGCGGCGGCCAGGATGTACGCGCCGGTGCACACGGACGCCACGCGCCGGCTGTCGCGGGCCAGCCGGCGGACGTGGCCGACGATGAGCGGATTGGCGGCGGCGTTCTCGTAGCCGATGCCGCCGGAGACCAGGAGCGTGTCGAGCGGCCCGGTGATCCGCTCCAGCGCCTGCTGCGCCTGGATGGTCAGCCCGGTGCCGCAGGTGATGGGGTGGCCGCCGGGCGTGGCCAGGTGCGTCTCGTAGTGCGGTGCCGCGCCGTACCAGTTGGCCGACTCCAGCGTCGCGGTGACGCAGGCGATGTCCAGCAGCCCGGCCGCCTCGTATCCCACCACGGCCACCCGTCGCACGTCCATGGCAACGACTGTAGGACCGACGGACAGAGTTCCCTAGTTTTCGGACCTTCCCGGCCGCTTTTCTTGGCCCCGGCGGCCCGGCTCGGCCACAGTCGGGGCATGACGACGAGCACGAAGCCCGGCCGCCGCTGGGGCAAGTTCGCCCTGCACTACCTCGAAATGATCGTCTCGATGTTCGTCGGGATGTTCGCGCTCGGCATGCTGCAGTCCGCCGTCGGGCTCGGCCTCTCCCACGAGCAGCAGCCGGAGCTGGCCTACCTGGTGATGGCGTTCAACATGTCGGTCGGCATGGCCGCGTGGATGCGTATCCGCGGCCATGGCTGGGCCCCGACGCTGGAGATGTGCGCCGCGATGTTCGTTCCGATCGTGCCGCTCTTCCCCCTGCTCTGGCTCGGGGCCATCGACGGCGGCGCGCTGATGACGGTGGCGCACGTCGCGATGTTCCCGCTCATGCTGCTGGCGATGTTGCGCCGCCTCGACGAGTACGCCGGCTGCCACCACTGAGCGGCGTACCGGATCAACCGGGCGAACCCCGCTTGATCGCACCGAGCGCCGCCCGGCCGGTCCGGATGTCGGAGATCAGCACCCAGGCCACCAGCAACAGCCCCAGGCACAGGGCGTCGGCCGCCCACCAGGGGATCTCGGCGAGCAGCAGGTAGCCGTCGCTGTCACTCAGCGACCTGATCACCACCGTGACCACCGCCACCACCGCGGTCACCACCAGCCAGCTCCACAACCGCGGCAGACTCCCCTTGCTCCACAACCGGATCCGCCAGCTCATGAACACGGCCAGCACGCCCAGCAGCGCGCAGAACCCGATCAGCCACCACGGCAACGCGAAGGCGGTCTGCTCGGCGATCTGCGCCCGCGTGGTGGCCAGCTCGGTCTCGGCCTTCTCCTTGGCCACCATGGCGGCGTCGAGCTGCCGCTTGAGCTGGGCCACGCTCTTGCCCTGGCGCGGGGGCGGCGCGGCGGCCTCCGTCGGCAACATGCGCGCCACGACGGTCAGCATGATCGCCACGAACGACAGCGCGAGCACGATGGCCATGAACAGGTCGATGAATCGCAGGTCGAGCGGCGGCGCGAACGCCCGGACGGGACGCCGCCTCACGCCTCCCTCACCAGGGTGTACGTGTGCGGCCGGCTCTCGGCCGCGCTCAGCCGCTCGACCGCCGTCCGCAGCGCGTCCAGCCCCTTGACCAGCTCCTCGGTCCTGCCCCTCGACTGCGCCAGCTCCTGCGTCAGCCCCTGCATGGCGGGAGCCGCCTGCTTGGCCGGCAGGCGCGCGATGTGGACGAGGAACACCTCGTCCGCCGCCACCACACCGGCCCGCTCCGCCCGCTCGACCACGGCCATCGTCCCGAAGGCGAGCACGCTCAGGAACAACGCCACGAGGGTGACGCCGAACGCGGAGGCCAGCTCGGGCAGCACGTGCTGCTTGAGCGCGATGATCAGCGCGCCGGGATCGCCCTGGCTGTCCAGGGCGTCCGAGAACGCCCCCACCATCGCCGCCATCGTCAGCGCGGTCCCGATGAACCCGAAGACCGGCAGCGCCCAGATGAGCGCGTGGTCGAGATGGTGCTTGTTGGCCATCTCGCTCTCGTCCAGCGCCGACCGCGCGCTCAGCACCGCCTCGCAGTCGTTCCCGGCCTCGGCCGACGCCTTGAACAGCTTGAGCCGCCGCGCCACCAGGGTGTCCTCGCCCGGCTGCACCGTCTGGATGCCGGCCACGGCCCGCGCCGTCGCGGCGCTCTCCCGCCGCAGGTCCGGCACCGCCCTGACGATCCTGAGCACGGTCGTCAGGAACACCGCGATGATCAGCGTGACCACCAGCTCCGCGGCCATCGGCGCCGTCGCCGCGCCCACGGTCTCCAGCAAACTCGCCACCACTCCGGCCGCCATGAGCAGCGCGGAGACCCCCAGACCCACCACCGGCGCGAACGCCGAATGACGCCAGTCGTACCTTGACACCCTTAACCCCACTCCGGCACAAAAATTGTCAAAGCACTACCTAAGCATACGTAAAGCAATGATGGGGTGACAGTCCGAAATCAGCTCTTAGAACGGCGAAACCCGCGAGCCGGAGGGTGCCGGCCGGCCACCACCGGGGCCACGGCGTGCCGGCCCCAGGGCGGGGCACGACGAAGGCCCCGTGACCACCATCGTGATCACGGGGCCGCTGTCGGCATGACCGGGGCGCCCCGGCACTGCCGTCCGATCAGCAGAAGGGCGCTACGCCATCACGGCTGGGCCGCCGGCGGTTCAGCCCGGCTGGTCGCCGGTGTAGCGGAAGATGTTGCCGGCGGAGTTGACCCCCCACACCGTCCCGTCGGCGGCGGCGCCGACGTCCGTCAGGACTCCGGGGATCTGCACCCACGGGTTGGCGTCGTCGTTGGTGTACCGGTAGATGCCCCCCGTGGCGTTGACCCCCCACACGTTGCTCCTGGACCCCGCCGAGATCCGGACCAGGCCACCGGGGATCTGCTTCCAGTGGTCGGAGCTCTGGTCGCCGGTGTAGCGGAAGATGTTGCCCGCGGAGTTGACCCCCCACACCGTCCCGTCGGCGGCGGCGCCGACGTCCGTGAGGACTCCGGGGATCTGCACCCACGGGTTGGCGTCGTCGTTGGTGTACCGGTAGATGCCGCCGGTGAAGTTGACCCCCCACACGTTGCTCCTGGAACCGACCGAGATCCGGGCCAGACCGCCGGAGATCTGCTTCCAGTGGCTGGAGCCCTGGTCGCCGGTGTAGCGGAAGATGTTGCCCGCGGAGTTGACCCCCCACACCGTCCCGTCGGCGGCGGCGCCGATCTCCTTCAGGCCGCCGGGGAGCTGCACCCAGGGATTGGCATCGTCGTTCGTGTAGCGGTAGATCCCTCCGGTGGCGTTGACCCCCCAGACGTTGCTCCTGGACCCTGCCGAGATCGCCGTGAGACCGCCCGCGACTGTTTCCCAATGAGCCATGCCGGAACCCTTCCTTTCGTCATGCAGAGTGACTGCATAACTACAGTGAGTCAAAACGACATTGGCATGGGGGTGGATTTATTACAAGGAGTTGATGTCAGGCAACAGTCCGTGTATGACTCAGTTAACGAACCGCCAACCGTCAGCCGTACTTCTCCTCAGCCAGCTCAGCGCCTTGCAGGATCGGCAGCCAATGCTTCTGCCAGGCCGCGTCATTCTCCTTGAGGAACTCCGAGTCCTTGGGCCTGGTTGCCACGTTCTGGGCCGACTCGCGTAGCTCATTGACAAGTTCATCGGTCACCATCAGGCCCGGGAGGTCCTCCTTGATCTGCTTGGGCATCATGTCGCGGACCTCGAAGAACTTCTGGTTCGCCTGCTCAAGGAACTTCTGGGCCCGGCCGTCCGCGGTGTCCCCGCCATCCCAGTAGTCATCCCAGTCGCTCCGGTTCGGGTCAGCCGCCTTGTCGAAGTTCTTGTAACACCAATCGGCGATCTGCTGGAACCTGAATGTCGCGGCGTCCAGGCTGCCGACCGTGGCGGCCAGGGCGGTCGCGTTCGCGTAGATCTGCCGCAGTGCGCTCTGCGCGACGTCGGCGGCCGCACCTCGCCATGGAGCGTCGCGCAGGTCCTGCGCCCGGAGCAACAGCGTGTGCGTAACCTCGACCACGGAGTCGGCCATCTGTTTCAGCCACCCCTGATCTTCCGGATAACCACCGAAGTAGGGAAATTGTGCGATGTCCTGCATCGCCATCTCCGCGCTCATGTGGCCGACACCGTAGTCGATCCCCGCGGGAAGCTGAAAGGTGTCGGTGCCGTTGGGGTAGAGATCGCTCGTAGCCGTGAAGACGTGGGAGGGAGCATCGCCCGGCATCATATCGACGAGCCGCTGATCAAGCTGGTCGATGGGGAGGTCACCGAGCCGGGGATCGTCGCCAAGCTGGTAGTTGGTGGCCACCCGGCTGATCAGGAGCCCGGCCATGCCGACCTCAGCGTGCAGGTCGACCCAGAAGTTGGTGGCCTGTGTAGAGGCGCGGCTCAGGAGGACGTCGAGCTCACGAGGCAGCGCCCACTGAATGCCCAGCGGCGACTTGGAACCGGGCCAAGGGCTGCCGTAATCGAGGACGGGGCGAGCCATCTTGACAAGCTGGCCGGATACGATCCGCACGCCGTTGCGGTCGATCTCGAACCCTTCGCTCTGATGCTCGTAGCCAAGTCCAGGCCAGTAACTCGGGATCGTTGGCTTGGCGTCCCATCGGGACCACTGGTCGGCAGGCGTGGGCTCCGGCTCGAGCATGAAGACTCCGATCTTTGCGGAAATGCCTCACCCTACGAAGATCACTCGCGCATGCGCAACCTTGTGCGCAACTCCGACGCGACGGCAACCTGGTGCTCCAGAGAACACCCGGCTTCCCGGACGAAGGAGAGATCACCGATGAGTGACCGGCCACGGCTCATGTGGACGGGCCGGGCGATGGCGTTCGCCACCATCGTCTCCCGCACCACCGGCTTCGTCCGCACGCTGGCCTTGGTCGCCGCCCTCGGGCTGGGCAGCCGATTGCTGGACGCCTACACCGCGGCGAACGTCACTCCCAACACCATCTATGAGCTCGTCTTCGGCGGCGCGCTCGCGAGCGTGCTCGTTCCGCTGCTGGTCCGTACGGCTGCCGACCGTGACGTCGACGATGAAATGTTCGCCCAGCGGCTGCTGTCGCTGGTGGTTTACGGCCTTGGAGCCGTGGTGATCGTGACGATCATCGCCGCGCCGTTCATCGTGGACCTCTACGTTCCCGGGTTCAGCCCCGATCAGCGGCAGCTGGCAGTCGTCCTCACCCGGTACTTCATGCCCCAGATCCTGTTCTACGGCGTGAGCGCGACCTTGGCCGCGATCCTCAACGCACGCGGCCGCTTCATCGCGCCCATGTGGGCGCCGGTGGCCAACAACCTGGTCGTCATCGCCACCGCCTCGATCTTCCTGCTGATCGGCGGCACCGGGAAGCTGGAGTCGCTGACTCACGTTCAGCTGCTGTTGTTGTCGATCGGCACCAGCGCCGGGGTCGCCGCCCAGATGATCGTGCTCGCGGTGGTCAGCCGGCGGACCGGATTCCGGCTACGGTTGCGCGCCGACTCGCGAGGCATCGGCGTCCGGCGCATCGTCGCCCTGGCCGGATGGACCATCACATCCGTGGCCGCCGCCCAGGCCGTATTCGTGGTGATCACCCGGATCGCCTCGCAGGCCGGCCCAGGCGCCGTCAGCGTTTACTCCAACGCCTACACGCTGTTCCAACTGCCCTACGCGGTCATCGCCGTCACCGTCATCACCGCGGTCCTGCCCAGGATGAGCCGGGCGGCGGCCGACCGTGACCTCGCCCAGGTCACCGCCGATCTGTCCCAGAGCCTGCGGCTCACCAGCGTGCTCCTGGTCCCGACAGCCGCAGCGCTCATCGTGCTCGGCCCGCAGCTGACCACCGTGCTGTTCGCCCACGGCAACGCCTCACCCGCCGCCGCCCATCTCACCGGCTCGGTGCTCGCCGCCTACGGCCTCGCGCTCGTCCCCTTCGCCGGCTACCAGATCATGTCGCGAGTCTTCTACGCCCTCGGCGACACCCGCACCCCGGCACTCCTGAGCGTCGGCGTCTCCGCCGTCACCATCGCCACCTGCCTGGCCGCCGCACGCCTCAAGCCCGGCCCGAACCTGGTCATCGCCCTCGCGGCCTGCTCCGCCATCGTCTACACCGCCGGGCTCCTCCTCACCGCCCAGCTGCTGCGCCGCCGGATCGGCAGAGTCGACGGACACCGCCTGCTCAACACCCACACCCGGATACTCGCCGCGACGATCGTCGCGGGCCTCGCCGCGTTCACCGTCAACCGCGCCCTCGGCGCCACGGCCGGGACGGACTGGACCGGCTCGCTCATCACCGTCTGCGCCGCGGCCGTGATCGGAGCCGCCCTCTACGCCTTGGCCGCGCGAGTCCTCCGCATCACCGAGTTCAGAGCCCTCACCACCGCTCTGCGGATCGACAACACTTGATCACCACCATGGATAGTTCGTTCTACGAATTTGTTACTCTTGGCCAGTGAGTGAACATGCCGACGGCCCGATCGGGGTGGTGGCCGCACTGGTCCGGTCCACGTTCCTGGTGAACGCCGTGTATGCGGAATCCGCCCGTGCGTACGGGCTCACCCAGCAGCAGGGCCAGCTGTTGTGCGTCTTGATGGCGCAGCCGTACGGGATGAGTGAGCTGGGTGCGATGCTCGGCCTGGCCAAGTCGAGCCTGACCGGCCTGGTGGACCGGAGCGAGCGCAATGGCTTGGTCCAGCGCAAACCCGACCCGGACGACTCCCGCGCGGTGCGGGTCGCCCTCACCGGGCGGGGCTCCAGGCTGGTCGACGAGTTCTACACCGAGACCTGCCGGCGCATCGAGGACCTGACCGCGGAGTTCGCGCCCGAGGAGCGCGCCGCGCTCGCGGCCATGCTCGGCCGCGTCGTGGCGGACAACAAGGTGCCCAGCGTGTTCATGGAACCAGATCATCGCTGACCGGGAAAGAGTTGCAGTTCGTGCTGCGAATCAATATGGTTCGTAGAACGAACTTGAATCCTTCTTCAAGGGCCAGGTTGGTGCGGGCAGGGCTTGCGGACGAGGGCGGTGAGGATTTCATGGGGCCATCGGGCGGCGATGCGCAGGCGCAGTCGGCGTCCGCCGCGCACGAGCCGTGCGGCCACGTGAACAGGCGCAGGCGTTCGGGTTCGTAGCTGCGGGCGGGAGCAGTGATCATTAAGGTGATCGTCATGGCGCTGTTGTCTCACCTCGACCGTTTCAACCGGCGGCACCCGTGGAGCCACAACGACCACTACGGCCGCTGGATCGCCGACCAGGTGGCCGCGTCCGGCGCCCGCCACGTCCTCGACGTCGGGTGCGGCACGGGCAACCTCGCCGCGCTGCTCCGTCACCGCGCCGCCACCGTCACCGGGCTCGAACCCGACCCCGCGACCGCCCACGCGGCGGCGCAGCGCTTCACCGACGACTCCTCGGTCGCCATCGTCCGAACCGACTTCGCCGGGCGCGACCCGCAGCGGCGCTGGGACGCCGTCACCCTCGTCGCCGTCCTGCACCATCTCCCGCTGGCGCCCACCCTGAGTGAACTGCGCGGCTGTCTTGCCCCGGGCGGGCGCCTCGTGGTCGTCGGCTGCTATCGGGAGGCCGGGCCCGCCGACCTGCTCACCTCCCTGACGGCGCTGGTCGCCAACCCGATCATGGGACTGATCAAGCACCCGGGCCGCACCGATGCGCCGCCCTCGCAGATGACGGCGCCCACCGCCGAGCCGCAGGAAACCCTGGCCGACATCCGTGACGCGGCCGCCCAAGAGCTGCCCGGCGCCCGGATCCGGCGTCGCCTGTTCTGGCGATACACCCTGGTCTACGACGCCCCGCCGCGTTGACGCCAGGAACCAGCCGGAGACACCTCCAAGACCCCTGGGCGGCATGGCGTGATCCGCGGGCCGTCAGCCGTACTTCTCCTCAGCCCGCTCTGAGCCTTGCAGGATCGGCAGGTATTGCTTCTGCCAGTCAGCGTCTTCCTGCTTGAGCCGTTCCGAGTCCGTGGACCTGCTCGCCGTCTCCTCGGCGTACGCGCGTAGGTCATTGACATGTGAGTCGGTCACCATCAGGCCCGGGAGGTCCTCCTTGATCTGCTTGGGCATCATGTCGCGGACGCCGAAGAACTCCTTGTTCGCCTGCTCGAGGAAACTCCGGGTCCGGCTGTCCGCGGTGTCCCCGGCATCCAAGAGGTCATCCATGTCGCTCCGGTCCGGGTCCGCCATCTGCTCAAAGTTCTGGTAACACCAGTCGGTGATCTCCTTGAACCTGGCTCTCGCGCCGATCAGACCGCCGACGATGGCGGCCAGAGCGGTCGCGTTCGCGTAGATCTGCCGCAGCGCGCTCTGTGCGATGTCGGCGGCCTCGCCTCGCCATGGAGCGTCGCGCAGGTCCTGCGCCCGGAGTTGCACCGTGTTCGCCAGTTCGACCAGGGAGTCGGCCATCGGCTTGTATGTGTCCAGAGTCCCGCTGAAGCCATGGAAAAATTTGGCGATGTCCTGCATCGCCATCTCCGCGGTCATCTGCCCGACACCGTAGTCGATCGACGCGGGAAGCTGTAACGTCTCGCTGCCGTTGGGGTAGAGCTCGCTCGGAGTCGACGTCATGAAGACGCTACCCGGAGCTTCACCCGGCATGATGTCCCTGTGCAACGTATCAAGATCGTGGAGGGGGAGGTCGCCGAGCCGGGGATCGTCGCCAAGCTGGTAATTGGTGGCCGATCGGTTGATCAGGAGCCCGGCCATACCGACCTCAGCGTGCAGGTCTCTCCAAAAGTCGCGGACCCGCACATCGGCCAGGGCGAAGAGCTCGTCGAGCTCACGAGGCAGCGCCCACTGGATGCCATAGGGCACGAGGCCACCGGCTGAGCTGTCGTCGTAATCGCCGGTGCCGACAGCAGCCTTGAGCAGCCGGGCGGCTACGACGCGCACGCCCTTGCGGTCGATCTCGAACCCTTCGCTCCGATGCTCGTTACCGAAGCCAGGCCAGTATGTCGGGACCGTTGGCTTCGTGTCCCATCGGGACCACTGGTCGGCAGGCGTGGGCTCAGGCTCGAGCATCGAGACTCCGATCTTGCGGAAAGCCCCCACCCTACGAAGATCACTTGTCCGTGCGCAACCTGTGAGCCTCGCGAATGCGACGGCGACCGCCGGCGGCCGAGAGATCATCGCAGGCGCGTCGACGCGGCCTCTCCGGCAGGGGTGTGCCCCACAGACACGAAACCGCCCCCTACCTGCGATGTTTCGCAAGTAAGAGGCGGTTTGCACTGGTGGAGGTGGCGGGAATCGAACCCGCGTCCTTCAACCCCAGGTCAGGGCTTCTCCGGGCGCAGCCTGCTGTGTTTTTCTCAGCCCCGGCGGTCACGCAGGCGAGTCGCCGACGGGCTCAGCCACTGTTTAGTTTCCCGATCTTCCCCGCGGCCGGGTCGAAAGGTTGAGCCTTCTAGCGATGCCAGACCCCGGGCCGAAGGCACTCCCGGGCTGACAGTGGTTTCGCTGCTTAGGCAGCGAGGGCCAGGGAGTCCCTGGCCGCCACAGTGCTCTTGGAATTGGCACTTGTTGTTTGCGGTCACAGTGTTAACGAGGTTATGTCCGCAGTCCTCGGCCCGCTTCACCTGACTTGCAAGGTCAAAGTCGAAACCAGTCACCCCCTGTGCACTTGTCAACACATCCTCCGAGGAGGATGAGCAACATGAGCGTACATGGGAGAACGCCCTGAGCGCCAACTTAATTCCCCATGGCGAAACCCCCGGAAGCGCGGCACAGCAGCACGCGCTCCCGGGGGCCGACCGGCAGGGTCGAGCCGGTCCGGACGGCAGGACTTCCCCCGAGATGAAGTCCTGATCTCATCACGGCGACTGGATCCGCAACCCCCCGAGCGAACCCAGTCACTCAGTAAGACGCCACCGGCGGCCGCGATGGTTGCTCAGGGTGACGACTTTTTCGCGATGAGTTGTGCCGGGTCCGTCATGCGGGGCTGCGCAGGGCCGAGAAGAAGCTGCCCGCCACCGCCCCGGCGTTGTAGCTCTTCGCCAGCACCGCGACGGCCACGTCGCCCTGCCAGCCCACGAACCACGTCAGCTGGTTGCCCGCCGTCGCTGTCACGCCGTAGACCCTGCCCTTGCCCGCCTGGGCGGGCGTGCCGGTCGCGCCGGCCCGCATCATGGCCGTCAGCGCCGTGCGGACCTGGGGATCGACCGGCACCGGCGCCGGCTGGGTGGCGGAGACGACCTCGGCCGCCGGGTCGGGCGACTTGGGGTCGGTCACCAGCACGGGCGGACGCCAGGTGCCCGAGGAGAGCGCGCCGGCCACCAGTGCCATGCCCAGCGGGCTCACCTCGACGTTCTGGCCGGCGATGGCCTTGGCCCTGTCGGCGTCGCTGGACAGCGACGGGAGCGTGCCGCTGAACGACTTGAGCGGCAGCCGCCAGGGCTGCCCCACGCCGAACGCCTTGGCACTCTCGGCCAGGTCGCCCGCGGTGAGCCGGCGGGCCAGCGAGGCCAGCGCCGTCACGCAGCCCTTGGCGAAGTTGTCCTGGAACGTGGCCGACGTCGTCATCCCCGTGGCCTGACCGGCGTGCACGAACTTGGCGCCGCCGACCGTCCGCTCCTGCGGGCAGGCCAGCCGCTGCTTGGTGCTGACGTTGTTCTTGAGCAGCGCGTCCGCGGCCACGATGGAGAACGCCGTGCCCGCCGGATATTTGCCCGCCAGCGCGTCCTTCTCCTGGTGCATGGCGCCCTTGGTGGCGACCGCGCGGATCTCGCCGGTGCCGGCCTGCACGGCCACCATCGCGCTCGTGTCCGTGTCGGCCACCGCCTGCTCGGCCGCCTGCTGGATTTTGCGGTCGATGGTGGTCCGGACCGAGACGTTCTGCCGGCCCGGCCACTCCTTCAGCAGGGTGACCTGCTTGCTGGTCTTGAGGTCCAGGGTGATCACCTTGGTCTCCGTGGAGCCGGTGAGGTAGTCCTGGTAGGCCTGCTGCAGGCCGCTCTTGCCGACCGAGTCGCCGGCCCGCTGCGGGCCGCCGAGCTTCTGCTCCGACTCCGGGGTGAGCGCGCTGACGGTGCCGACGATCTGCCGGGGCGCGTCAGGGTCGACGGGCTGCTCCTGCTCGTCGATCTCGATGCCGGTGATGGCCGCGAGCTTGGGCTCCATCGACTGGTAGCGCGAGCGCCCGAACGTGACCAGCGGCACGAACTTGTCGGGCGGCGAGGACCTGATGCGGCTCAGCAGCCGGTCCTGCGCGTAACCGGTGACCTCGGACAACTTCGCGACGACCGCCTCTGCCTGGTCGCCCAGCTTGGACGGGTGCACGCCGGCGACGAAGAGGACGGTGTCGCTCTGCAGCGGGTCGCTCTCCCGGTCGACCACCGGCTGGCGTGGCTTGGGCTCGGTGTCGACCGCGAACCGCTGCCCCTCCTTGAGCTGCGGATGCAGCACCGAGGGCGACCAGCGCACCTTCCAGGTGCCGTCGACCAGGTGCAGCGGCAACATCCCGTCGTATTCCCAGAGCGGGTTGTTCTCCCCCAGATCGACCTCGGCGTGGAAGTCGGCCTTGGACTCGTCGCCCTCCACGCTGAGGCTCTTGATCTTGAAGCGGAAGGAGGCCGCGTCGAGCTGCAGCTTGGCGCCGGCCAGGGCTTTGCGCACCGTGGCCACGTCGCCGTCGGTGCGCCCCGCGGCCAGGTCGTAGTCCTCCGACTGCCAGCCCACGAGGAAGTCGCGCACGGCGTTGTGCGGCGACGGCTCCTCGAAACAGCCGGTCAGCATGGTGCTCGCGACCGCCAGCGTGACGGTCGCGGCGAGGGTGCGGCGGGCGCGTCTCATCGCTTGAGGTGCCGCTCTCTCATCGGTTGCGGTGCCGCATCGCGCGGGCCATCTCGCGCTTGGCCTGCTGCTCCGACAGCGACTGCCGCTTGTCCCAGTCCTTCTTGCCGCGGGCGAGCCCGATCTCGACCTTGGCCTTGCCGTCCTTGAAGTACAGCGCCAGCGGCACGATCGTGAGCCCGCCCTCCTTGGTCTTGGCGGCGAGCTTGTCGATCTCCTTGCGGTGGAGCAGCAGCTTACGCTTGCGCCGGGCCGCGTGGTTGGTCCACGTGCCCTGCGTGTATTCGGGAATGTGCACGTTGAGGAGCCACGCTTCGTTGCCGTCGATGCTGGCGTAGCCGTCGACGAGCGAGGCGCGGCCCTCGCGGAGCGACTTCACCTCGGTGCCCTGCAGCACGAGACCAGCCTCGAAGGTGTCCTCGACGTGGTAGTCGTGCCGAGCACGTTTGTTCTGGGCGATGACCTTCCGCCCGGTCTCACGTGGCATGCTTCGACTTTACCGGCGACCGGGGCGGCGCCGCCCCATGTGCGTGTGCACGCTACACCCGGAGATAACGGCGCAGCGTCACGAACGAGGCCAGCACACAGATCACGACGCCGATGGCCATGGTGAACGTGATGGTCTGCGCCACCGCGTCCCAGCCGATCTGGGCCTTGCCGAAGTAGCCGGCCAGCTCCTCGAAGAGGAAGACCTTCGTCATGATCAGGATGATCGCCGCGAACACGCCGCCGATCAGGCCGGCGATGACGCCTTCCATCACGAACGGTAGCTGGATGTAGAGGTTGGAGGCCCCGACCAGCCGCATGATGCCCGTCTCCCTGCGCCGGTTGAACGCCGAGAGCCGGACCGTGTTGCCGATCAGCAGGGCCGCCGCCAGCACCAGCACGATCGCGACCGCGAGGGCGTAGAAGGCGAGCTTGTCGAGCATCTCGAAGAAGGGGCCGATCAGCTCGGCGTGGTCCTTGACCTGCGAGACGCCCGGCTGGCCCTCCACGGCCTGGATGACATTGTCGTAGTTGTCCGGGTTGGCGACCTTGACCCGGAACGACTGCGGCATGTCCTCGACCTTGGTGGCGCTCACGAGCGCCTTGTTGGTCGCGTACGCCTCTTGGAAGTTCTTGTACGCGGCCGCCTGGTCCTCGTAGAACACCTTCTCGACACCGGGGGTGCCCTCGATGTGCGCCTGGAGGGTCTTCATCTGCGCGGGCGTGATCGCCTTCCCGTTGCACTCCGGGATGGCCGACCCCTTGTTGCACAGGAAGACCGAGACCTCGACCTGATCGTCCCAGTAGCCCTTCATCATCGTGACCTGAGCGTTGATCATCAAGCCGACGCCCAGCATCGCCATGCCGACCGCCACGGTGATGATGACCGCGATGGTCATGGTCAGATTGCGACGGAGGCCGATCCAGACCTCGGAGAAGATGAAATTCGCCCGCATGTTCTGTCTACAGCTCCCTGTCAGTACGCCTGGCCGTAAACGCCACGCGACTGGTCCCGGACGATCTTGCCGTCCTCCAGCTCCACGACACGCTTGCGCATGGAGTCGACGATGGCCGCGTCGTGCGTGGCCATGACGACCGTGGTGCCAGTCCTGTTGATGCGGTCGAGCACCTTCATGATGCCGATGCTCGTCGCGGGGTCGATGTTGCCCGTGGGCTCGTCGGCCAGCAGGATCATCGGCCTGTTGACGAACGCGCGGGCCATGGCGACGCGCTGCTGCTCGCCGCCGGACAACTCGTCGGGCATGCGGTGTGCCTTGCCTTCGAGGCCGACCAGCTCGATGACCTCGGGCACCACCTTGCGGATGAACCGCCGGGGCTTGCCGATGACCTCGAGAGCGAACGCCACATTCTCGTAGACGTTCTTGTTCGGGAGCAACCTGAAGTCCTGGAACACGCAGCCGATGCGGCGGCGCAGGTGCGGCACCTTGAAGTTGGAGAGGCGGGCCAGGTCCTTGCCGGCGACGTGGATCGCGCCGGAGTTGGGCCGCTCCTCTTTGAGGATCAGGCGCAGGAACGTGGACTTGCCTGAGCCCGAAGGACCCACGAGGAACACGAACTCACCCTTGTCCACGTCTACGGATACGTGGTCGAGGGCGGGACGGTTCTGGTTCGGGTAGGCCTTGGTGACATTATCGAAATGGATCACGAGAGCATCACGGCATGCCAGTCTAGGGGTCAGGACGGAAGCGAGGGTGGCACATGCCCACTTCCCGCCACTGGCCGAGCGGGGGCGTCTTCTTTACTGATGATCGACGTTCCGATTGGCCAGACGACAGTCTAGGGGGAAGACTGGCATGGAACGTCCATAACGGAAACAAAACGATTGTGCGGCTAGACTTGGGGCTGTCATGAGTTGCGAACACCTCGTATGCGCCCAGTGCGCCCACCCTGTCATCGAGGGCCGCTGCGCTCTCTGCCGCGCCAACAGAGAGCGGATGCACAACCACGGCTTCGCCGGGCTGTCACCCGCTCTCATCGCTCTGCTGCTGGTCGTCCTGCTCTTCCTGAGCCTGGTGCTGGAGCACGTGAGCGGTCTCTAGACACCGGGCCGCAGGGGGCGGCCCGCTAGGCCGTCTCCGACTCCTGCCGGCGCATCCAGCGGATCTCCGACTCGATGAAGCCGTCGAGGTCGCCGTCGAGCACCGCCGTCGGGTTGCCGGCCTCGGTGCCCGTGCGCAGGTCCTTCACAATCTGGTAGGGGTGCAGCACGTAGTTGCGGATCTGCGTGCCCCACGACGTGGTGGTGGCGCCGCGCAGCTCCGACATCTTCTCGGCCTCCTCCTGCCGCTTGCGCTCCAGCAGCTTGGCCTGCAACACGTTCATCGCGGAGGCGCGGTTTTGCAGCTGGGAGCGCTCGTTCTGGCAGGAGACCACGATGCCGCTCGGAATGTGCGTGATGCGCACAGCCGAGTCGGTGGTGTTGACGCCCTGGCCGCCGGGACCCGAGGAGCGGTAGACGTCGATACGCAGATCGTCCTCGACGATGTCGATGTGGTCGGTCTGCTCCACGACCGGCACGATGTCCACCCCGGCGAACGAGGTCTGCCGGCGGCCCTGGTTGTCGAACGGGCTGATCCGGACCAGGCGGTGGGTGCCGTGCTCACCGCGCAGCGTGCCGTAGGCGTAGGCGGCCTTGATCGCGAACGTGGCCGACTTGATGCCGGCCTCCTCCGCATAGGAGGTGTCGTAGACCTCGGTGCCGTAGCCCTTGCGCTCGGCCCACCGCAGATACATCCGGAACAACATCTCGGCCCAGTCGGCGGCGTCGACCCCGCCGGCCTGGGAGTTGATCGTGACGAGTGCCTCGCGGGCGTCATAGGGCCCCGAGAGCAGGGTGCGGACCTCCATCGCGCCGATGTCGGACTTCAACGACTCCAGGTCCCTGTCGGCCTCGACGCGGGTGTCCTCGTCGCTCTCCTCGGCCGCGAGCTCGTAGAGGACAGTCAGATCCTCCAGGCGGCGCACGAGGGCCTCGACGCGGTTGAGCTCACCTTGGAGGTGAGAGAGCTTGCTGGTGACCTTCTGGGCCTGATCAGGGTCCTCCCAGAGGTCGGGCACGGCAACCTGCTGCTCCAGCTCCGCGATCTGCTTGCGCATCGCGTCGAGGTCGAGGACGTCCTGGATGCTGCGGAGCGTGCCCCGGAGCTCGTTGATCTCTTCTGCCGGATCGATGCCTGCCACGTCTCCCAAGGGTACGCGACCCTCGCGGGCCCGAATAACATGGCGAGGTGCATGCATACGGTCGGCGGGGAGTGCTGACGCTCGTGGCCGGCCTCATGGCCGCGGCGGCCGCGTGCACGAGCGCGCCTCCACCGGCGCCCACCAGATCGGCCGCGGCCCCCTCCGCCTCCCCTTCGCCGACGGCGAGCGCGGTCGCGATCACCCGCGAGGAGGCCGCCGAGGTCTTCAACGAGATCGTCCTGTCCGACGACCTGCTGCGCGTGAAAAGCGACTTCGAAGGCCGGCTGGCGATGGCGGTCGACCTCACCACCGGCGGTCAGGGGCAGCTCGCCGTGGCCGCCTACCTGTCCACCGGCTACGCCCCGCACCGTTACACGTGGGGGGCGCCGGCGCTGCTCGTGCCCAAGTTCGGGCCGGACGAGCGGGCGCCGTGGTTCAGCGCGCTGGCGGCGCGCGACGGGCGGGCGACGCTGCTGACGTTCGCCAAGTCCGACCGCTGGCGGCTCAGCTCGGCGGCCCAGCTCCTGCCGGGCCAGGAGCTTCCGGAGATCGAGCTGGACGCCGAGGGCTACGCCACGACGCTGACGCCCGATGACAAGACGATCACGATCAGCCCCCAGTTCATGGGCCCGGTGCACGCCAGTGTGGCCGAGACGGGCACGGCGGGGGTCACGGGCGGGCTGCTCGCGGCGGGGGCGTACACGAGCGACGTGGCCACCCAGATCGCCGGACTCCGGGAGAACGCGAAGCTCAACGGGTTCAGCTATGACTCGATCTTCAGCGCCGACAACTTCCCGGTGTACGCATTGCGCACCAAGGCGGGCGGGGCGCTGATCCAATACTCGTTGTCGCGGACGACGACCACGACGACCAAGACGGCCGAGGACGAATACATCCCGGTGCCGGAGCAGGCTCGGTGGGCGATCGGCTCAGCGGTGGTGCGGCGGTCGCTGCGCCTGGTCGAGACGCACCAGTACGCCACGGCGGTGCCGCCGCTCACGGCGCCGGCGGCCGCCGCGGTGATCGCGCACGACGGCGCGCTGACCCGCGCCAGCGGCCAATGAGCCGCGTGCTCTTTCTCTGACGCCCGCTCACCGTGACGAAGCGCCTCCTTCTTCGCTGACCCGTGGGCCAACTTAAGCAACCACAGTTGACTATCTGCGCATTAGTCAACTACGGTTGCTCGCATGCCGGCTGATGAGACACCCGTACCCCAGGAACCCGCCGACGCGCTGGCGTCCGTCGTGGCGCTGCGGCGTCTGGCCGACCAGCTGGAGGACGCCGCCGTCGAGCAGGCGATGCGGGCGGGCTGGAGCTGGCCGCAGGTCGCCGAGGCGCTCGGCATCACGCGCCAGGCGGTCCACAAGAAGCACGCCAAGCGGCTCATCGACGCGGGCGTCAGTCTGAGGAGACGACAATGAGCGCAATCGACCACTACATCACCACGATCGTGGAGCGGGGGGAGGCCGAGGCCCGTGCGGACGGGTCGGCCGCGGTCGAGGTGCACCACCTGCTGCTCGCAGTCTCCGCCCAGGCCGGCACCGCCGCCCACGAGGTGCTGACCTCGGCGGGGCTGACCCGTGAGGCGATCAGGGGCGCGCTGGACCGGGAGTTCGAGCACAGCCTGAGCGGGGCCGGGGTGTCCCTGGCCGCCTTCGGCCTCCCCAGGCCCACCCCCGACGCCAGGCGCTCGATGTCCGTGGGCGCCTCGGCCAGGCTCGCGCTCGAACGCGGTCTCGCCGCCGCCACCGGGAAGAAGGATCTGCGGCCGGCGCACCTGCTGCTCGGCATCCTGGAGGCCGAGGTGGGCACCGTGCCCCGCGCACTGGCACTGGCGGGCGTGGACAGGACCGGCCTGGTGACACGCACCCGCCAGACGCTCCCGGCCCAGGTGTGGTGACGCCGCGAACGGGCTCTCCGGCGGATCGGGTGAACCCCGCGAACGGGCTCTCCGGCGGATCGGGTGAACCCCGCGACACCACAAGGGCGCCGCGGGGTCCGCGGGTGGTCAGGCCTCCGTGTGGGGGAGGTTGCTGGCGGCGACCAGCGTGCGCATCGCACGGAGGGCGACCGACAGCGTGGCCAGGTCGAAGTGCTCGCTCTCCCAGATCTCCGACAAGGTCTGCCGGGCCCGCGAGACGGCCGCCGAGTTGGCCTCCGACCAGCGGTCCAGCCGCTCCTCGGGCGACAGTCCTGGCGTGCTGTGGGCCAGCACGTCCTGGGTCAGCGAGGCGTGCGCGGCGTAGAGGTCGTCACGCAGGGCCGAGCGGGCCATGGAGTTCCACCGGTTGTCCCTGGGCAGCGCGATGACCCGCTCACGGAGCCGGGCCAGCTGCAGCCGGTCGGCCAGGTCGAAGTAGACCTCGGCCACCTCGTTGACCGGCCGGCCCGTCACCGAGGAGATCTCCACCAGATCCAGCGTCGAGTACGCCGGCACCATGGCGGCCACCCGCTCGGCCAGCTCCTGCGGCACTCCCCTGGCCAGGAAGGAGTCCCGGCGCTCCTCGTACGCGGACAGGTCGGGCCCCGTGAGCATCTTGGTGACGTGCCCGACGAGCCCGTTGACGCCCTTGGTGAAGAAGTGCACGGATCCGGCCAGGTCGAGCGGCGGCCGGCGGTTGACCAGGAGCCACCGGGTGCCGCGCTCGGCGAGCTTGCGGGCCTCCAGCAACATGGCGATCTGGGTGGCGGTGTCGACCTGGTTGTCCAGGGCCTCCACGGCCCGGTAGAACGACGGCAGGTCGAACACCTCGCGCGCCACCAGGTAGGCCCGCACGATGTCGGGCGCCGAGGCGCCGGTCTCCTCGCCGAAGCGGTGCATGAACGTGGTGCCCATGGAGTTGACCAGCTCATTCACCACGCAGGTGGTGATGATCTCGCGCCGCAGCGGGTGCGCGTCCATGTACGGCCTGAAGCGCTCCCGCAACGCCGACGGGAAGTACGACACCAGCCACGACTCCAGGTAGGACTCGTCGGGCAGGTCGGAGGCGAGCACCTCGGCGTCGACCACCAGCTTGGTGTAGGCCAGCAGGACGGAGAACTCGGGCGCGGTCAGGCCGAGCCTGGCCTGGCGGCGCTCGGCCAGCGTCTTGTCCGAGGGCAGGAACTCCAGCTCCCGGTTGACCAGCCCGTCCCGCTCCAGGCGGCGCAGGTAGCGGGCGTGGATGTGGAGCATCTCCACGGCCTGCTTCCGGGCGGCGGCCAGGACCACGTTCTGGGCGTAGTTGTCCCGCAGCACCAGGTCGGCGACCTCGTCGGTCATGGAGGCGAAGACCTGGTTGCGCTGCTTGTCGGTCAGCTCGCCGTCGCGGACGACCTGGTCGAGCAGGATCTTGATGTTCACCTCGTGGTCCGAGGTGTCGACACCGGCCGAGTTGTCGATGAAGTCGGTGTTGGCCAGGCCGCCGTTCAGCACGTACTCGATCCGGGCGAGCTGGGTGAAGCCCAGGTTGCCGCCCTCGCCGACGACCTTGCAGCGCAGGTCGGCCGCGTTGACGCGCAGCACGTCGTTGGCCTTGTCGCCCACGTCCGCGTGGGACTCGGAGCTCGCCTTGACGTAGGTGCCGATGCCGCCGTTCCAGAGCAGGTCGACCGGGGCCCGCAGGATGGCGCTGATCAGGTCGTTCGGGGCCATGGACGTGACGGCGTCCTGGATGCCGAGCGCCTCGCGCGTCTGGGGCGTGATCGGGATGGACTTGGCCGTGCGCGAATAGACGCCGCCTCCTGGGGAGATCAGCTTCTCGTCGTAGTCCTCCCACGAGCTGCGCGGCAGCTCGAACAGGCGCTGCCGCTCCCCGAAGGAGCGGGCGGCGTCGGGCGTCGGGTCCACGAAGATGTGCCGGTGGTCGAACGCGGCGACCAGCCGGATGTGCTGCGACAACAACATCCCGTTGCCGAACACGTCGCCGGACATGTCGCCGACGCCGGCCACCGTGAAGTCGGTGCTCTGCACGTCCACGCCCATGGTGCGGAAGTGGTATTTGACCGACTCCCACGCGCCGCGGGCGGTGATGCCCATGACCTTGTGGTCGTAGCCGACCGAGCCGCCGGAGGCGAAGGCGTCGCCCAGCCAGAAGCCGTACTGCTTGGCGACGTCGTTGGCGATGTCGGAGAAGGTGGCGGTGCCCTTGTCGGCCGCGACGACGAGGTAGGTGTCGTCGCCGTCGTGCCTGACCACGTCGGCCGGCGGCACGACCTTGCCGTCCACGAGGTTGTCGGTGATGTCGAGCAGCCCGGAGATGAAGGTCCGGTAGCAGGCCACGCCTTCGGCGAGCAGATCCTCCCGAGCACCGGACGCAGGCGGACGCTTAACGACAAATCCGCCCTTAGACCCAGTCGGCACAATAACGGTATTTTTCACCATCTGTGCCTTGACCAGCCCCAGGATTTCGGTACGGAAATCCTCCATCCGATCCGACCACCGCAGACCGCCCCGCGCCACCTTTCCGAAACGCAGGTGCACACCCTCGACCCGCGGCGAATAGACGAAGATCTCGTACTTGGGCCGCGGCAACGGCAACACACTGATGGCCTGCGGGTCGAATTTGAGCGATATGTACGGTTTCCGCTGTCCATCGACCGTTTGGAAGTAATTCGTGCGCAATGTCGCCTGAATCATTTCCAAGTAGGCGCGCAGGATCCGGTCCTCGTCCAGCGAGGCCACCTCGTCCAGCGCCCCCAGGATCTCCTCGTTGAGCGCGTCCACGAGATCGATCCGCACGTCGTCACCGCGCCGCGGATCGAGCTTGGCCTCGAACAGCCGCACGAGCAGCCGCGCCAGCCGTACGTTCCCGGCCAGCACCCGCTCCATGTAGAGCTGTGAGAACGTGCTCCCGGCCTGCCGCAGGTACTTGGCGTACACCCGCAGGATCTCGACCTGCTCCCAGGTCAGCCCGGCCCGCAGGATGAGCGCGTTGAAGTTGTCGGCCTGCACCCGCCCCTTCCACAGCGCGGTGAGCCCGTCCTGGAAGAGCCGCTTGAAGTCGTTACGATCCACTTCGGCGGACGGCGCGTACCGCAGCCCGAAGTCGTAGATCCAGGCGTTCTTGGTGGCGGGGTCGTTGTCCCTGTCGATCTCGTAGGGCCGCTCGTCCACGACCTCGACGCCGAGCCGCTGGATGAGCGGCAGCGCATGGGAGAGCGAGATGGGCGAGCCGACCTTGTAGATCTTCAGCCGCCGCTCCCCCTCGGCCGCGTCGTACGGCTCGTAGAGGTTGATCCCGACTTCCCCGTCTTCGGCGCTGACGAGCTGCTCCAGGCGGCGCAGGTCGACCACGGCCACCTTGGGCGGGAAGTCCGCTTTGTAGCCTTCGGGGAACGCCGCCGCGTACCGCCTGATGAGCGCGGGCGCCTCCTCCTCCGCGGCCATGTCCCCCAGCGCGCCGGCCAGGTCGTCCTCCCAGGAGCGGGTGAGCCCGGCCAGCCGGGACTCCAGCTCCTCCACGTCCACGCTCGGCGGCGGGAGCTGCCTGCCCCGCTCGCCGCGCACGACCACGTGCAGCCGGGCGAGCACCGACTCGCCGATCATGGCGCTGTAGTCGAGCGACTTGCCGCCCAGCGCCTTGATCAGGACCTCCTGCATCTTCAGCCGCACCTTGGTGGTGTAACGGTCGCGCGGCAGGTAGATCAGGCACGAGATGTAGCGGCCGTAGTCGTCACGTCGCAGGAACAACTTGACCTGCTTGCGCTCGCGCAGCCGCAACACGCCCAGCGCGATCGGCAGGAGCTGCTCCACCGAGGTCTGGAACAGCTCGTCGCGCGGGAAGGTCTCCAGGATCTCGATCAGATCCTTGCCGTCGTGGCTCTCGGGCGTCAGGCCCGCCTGGTCGAGCAGGTCGGCCAGCTTCCGCCGGAGCACCGGGATCCTGGAGATCGACTCGTTGTAGGCCACGTGGGTGAACAGGCCGAGGAAGCGCCGCTCGCCGATCACCTCGCCCTCGGGCGAGAACAGCTTGACCCCGATGTAGTCGAGGTAGGTCGCCCGGTGCACGGTGGCCCTGGAGTTGGCCTTGGTGATGATCAGGAGCTGCTTCTCGCGGGCCTTGGCCCGCACCTCGGCGGGCAGCGCGGAGAAGCTCTCCGAGCCGGCCTTGTCGTCACGCAGGATGCCCAGCGCCGCCCCGGGCAGCGCGCGCAGCGCGTCGCCCTCGTCGGTGCGCTCCAGGCGGTACTCGCGATAGCCGAGGAAGGTGAAGTGCCCGTCGGCGAGCCAGCGCAGCAGGTCGAGGCTGTCCTCGACCTCCGCGGGCTCCAGCGGCGGCGGGCTCATGCTCAGGTCTTCGGCGGTCTGCACGGCCAGTGCCCGCATCTTCCTGAAGTCCTCGACCGCGTGGCGCACGTCGGTGAGCACCCGCTGCAGGTCGGCGTCGAGCTGCTTGAGCACACCGGGATCGGCCTGCCGGTCGATCTCGATGTGCATCCACGACTCGACCAGCATCTGGCCGGTGACGTCCTCCTGGCCGCGGATGAGCATCCGGCCTGTCATGTCGCGGCGCACCCGCATCTGCGGATGGACCACCAGATGGATGCCCAGGTCGTGCCGGTCGAGCTCCATCGTCACCGAGTCCACCAGGAACGGCATGTCGTCGGTGACCACTTCGACCACGGAGTGCCCGGGGTCCCAGCCGTTCTCGTCCAAGGTGGGGGTGTAGGCCCGGACGACGGCCCGGCCCTGGGGGCGGACCTCGGCCATCTGCCGCTGGGACATCGCGGGGCCGTACACGTCGACGGGGTTGCGATGAAGCAGGTCCTCCGGCGCGACGTGGCGATAGTAGAACCGCAGGAAGGACAGCGCCTCCTCCGGGCTCACATGTTCGCTGCCGGCCGCGCAGCTCTCTGCGGCTCTTTGGAGCAGCTCATCCTTGGCCTCGTCGAGCGGCATTTCGCTCTCACTCCTTTGTGAGGGTTCGCCATGACTGTTCATAGCCAGGCTCTGAGTTCCCACAGCGGTGGGAAGTAGTGCAGGCGCGGGCGACCGCGCAGAAAAGGGGCGCCCGTCGAGCCGATCTGACGTTCGACCATCTGGACGTGACGCGTCCGCGCCCGCGCGGCGCTCTCGTCGTGGGTCAGCAGGTCTCCGGTCAGGCCCGGCACGAGCTCGCGGAGCCGCAGGGGCGGGGAGCCGGGTGGCCGCTGGGCGAGGAGCGCGGGCAGGCGGAGGCGGCCGTCGTACGACGGCCGGCCGCCTTCGTCACCGCACCGCCGACGCGAGGGACCGGGTGCATCACCGTCGATGCCCACCGAACACCTCCCCCAAAACCGCCCGGCCTGTTACACCGGGCGCCTGTCTCGCCGTACCGATATCACCCGAAAAGGGCATAGACGTCAACGTGACATCGACATCGGGGGATCGTCGTCGGAGGTGGAGGAGACGTTTTTGAGCTCGTCGAGCTGCTCCGGCAACTCGGCGAGCTCAATCAGCTCCGCCTGGCACTGCTCGCACGTATCGAGGTGGCGTTCGAACGCCTCGTGCTCCTCTTCGTCGAGGACACCGAGGACATAGGCGGCCACCCCGTCATGCATCAGCCGGCAACCCCCTTGTCCCGCAGCAGCTCACGGAGTGCCCGGATGCCGTAGTAGAGCCGGGACTTCACCGTGCCCGGCGGGATCCCCAGAATCGCCGCCGCTTCACTTATCGTACGGTCTCGGAGGTAGGTCTGCTCTATGACTTCGCGGTGTTCTTCGGACAGACTGCGGAGCGCGTCGGCGACAACGATCGCCGACAGGGCACGCTCCGAGCCGTCGGGCACCGCCAGCATGTCGACTTCGGGCGGCTCGACCTCGTGAGGCCGGGCGCTCTTCCGTCGACGTCCGTCGATAACGATGCGGCGGGCCACTGTCAGCAGCCACGCCCATAGGAGGCTTGGTTCCCATTGCAGTCTTGCCGAGTTTCGCCAGGCTCGGACGAGCGTCTCCTGCACCACGTCCTCGGCCCACTGAAGGTCATTGCCTGTGGATTTGCGGACGTGTCGCAGCAGAGGGCCGCCGAACTCCTGGTAAAGCACCGCGATGCGATGCTCCGCCTCGGCATCCGCACTCTCGAACCTGCCGTCGAGGTGACCTAGCACGGGGCACATCTTTACACCTTCGTTATCTCGGCGGTAGCCACTCCGATAACTCCAGTCATTTCTAACTATCTCCGGCCATAGGTGAACCACGCCAGGGATGCCCACGTACCTCCGACCATGCACAGGCTTTTGCGCGGTGAGTTACTCATGCTCGGCGGCTTCGTCGTAGCGGCCGCGGTGACGATCCTGCTGGTCATGCCGCCGGCGATCGACCCAGCCGCCGCCCAGTGGACACAGACGTCCTCCGGGCCCCTGACGGCCGCCGACCGTGACCTGGTGATCAAGGTGCGGCAGGCGGGCCTCTGGGAAATGCCGGTCGGCGAGTACGCCAAGACCCGCGCCGAGTCCCAACGCGTCAAAGAAGTCGGCAGGCTGATCATGGAAGATCACCTGAAGCTGGACCTGCTGACCCGCCAGGTCGCCAAGAAACTGGGCGTCGCCATCCCCGACGAGCCCAACCCCGACCAGCAACGCTGGATGGCCCAGCTCGCCTCGGAAAGCGGCCCGGCCTTCGACAAGGACTTCGCGAACCTGCTGCGTGCCGCGCACGGGAAGGTCTTCACCGTCGTGGCGGGCGTACGAGCCGGAACCCGTAACTCCGAGATCAGGAAGTTCGCCCAAGAGGGCGTGAACTTCGTCATGAGACACATGGCGCTGCTCGAATCCACCGGCCTGGTCGATCACAACGAGTTGCCGGAACCCCCGTCGCCCTCACCCGCTCCACCCGTCGCACTGGCGGTCGATACGAGGAGACACACATGAGGAGATCCAGACGCATGGCCGCGGCCGTGTCAGCTTTGGCCGTCGCGGCCGGCGGACTGGTGTCCGCGGCTGTCATCGGGGTCGGCCCCGCGCGCGCCGACCACTGCGACCCGGCCCAGGCCACGGCGTCACCATCGGCGGCCCCGAGTGCCGGCCCGAGCGCGTCACCCACGGCGACCCAGCGGGGCCGCAACCGGAACCAGCAGGACCAGAACCAGGACCAGCAGGATCAGGATCAGAACCAGCAGGCCCCTGATCAGCAGGCCCCGGACCAACAGGCGCCGGACCAGCAGGCCCCGGACCAGCAACAGGCAGACCAGCAGCAGGCAGACGAGCAGGACCAGACGGGTCAGGCCGGTGGCGCCGCCGTACTCGACCCGGCCGAGTCCCCTGAAGCGGCCCCCGAGGCCGCCCCCGAGACCGAGGAGACCGCCTCGACGTTCTCGCGCCGCGGCCGCAACCCGACGAGAACCGCCACCCCGGTTCCCAGCCAGACCCAGAACCCCGACGACGACGCCACCGGCGAGCCGTCGCAGAGCGCCTCCCCGACGGGCTCCGCGTCGCCTTCCCCGACGGCCACCGGCGAGCACGACGAGTGCGCCGACCTGGGCCCGTTCGTCGAGGACTTCGTCAACATCCGCCAGGTCCAGGCCGTGCAGCAGGACGCGCGCGCCGGCCGCAACGGCTCGCGCGGCACCTTCGTCTCCCAGTGCGGGACGAACCGCAACGGCCACAACAACCCCGACAACTTCATCGTCGCGCCCGGCGTGAGCAACGGCGCCCACCACCTGCACGACTACGTGGGCAACCTGTCGACGGACGGCTTCTCCACCGACGAGAGCCTGGCCGCCGCGGGGACCACGTGCCGGCAGAACGACCAGTCCACCTACTTCTGGCCGGTCGTCAGAGACCGCAAGGTGGACGTGAACACCGAGGACCCGGACGGCAACGTCGGCCAGGTGTTGCGACCCCGCTCCGTGACGCTCCAGTTCCGCGGCAACGCCACCTCCAGGGTGGTCGCGATGCCGAGGTTCATCAGGATCATCACCGGCGACGCCAAGGCGGCCACCAACGGCCCCGCCAACGCACGGGCCGGCTGGAGCTGCTCGGGATTCCAAAATCGCATAAGTCCCGACAAATACACGCTTTGCCCGCGCGGCAGTCAGGTTCTTCGTATTCTGGACTTCCCTAGCTGCTGGGACGGCCAGAACACCGACAGCGCAAATCACCGCACGCACGTGGTCTTCCCCGGCCAGGGTGGTGCTTGCCCGCAGGGCACCAGAGCGATTCCGCAGCTTCGCATGACCCTCGCGTACACCGTGCCGCAGGGTCCCTCGTACGCCGTGGACGCCTTCCCGGAGCAGAAGCACAACCCGATCACCGACCACGCTGACTTCGCCAACGTGATGCCCGACAGGTTGATGCAGTCCGTCGTCTCATGCATCAACCGGGGTCGCCGCTGCTGATCTGACAGGCCTTTGCGGGCACTCGCCTTCCGAGTCGCACCCTCACTCGACCTTGGAGGGAAATACATGCTCCACAGACGACACCCCCGGCACGCCCCCACCAAGCTGGACAGCAGGAACGTCCGGCTGGGGGCGAGCGCCTCCATCGCGGCCATCGTGCTGTCGGCCTTCGTGCTGACCAGGACGGAACGCGGGATCGGGCTGCTCGGCCGAGGGGTCAGCTTCCTCGAGTTCTATGCGGGCGTGTTCTCTCTGGTGCTGCTGACCGCGACAGTCGCGCTCGGCCTGCTCACCACCGAACGCGTCTTCCTGTCGCCGGCCAACCGGGTCAGGGCCCAGTTCGCGCACCGGGCCGCCGCGTTCGGCGGACTGGCCTGCCTGCTCACGCACATCACCCTCATGATCAGCCTGGGACACGTGTCGCCGGGGGCGGCGGTCGTGCCGGTAGCCGGGCTCTACGTGGGATTTGGCGCGCTGGCCTTCGACCTCATGGTCCTGGCCGTGGTCACGGGAATCCTGAGGGGGCGTTTCGCGACCCGGACCAAGCCGTGGTTGTGGCGGATCTTGCACTCCGCCGCGTACCTGGCCTGGCCGGTCGCGATCATGCATGGACTGACGGCCGGCCGGCCACCGGCCGGCTGGGTGGCCTGGTCGTACGTGGCGTGCATGGCGGCGGTCGGCGGCGCGCTGATCGTCCGCGTGCTGGCCACGCTGCGCCGGCCGCCGATCATGGCCGAGCGGGTCGAAGGACCCGCGGTGACGGCGCCCGTCGCCGCGGGCGTGCCCGTGGAACGGCCGCAGAAGGTCGGGGCGGCGGCGGCCACCGCCGCACGGATGAACGCGCCCGTGAGTCTCGCGGACGCTCGGCGCAGATACCGGGAGGCGGGATGAACCCGCTCGGCCCGGCGGACATATCAGGAGGCCGGATGAGTCTGCTCCCGTTCCCCGGGGGGCGATCGTGATCCCCGCCCGGGTGCCACGGGTGCTCCGCATGGGTCCGGCCCGGCTCACCGCCGGGCTGGACCACTGCCGGCGCCTCGACCTGCCTGCCCACCGCACGCTCCACGGCGCTCCCGAGCCGCGCGAGCTCGGCGACCTCATCTCGCACATCAACGAGGTGGACATGCGCGGGCGGGGCGGCGCCGCGTTCCCGTTCGCGCGCAAGCTGCGGGCCGTCGCCGACGCGGCGGGCTCGGGCGAGAGCATCGTCCTGGTCAACGGCGCGGAAGGCGAGCCGGCCAGCTCCAAGGACGCGATGCTACTTACCCGCAACCCGCATCTCGTGCTCGACGGTGCGGTGCTGGCCGCCGAGGCGCTCGGCGCCCGCGAGGTCATCGTGGCCACGGCCGGGGGCGAGGTCGCCGAGGCGTCCGTCGCCGCGGCCGTGGCCGAGCGCCGCGCGGCGAACATCTCGGGTGGCGCCGAGAGCCGCGTCCCGATCCGCGTGGTCGGGATCAAGGAGCGGTTCATCTCCGGCGAGGGCGGCGCGCTCGTCCGCGCCGTGAACGGCGAGGAGGGCATCCCGCCCGGCCGGAAGAAGCGCGCCGCCACCAGCGGCGTGGACGGCCTGCCCACCCTGCTGTCCAACACGGAGACGTACGCGCAGTTCGCGCTGCTGGCCGAGCTCGGCCCCGAGCGGTACGCCGAGGTCGGCACCAGCAAGGAGCCGGGCACCATCCTGCTCACCGTCAGCGGCGGCGCGGCCGAGGGCGCGGTCATCGAGGCGCCCACGGGCACCTACCTGGCCGACGTGCTCGCGCTCACCGAGGCCGAGGTCGGCGACGGCGTGCTCGTCGGCGGCTACCACGGCGCCTGGTTGTCGGCGGACGTCGCCCAGACGGCCGTGCTCTCCCGCGAGGGCATGAAGGCGGCCGGGGCCACCCTGGGCGCCGGGATCATCGTCCCCCTGGGCGAGTCCACATGCTCGCTCGGCGAGGCCGCCCGGGTCACCGCCTACCTCGCGGCCGAGTCGGCGGGCCAGTGCGGCCCCTGCCGGCTCGGCCTGCCCGACATCGCCAGGGCCATGTACGCGCTGGTCGAGGGCACGGGCTCGGTGGACGCGGTCCGGCGGTGCGTGCGCGGCGTCGAGCGGCGCGGCGCGTGCTTCCACCCTGACGGCACGGCCAAGTTCGTGTTGTCGGCACTGGACGCGTTCGAGACCGAGATCGCGCTCCACCTGGAGCACGGCTCGTGCGGCCGGCCGGTCCGCGGCGTGCTGCCGATGCCCGAGCGCGAGGCCGACGTCGAGTACCGGCTGGAGGTCGACTGGTCCCGCTGCCAGGGGCACGGGCTCTGCGCGCATCTGCTGCCGGAGTTCGTGGACCTGGACGACTACGGGTTCCCGTCGTTCAGGAGTGTCCCCGGCTATCTGGCCAAGGAGGCGCGGCGGGCGGTCGACATGTGCCCGGCGCTGGCCCTGCGGCTGGCCAGGACCACCGGCGACGGGCCGCCGCCTCCTCCCGGCAAGCCGCTGCGGCTGGTCAAGGACGGCGTGCTCAAGAAGGCGGGCGCCAGCGTGCCCCGCCTGACCCGGCTAGGGCTCGCGCCCGCCCCGAACGCTCTGGGAGGCACAGCCGGGTGAGAAACAGGTGACCGAACCTGGCGGGCCGGCCGTCTCACCGATGATTCTTCTGGGAGACGTCCGTGGACCGCCGGAAATTCCGGCACGCCGCCGCACTGGTCCGCGTCGATCGCCCAGTGGCGGCGGATAATCACGCCTATGTGAATGACGTTGAATTGACGGCGCCTGCCACGGGCTGAACGCGGCGCAACTGGCCGAGGGGAAATCGCGTTATGACCCCGGCCGGCTGTTTTCTGCTGCCTTCAGGAGCCGTAGGGCTTTCCGCGCACGTACACCGGCTCGCCGATCTTCACCATCTCGAACAGGCGCTTGGACGTCGTCAGCGGCAGGCGTACGCAGCCGTGCGAGGCGGGGCGCAGCGGCACCTGCGTCGAGCCGTGCATCGCGATGCCGCCGACGAAGTAGAGCGAGTTGAACATCGAGCCCAGCGCCCCGGTGTGCCAGCCGGCCGCCCGCCTGCTGACGCGGAAGTCGCCGACCGGCGTGATGGCGTTGCCGCAGTGGCCGTTGTCGCAGTAGCTGCGCTCGGCGCCGCTCGAAATGTGCGAGAACAGCACGGGGCGGCGGTGGCGGTAGACGGTCAGGAGCTGGTTGCGCAGGTCGATCTCCACCCGATTCGCGCCCCCGTTGGGGACCAGCGCGTGGTTACGCGCCCGGCGCTCGAACGTCCGCCAGACCTCCGGGCCGACCTGCCCCTTCGGCATCAGCCGCCGGTTCTTCTGCAGCGCCCAGACCGCGAACTTGGTCTGCTCGTCGTACACGCCGCTCAGCCGGCCGTAGTAGTAGCCGTCACTGTGCAGCTTGCGCTGCAGGAGCCGCACGCTCTCCCCGCGGTCGCCGGGCTTCAGCACGAACGCCGCCTTCTCCGTACGTGTCTCCGGCCGCGTTTCCGTACGCGTCTCCGTACGCGTCTCCGGCCGCGTCTCCGGCCGCGTCTCCGTTCGCGTCTCCGGCCGCGTCTCCGCCTCCGTTCCTGTCTCCGTCTCCGTGTCCGCCCTGGCGGGCGCCGCCGTCAGAAAGGGCAGGCTGAGGGCGAGAGCGGCAATTCCACATACTTTTATCCTCATAAATCAACGCCTACCCAGATGGCCGAGAATCCATCTCCTATAAGGGTTTTGTCAATCAAAAGCCCAGCCAGAACAGCGAATCACGCTAAATACCGGCATTTCGCTTTTATAGGTTGCTGTCAGGCGGAAAACGGGTCGCGCCCGGCCCGTGCGACTGGGAGCATGCGGTGTCATGCGTAACTGGCCGCTCTTCGAGCTCTCCATCACGACACCGCGCCTGGAGCTGCGCCTCCCCTCCCTCGAAGACCTCGACGAGCTGGGCGACCGCGCGGCGGACGGCATCCACGAGGAGGGCTACATGCCCTTCCTGGTCCCCTGGTCCGACGTGGAGCCGGCCGAGCGGGCCAGGCGGACGGTGCAGTATCACTTCCGGCTGTGGAGTGAATTCAGCCGGGACGCCTGGGCGATCGCGTTCGTGGTCGTCCACGAGGGTCAGGTCGCCGGCACCCAGGAGATCTCGGCCAAGAGCTTCCCCGGCACCCTGGAGGCCACGACGGGCTCCTGGCTGGCCCGGCGTTTCCAGGGCCAGGGCATCGGCACCGAGATGCGCGCGGCCGTGCTGCACCTCGCCTTCGCCGGTCTGGGGGCGCGGTTCGCGACGACGGAGGCGTTCGAGGACAACCACGCGTCGCTCGCCGTGACGAGGAAGCTCGGCTACCGGGAAGACGGGATCAACGTGTACGACCGCATGGGCAAGCCCGTCGTCAGCCGGCGCTTCCGCCTCGCCCGCGAGGACTGGACGGAGCGGCCCGGCATCCAGCTCCACAACCACACGAAGTGCCTGCCCCTCCTCGGCCTCGACACCTGAGCCCCGGTCGCGGAGGTCGCGACACCTGAGCCCCGGTCGCGGAGGCCCCCGCCTCCGCGCTCGGGGTCAGGCGTCGCGACGCCGTAGCAGCAGGCCGCCGCCCAGGAGGGCCGCCGCCGCCCAGAGCGCGAGCACGCCGAGCCCCTCCCACGGCCCGATCGGCAGGACGGCCAGATCCGTGCCGGCCTGGACGGCCAGCCCCGCGTTCGTCGGCGCGAGCTTCCACAACAACTCCTGCGCGTCCGGATCGGAGACCAGCCGGACGGCGAGCGGAAGCAGGTAGAGCAGCCCGAGCACGGCCCCGGCCGCCGCCGCCGAATCCCGCACGGCCGCCGCGACCCCCACGCTGAGCAGCGCGATCAGCCCGAGATACAGCACCGACCCGGCGGCGGCGCGCAACGTCGGCCCGTCCGCCAACGACAGCGGGGAGTAGCCGTGCGCGTGAACGAAACCGCTGCCGGGCAACAACAACCGCCCGGCCAGCAGGCACCCCAGCACGGCGACGGTCCCGGCGGCCAGCGTCAGACCGGTGACCACGCCCGCCTTGGCGGCCAGCGCGGTGACCCGGCGCGGCATGGCGGTGAGGCTGGTGCGGATCATGCCCGTGCTGTACTCCCCGCAGACCGCCACCACGGCCAGCATCGCGACCGCCGCCTGACCGAGCTGGACCCCCATCAGGCTCAGCCTGGTGACGTCCTCCCCGCAGCCGGGGGACGCGCACGTCACGGCGACGTCCGCCACGGCGCTCAGCCCTGCGGTCAGCACGACCACCGCGACCAGCAGCCAGGCCGGCCCGGCCACGGTGCGCGTCTTCGTCCATTCAGCGTGCAGCGCCCGTCTCATGCGTCCCTCCGGCGCAGCCGGTGCATCGCCACTCCGAGGGCGAGCGCGGCGTAGAGGCACGTCACCCCGAACCCGGCCCACGGCGCCAGCGGGAAGTAGCCCGCCACCGGCGCGTAGTGCTCCAGCACCTGCTCGTACGCGGGAATGCTCTGCTGGACCGCGAAGCCGGCGGCGGGGGTCAGCCGCAACAACCACCGCGACACCTCCTCGGGCAGGATGGACGCGATCCCGAGCACGTACGGCACCACGATCGCCGCGGCGGCCGCGATGACCGCCATGGCGCTGCGCCGGAAGATCGCGCCGAGCGCCAGGGCGAAGACGGCGGTCACGGCCAGCAGGGCCGCGGTGCCGGCGATCACGCGCAGCTCGGTGAGGACGGGGACCGGCAGGATGAAGATGCCGTTGCCGGACATGATGTTCGCGGTGACCGGGACCGTGACGGCGATGACGGCCAGGGTGACCGCGAAGATGGCGCCGCCGATCACGACGGCCTTGGCCGCCAGCACCCGGCCGCGCCGCGGGCTGGCGAGCAGGGTGGTGCCGATCAGCCCTCTCCGATATTCCGCGGTGACGAACACGACCGCCACGACCATCACCACGACCAGGGCCGTCAGCGCGCCGGTCAGCGTGTGCTCGATCCTGCCCTGGGTCGCGACGGGCGCGATGTCGCCGACCCCGGTGATGGTGTACGTGCCGGCGGAGTCTGTCAGCCGGCCAGGGTGGTGGACCTCGCCGTTCTCCTCAAGAGCGGCCCCTATGTCGTCCTGCCGCCAGGTGCCGCCGGGGGCCACGCCGCGTACGCCGACCTGGTCCATGATGGCGGTGGCCTCGGCGAAGCGGGAGGTCGAGATGGAGCCGCCGGCGGCGTTCCTGGAGACCCGCACGTCCCCCGGCGAGGCGGCGAAGATCCCGATGCGGACCTGGGCCGGCAGCCCTTCCAGGCGGGCCGTCCCCACGGTAGTCCACCGCTTGCCGTCGGGCGACTCCGCGCCGGTGATCGTGTCGCCGGCCCTGGTCAGCCGCAACCAGCGCGGGGACTCCTTCGAGACGCCGCCGGGGCGCCCGGCCACGTCCTCGGTGAAGTCGTGCTGCATGCGCACGCCGTGGGCGCCGGTCATCATCACCGCCGCGTACGCGGACCCCTGCTTGGTGCTCTCCTTGATCATGACACCGGCCTTGGCCCACGGGACGAGCCCGCCCGCGACGTTCCTGACCCCGGGGGTGGCGTCGGGCAGGCGGATCTGGCCGGTCATGGAGGTCAGCCGCACGGTGATGCCGCCGTCCCCGTTCAACGACTGGTGCATGTAGAAGAAATCGTCTTCCACCGCCTGGCCGCCAGGGCCCAGCGGAGGGACCGGGCACGGCACCTCGACCGGCCCGTTGCTGCACGTGGAGCTGCTGCCGGTGGCCATGAGCAGCCCCAGCAGCGGGATGAGCAGCGCCGCGACGACCAGGCCGGCCGTCCAGCCGCGGACCGTGCGCAGTTTGGTCCACTCCGCGCGCAGCAGCCGCGCGAAGCCGTCGCGGCCGGTCACCGTGGAGCGGTACGCGGTGGTCATCGCGCCGTCCCCCGGAATTCGACCGCGTCCCTGGTGAGCTCCAGGTACGCCTCCTCCAGCGTCGCGCGGTGCGCGGACACCTCGGAGAACGGCACCCCCTGCGCGCCGAGGAGACGTACGACGTGCTCGGCCGCCAGCCCGGACACGGTGAGCGTGTCGCGCTCGGTGGCGGCCACGGTCGCACCGGCGTGGGCGAGCGCCGACATCGCCTCGGACCGCGCCGTCGTCCGCAGTGTGACCCGCCCGTCGGACGCGGACGCGATCAGCGCGGCCACGCTGGTGTCCGCCACCACCCGGCCCCTGCCCACCACCACGAGATGGCCGGCGGTGTCCTGGAGCTCGCTCATCAGGTGGCTGGACACCAGCACGGCCCGCCCCTCCGCCGCCAGCGACCGCAGGAACCCCCTGATCCACACGATCCCCTCGGGGTCGAGGCCGTTGAACGGCTCGTCCAGCATGAGCACCGGCGGATCGCCGAGCAGGGCCGCGGCGATGCCCAGCCGCTGACGCATGCCCAGCGAGAACCCCCCTGCCCGGCGCCGCGCCACGCTCTCCAGCCCGACCAGGCCGAGCACCACGTCCACCCGCCTGGCGCCCAGCCCCTGGGAGTGCGCCAGCCACAACAAGTGGTTGCGCGCGCTCCGGCTCGGCTGCAGCGCGGCGGCGTCCAGCAGCGCTCCGACCTGGCTGAGCGGGGAGCGCAGGCTCACGTAGCGCCGCCCGCCGACCAGCGCGCTGCCCTCGTCGGCCGCGTCCAGGCCGAGGACCACCCGCATCGTGGTGGACTTGCCCGCCCCGTTCGGCCCGACGAACCCGGTCACCTGCCCGGGAAGGACGGTGAACGTCATGCCGTCCAGTGCCTGGGCGGACCCGAACCGCTTGCGCAGCCCGCTGACTTCGATGGTTGCTTCCACGCCGAGCAGACTAGGCAGCGGACCCCTGCCCGGTCGTCACGCTGCCGAGCGATCCACGCCGTCACTGGCGCCAGCTACGCCGTATCCCTCACACGAGGGATGCCGCACTCCGCCAGGGCCGTGACAATGGCTTCCGTGGAACGAGCGCGAGAGACCTGGGCCGGATGGCGGCGCCGGATCGCGGCGGGCCCCTTCGCCGGACACGGGCCCGTCGCGCGGTGGCGGCGCCGGATCGCGACCGGCCCCTACGCCGCCGCGTACGCGCCCGTGGTGCTCGGTGTGGTGCTGGCGCTGGCCGCGCTGGCCGAGTCGGTCACGCAGGCGGGGGGCATGCCCGGGCTCAACGAGACCGTCCGCGTGCCGGCGGGCGGGCCGATGCCCGGAGGCGGCCCGCCCGTGATCGATGACGGACGCTCGTTCACCGCCGTCCTCCCGCTGCTCGCCCTGGCCACCACGCTGCCGCTGCCGCTGCTGTGGACGCAGCCGCTCGTGGCCGCGCTCCTCGTCTCCGGCGCGAGCGTGTTGTCGATCTCGGCCTTCCACACGCTGACCGCGGCGGGCGTGGTCGCGCAGCTCGTCGTCGGCCACCGGCTGGCACGGCACGGCTCGCAGGCGGCAGCCGGGCTGGTCTCGGTGCTGGTCGCCGTGCCGTTCCCGGTGCTGGCGGCGGCAGGCGGGCCCGGCGGGCGGCTGCACGCGCTCACGCTGCTCCTGGCCGGCCTGGCGCCGGCGGCGGCACTGACCGGCATCCTGCTCCGCGCCCGCACGCGGGCGAAAGTGGAGACGGCCGCCCGGCAGGTCATCGCCGAGACCCTGCTGGAGCACACCGCCCGCGGTGAGCGCGCGCGCATCGCCCGCGAGCTGCACGACGTCGTCGCCCACCACATCTCCATGGTGGCCGTGCAGGCGGAGACGGCCCGGCTGGCCGTGCCCGGGATGCCGGAGGCCGGCGCGCGGCGGTTGCTGGCCATCGGCGACACCGCCCGCGCGGCGCTGACCGAGATGCGGCGGCTGCTCGGTGTGCTGCGCGAGGACGCCCGGGATGAGCAGGCGGCCTGGCGGCCCCAGCCCGGCCTGCGCCTGCACGAGCTCAACGAGCTGCTCGACGAGTCGCGCGCCGCCTCCGGGACGAGCACCCGGCTCATCCTGCGCGGCGCGCCGGTGGAGCTCGACCCGGGCGTGGAGCTGGCGGCGTACCGGATCATCCAGGAGGCGCTCACGAACGCGCGGCGGCACGCGCCCGGGGCCGCCGTGGACGTGGAGCTCGACTACACCGGCGACGACCTGCGCGTGCTCATCCGCGACAACGGCCCTGGCCTGAAAGACGACGAAGCCAACACCGGCGGGCATGGGCTGGCGGGGATGCGTGAGCGCGCCGCCGCCGTGGGTGGCGAGCTGCGCGCCGGCGCCGTGACCGGCGGGGGCTTCCTCGTCGAGACCCGCCTGCCGGGTAAGGACGGGGATACCCAGTGAGCAGCCCGAAGGTCCGCATCGTCATCGCCGACGATCATCCGGTGGTCCGCACCGGGTTCGCCGAGCTGCTGGACACCCAGCCGGACTTCGAGGTCGCGGGCACGGCGGCCGACGGGGCCGAGGCCGTGCGGCTCTGCCGCGAGCTCTCCCCCGACGTCGTGCTCATGGACGTGCGCATGCCCGGCATGGGCGGCATCGAGGCCACCCGGCTGCTCGCCGACGGGCCCCGGGTGCTCATCCTGACCACGTTCGACCTCGACGAGTACGTCTACGACGCGCTGCGCGCCGGAGCCAGCGGGTTCCTGCTCAAGGACGTCACCGCCGAGCGGCTGTTCGACGCCGTCCGGGTCATCGCGGCCGGCGAGGCGCTGCTCGCGCCGGCGGTCACCCGGCGGCTGATCGGGGAGTTCGCCCGGCTGGGGCCCGGGGCGGGCGCTCCGGTCGCGGCGCTGTCGGCGCTGACCCCGCGCGAGACCCAGGTGTTGCGGCTGGTCGCGGAGGGGTTGTCCAACCCGGAGATCGCGGCCCGGCTGACGGTCACGGAGGAGACGGTCAAGACCCACGTGAGCCGGGTGCTGGGCAAGCTGGGCCTGCGCGACAGGACGCAGGCGGTCGTCGCCGCCTACGAGACGGGCCTGGTCGTCCCACGCGGACGCCCCTGAGCCCCCACCGGCATGGTGACTCACGCATAGCGGAAGTCTATTTGAAAAGACGTTCACGTATGAAAGACGCGCGTTTGACGCATTGGCTGTCTCCAGAAGTCCTTCTAAGGTGGGCCGCATGCGAACGATGGAAGCAGCCAGGATTCACGACTACGGCGACGCCTCGGTGATCAGGCACGACCGGATCCCGATCCCGCGCCCAGGCCCGGGAGAGGTGCTGATCGAGGTGGCGGCCACGTCCTTCAACCCCTCGGAGATCGGCCTGCGCAGGGGCCTCCTGCGCGGTATCCTCCCGATCACCCTGCCGCACACGCTCGGCTGGGACGTCGCGGGCACGGTCACCGAGACAGGTCCGGACGTGACCGCGGTCGCCCCGGGCGACCGCGTGTTCGGCCAGATCGACGGCGCCGCGGCCCAATACGCGGTGGCATCGGCCGCCGTCCTGGCGCCGGCGCCCGCGGGCGTTCCCCTCGCCGACGCCGCCGCCATCCCGGTGGCCGCGCTCACCGCCTGGCAGGCGGTCTTCGAGCACGCCAGGGTGAGCCGTGGGCAGCGGGTGCTGATCAACGGCGCGGGCGGCGGGGTCGGCATGTTCGCCGTTCAGTTCGCCCGGCTCGCGGGCGCGACCGTCACGGCCACGGCCGGCGAGCGCAGCGCGGCGGCCGTCAAGCGGCTCGGCGCGGACGAGGTGATCGACTACACGACCACTCCGCTGCCGGGCGGGATGGACGTGCTGCTCAACCTGGCCGCGGTCCCCGAGGAGAGCGCCGCCGCCCTGGCCGGCCTCGCACGTACGGTGTTCACGGTCGCCACCCCCATCCCGGGCGGCACGCACTTCGTGACCCGCAACGACCGGGAGCAGCTCACGAGGATCGCGGACCTGGTCGCCAAGGGCGAGTTGGCCGTCGAGGTGGCCGAGACGCATCCGCTGCCGGAGCTCGCCACGATCCACCGCCGGGCCGAGGCCGGGGACACCCGCGGCAAGATCGTCATCACGGTCTGAAGTGGCGCAGCACCTCGGGGTTGGCCATGGCGTCGGGGTTGGCGGCCTCCTCGACGGGGGTGCCGAGCAGGATCTTGCGTACCGGCACCTCCAGTTTCTTGCCTGACAGGGTGCGGGGGATCCCGGGGACGGCGCGGATCTCGTTGGGCACGTGCCGGGGTGACAACTCCTGGCGCAGCGCGGCGCACAGGGCTTGTTCGAGCTGCTCGGTGAGCGTGACACCCTCGGTGAGGGTGACGTACAGGAGCAGCCGGCCCTCCTGCCCGAGCCGGCCCGTGTCGATCACCAGGCTGTCGGCGATCTCGTCGAACCGATCCACGACCCGGTAGAACTCGCTGGTGCCCATCCGGACGCCGCCGCGGTTGAGTGTCGAGTCGGAGCGCCCGTAGATGACGCAGCTCCCGTCCTCGTTGATCTTGATCCAGTCGCCGTGCCGCCACACGCCCGGGTAGACGTCGAAGTAGCTGTCGGAGTATCGCCGGCCGTCGGGGTCGTTCCAGAACATCACCGGCATCGACGGCATCGGCTGGGTCAGGACCAGCTCGCCCACCTCGCCGACGACCGCCTTGCCCAGCGGGTCGAACGACTCCACCCGCGCCCCCAGCGACCGGCACGGGATGACGCCCGCCCTGATCGGATGGAGCAGGGTGGCCCCGACGAAGCCCGTGCACACGTCGGTGCCGCCGGAGAACGACCCGATCGGGATCCCCGGCAGCTCCTCGGCCACCCAGGTGAAGCCCTCGGGCGGCAGCGGCGAGCCGGTCGAGCCGATCCCGCGCAGCCGCTCCAGCCCCTCGGGGTGGATGCCGGCCTTGAGCGAGGCCATGATGTACGGCGCCCCGACCCCGAAGTAGGTCACCTCCTCCGAGGCGGCGATCCGCCACAACACGGCGGGCGACGGGTAGGCGGCCGAGCCGTCGTACAACACCGGCGTGGCCCCGGCCAGCAGTGCGCCGACGAGGTAGTTCCACATCATCCAGCCCGTGGTGGTGTACCAGAAGAACACGTCGCCCTCCCCCAGGTCCTGGTGGAAGGCGAGCGACTTCAGGTGCTCCAGCACCACGCCGCCGTGCCCGTGCACGATCGGCTTGGGCAGCCCGGTCGTGCCGCTGGAGTAGAGGATCCACAGCGGATGGTCGAACGGCACCCGCTCGAACGTCAGCGGCGCCGCCTCGGCCCGCAGCCCCTCCCAGCCGATCACCTCGCCGTGCGGCAGCTCGCCGGTGCGCACAGGGGCGGGCTCGGCCTGCTGGGGCGCGCGGCCCTCCGCGGCGGCGGCCAGGTAGGGGATCCACACGGTGGCGCGCAGCGAGGGCAGCTCGGCGGCGATCTCGTTGACGGCGGCCGTGCGGTCGTAGCTCTTGCCGTTGTAGTGGTAGCCGTCCACCGCGATCAGCACCTTGGGCTCGATCTGCCGGAATCGGTCGACGATGCTCGGCACCCCGAAGTCCGGCGAGCCGGCCGACCAGATCGCGCCCAGCGAGGCGGTGGCGAGGAAGGCGATCAGCGCCTGCGGGATGTTCGGCAGGTAGCCGGCCACCCGGTCGCCGCGCCCGACGCCGAGCCTGACCAGGCCCGCCCGCACGCGGGCGACCTCCTCGCGCAGCTCCGCGCAGGTCAGCTCCTGGCGGGCGCCGTCCTCGGAGACGAACACGACGGCGGTGCCCTCGGTACGGCGCAGCGCGTTCTCGGCGTAGTTGATCGACGCGCCCTCGAACCACCGGGCGCCGGGCATCGTCCCGGCCAGTACGGGGCCCGCGCCCCGCTCGCCGATCACGTCGAAGTGCTCCCAGATGGACGCCCAGAACTCCGCCGGGTGGTCGACGGACCATCGCCACAGGTCCTCGTAGGTCCCCGATCGGCCCAGCCACTCCATGTAGCGGGTCAGCCGCGCCGCCGCGACGACTTCTTCGCCCGGCTCCCAGAGAAGCGTGCCCTCAGCAACCATGTGTCCCATCCTGTCGCCAGATCAGGGGAATGTCATACCCGGCCTCCCCCATAAGTTGTCATCTCCGTAGGTGGTCCACCGCCATACGCGCGGCCGTGCCGATCACCGCGTCGGCGCGCGGCTGGTTGAGCGCGGTGCTGAAGGAACGGGTGAAGACGGCCACCGCGTAGCGTCCCCCGTCGGGGTACTCGACGACGCCGGCCTCGTTGCGCAGCGTGGGCAGGGTGCCGGTCTTGCCGCTGACGGCGACGTCGTCGTACGGGAAGCCGGAGGCCAGCCGGTGCGGCCACACCTGCATGTTGAACACGGCGCGCATCCAGGCGCACGACTGCGCCGAGGCCGCCTCGTCGCGCCAGATCAGCCCGAACAGCGCGGCCATCTCGCGCGGGGTGCCGCGGTTGGTGCGCGCGGGGTCGAGCGCGCTCAGCCGGGAGATGTCCTCGGGATCCACGTACGGCCACCCGTGCCCGGTGTCGGCGTCCATGCTGTCGTCGGCGGCCCCGGCGCCGTAGGCCACCCGCGTGCCCGCGAGCCCGAACGTGCCCAGCATGGCGTTGACCGCGTCCCTCCCGACCTGCCGGAGCAGCACGTCGGCCGAGGTGTTGTCGCTCACCACGATCATCAGGTACGCCAGGTCGCGCAGCGAGATCGTCACGTCGTCGAGCATCCCCGAGATCCCGGTCGGCCCCGCGACCCGGTCGGCGGCGGTCACGGTGACCCGGCTCGACGGATCCAGCAGCCCGGCGTCGGCCTGCCGGCAGAACTCCACCAGCAGCGGCACCTTCCACATCGACGCGATCGGCAGCGGCTCGTCGGCGCCGTGGCCGACCGCCCGCCCGGAGTCGATGTCGGCCGCGTACAGCCAGCCGGTCACGCCCGCCGGGCGGAACAGCGCGTCGAGGTCGGGCTCGGTCATGCCAGCATCCCCGGCCTGCGGCTGATCCGCCGCGTGGGCACGGCGCCCTCGTCCGTCATCCCGGCGTTCTCCTTCAGGGTTCGTACGGCCACGGCCGAGAACTCGCTCACCTCGGCCGTCGCCACGCGCCAGGCAGTGGAGACCCGCCACGCGATGGGCGAGCCTAGCAGCGGCCGCCACGTCAGCCCAGGCTGAGTCGCCTTCGGCCCGAACGCCACCGCCGCCCCGGCCAGCACCAGCCCCAGCCCGGCGCCCTGATGCACCTGGGCGGGCACGTAACCGTGGCGGCGGCACTCCGACAACGTCTCGGCGTGCAGGCCCGGCTCGCCCTCCTTCGGGGGCATCAGCAGCTCCCGTCCCGCCAGGTCGGCCAGGTGCACCTCGCCGACGCGGGCCAGCGGGTCGGCCTCCGCCAGCAGCACCCCTTGCGCCTGCACGAGGACCTGGCCGAACCGGAGCCCGGCGGCGGTGACCGGATGGCGGACGAGGCCGACGTCGATGGCGCCCTCCGCCAGGGCCGTCACCTGGTCGGCGGTCCAGATCTCGGCGGGCGCGAGGCGTACCTCGGGGGTGGTCTCGCGGAAGCCGGCGACCAGGGCGGCGATCACGGCGGCGGCCAGATCGGGCGGGACGCCGACCTTGAGCACCGTGCCCGCGCCGTGCCTGGCCAGTTCGTGCAGCCGGTCCACCCTGACGATGATCTCGCGGGCCTCGCCCAGCAGCAGCCGGCCGGCCTCGGTGAGCCGGACCTGGCGGGCGGAACGGTCGAACAGCCGCACGCCGAGCTCCTCCTCCAGGCGCTTGATGCGCTGGCTGAGCGGCGGCTGCGCCATGCCGAGCCGGATCGCGGCGTTGCCGAAGTGGAGTTCCTCTGCCACTACGGTGAAGTAGCGCAGATGCCGGACAAGGTCCATGACCAGCAACTATATCCACATTTATATCCATAAACCGGATATATCAATATTGGACACCACTGCCCCTGCTCTGGTGTTCTCTGGGCTATGGCACGACAAACGGGGACGATGTACGCACACCTCCAGCCGGAGCAACCACCGAGACGGCGCCGGCGACGCTGGCCGTGGATCCTGGCGGCGATCCTGGTCCCGGTCGTCGCGGCGGGCGGGGTCGTGTGGGTGCTGCGCACACAGGGCTCGCCGGAGGAGAGCGCCGACGCCTACCTGTCGGCCTGGACCGATCAGGACTACCCGGCGATGCGCGCGCTCGTGGTGGACCCGCCGGCCGGCTTCGAGACCTGGTACCGCCGCTTCCGCACCGACCTCAAACTCTCCGGCGCCTCCTTCACCCGGCCGCGGCCTTCGGGGGTCTTCGCGTCCACGTCGAAGGACGGCAAGGTGAGCTTCTCCGCCAGGCTGACCGGGGTACACGACTGGACCTACGACGGCGAGCTCCAGCTCGTCGAGCGCGGCGGCGCCTGGAAGGTGGCCTGGACGCCGGCCGCCATCCATCCGCTGCTCAAGCAGGGGCGCTCGCTGCGGGTGAGCACCGAGAAGGCCGAGCCGCCGCAGGTGCTGGCCGCCGACGGCACCCCGGTCGGCACGCCGGACGCGCCCGGCTCGGTCCAGCAGCTCGTGGCGGGCATCAAGGAGACCTACCCGCAGCGCTTCGCGGCCCCTGACCGATCCAGGATCGACCTCTACCAGGGGGACGAGGTCATCCGGACGATCGAGAAGCCGGACGGGAACCGCGCGCTGCAGACCACCATCGACCTCAAGGTGCACCGCGCCGGCGCCCAGGCGCTGGAAGGGGTGTCGAAGCCGGCCTCGCTGGTGGCGCTCCGGGCCTCGACCGGGGAGATCCTGACGGTTGTCAACAAGCCGGGCGGGTTCAACCGGGCGCTGCTCGGCAAGTATCCCCCGGGCTCGACCTTCAAGGTCGTGACGGCCTCCGCGCTGGTCGCGGACGGGGTCGAGCCGGCCAGGAAGGTCGCCTGCCCGGCCGAGAAGAACATCGGCGGCTTCCCGTTCCACAACGCGGGCTTCGAGGACTTCGGCACGTTGTCGTTCCAGGACGCGTTCGCGCATTCGTGCAACACCACGTTCGGGGAGATGAGCGTGGCCCGGCTGAACGGCGGCCGGCTGGCCGAGGTCGCCAAGAGCTTCGGATTCGGCACCGCGATCACGCCGGGGGTGCCGGCCGTCCGCGCCGAGTTCCCCGACCCCAAGGACGACACCGACCTGGCCTCGGCCGCGATCGGGCAGGGCAGGGTGCTGGCCAGCCCGCTCAACATGGCCTCGGTCGCCGCCGCCATCGCCTCAGGGGCGTGGATCCCGCCCCGGCTCGTCCGCGATGAGCTGATCCCGGGCCAGCAGCCGGACAATCCGCGTCCGCTGGAGAAGGGGGTGGTGGCCGCGCTGCGCGAGCTCATGCCCGCCGTCGTCACGGACGGCACCGCGCACGCCGTGCACTTCCCGGCGGGAACGGCGGGCAAGACCGGCACGGCGGAGTACGGCTCGGGTGACGAGCCGCCCGCGCACTCGTGGTTCATCGGGTACAAAGGCGACGTGGCGTTCGCGGTGATCGTCGAAGGCGGCGGGGCGGGCTCCGCCGTCGCCGCACCCGTCGCGGCCCGCTTCCTCACCGCCCTGAGCTGATCCCGCACCCGTCGCGGCCCGCTTCCTCACCGCCCTGAGCTGACCCGCGCGACCGCCCTGAGCTGACCCGCGCGAGGGTCAGCCGGCCCGGCGGTTCGCCGGCGCGGTGAGGGCGGCCACCGCCGCCACCACCTCGGAGGCGTTGGACAGATCCGGCAGCACCAGGTCGGCCCCCGCCTCGCTCAGCTCGGCCGCCATCGAGCGCCCGGAGGCCACCCCGATCATCATGGCCCCGCCGATCTTGGCGGCCTGCACGTCACGCGTGGAGTCCCCGATCAGCACGGTGTTGGCCACGGTGAACGGCGTGCCGAGCCGCTGCCTGGCCCGCCCCTGGGCGACCTGCAGCAGCGTCGCCTTGGGATAGACCTCCTCGCCGTATCCGCCCAGCTCGAAGTCGATGAACTTGTCCAGCCCGAACGCCTTGAGCTTGTGCACGGCGTTGCCCTTGATCGTGCCGGTCAGCACGGTCTGGACGACGCCGTCGAGCCTGGACACCGCCTTCAGCGCGTCCTTGGCCCCCTGCATCATCCGCCCCTCCTTCGCCAGCCGCCCGCGCCGGTCGGCGAAGGCCATGGCCAGCGCCGACAGGAACTTGGGCAGGTGGGCGTCCTCGGCCACGACGCCGTTGACCGCGAGCGTCTCGAAGACGATCTCGGAGTCCGGCCGGCCCAGCGGCGGAACGAGCTTGACCAGCGGCCGCCCGGTCACGTGGCGGAAGGCCTCGGCGTAGGCTTCCCTGGTCACGATGGCGACGTCGACCAGGGTCAGGTCGATGTTCCACAACACAAGGCGGTTGATGGCAGCCTCCTGGGTTCCCTGCAAGGGTAGGGCCGGGGCCATGCTAGGAGCTCCCGCATGAGCGATTTAAGCATGGTCGTCCCGGCCGCAGCAGACCTCAGACGCGGCCGTAAGAGACCTCAGGCGTAGGCGAGGGCCTCCGCCAGGGTGTCGACGACCGGCAGCCCGGTGCCCTCCAGCTCGGCGCGCGTGGTCATGCCGCCGGTGTAGAGCACCGCCCTGGCCCCGACGTGCTGCGCGGCGAGCCCGTCGTCCACGCTGTCGCCGATCACCAGGACCTCGCCGGGATCCACGCTCAGGGCCTGGATGTGCGCGGTCATGTGGGTGGCCTTCTCACCGCCGGTGACGCCGAGCAGCCCGTCGATCCTGGTGAAGTGCCGGGTGATGCCGAACGAGTCGACCTTGGGCACCAGGTGCACGTGCGGCGCCATCGAGCAGAGCGACTGGGTGCCCGTCCAGCTTCTGAGCACGTGCTCGGCGTCGGCGGCCAGCCCGCAGGCGTCGCTCAGCCGGAAGTAGTGCTCGTGGAATCCGTCGTCCAGCAGCTCCCACTCCCCCTCGGCGAGCGGGCGGCCGAGCATGCGTTCATAGGCGACCCAGATGGGCCGGGTGTAGACCGCGCGAAAGCCGTCGGCGGTCATCTCAGGTAGCGCGTACGGCCGGAAGAGCTCGTTGGTGGCCCCGACCACGGCATCGATGTCGTGGAAGAGCGTGCCGTTCCAATCCCAGATGATGTGCTTTGTCATGTCGCAACAAGCTTAGTCGTTGGCTGTGACGAGTTCGTGAACACCGAGGGGCCGCGGCCACTCGGCCACGACCCCGCGCGCTGAACTTACCTACAGGCCTTCGGGGTGGAGCCGGTGCCGTACTGGCCGCCCCGGCCGCCGTTCCAGCGGACGTACGTGCTGCCCCAGGCGCAGATGTTGTTCGCCTCCAGCATGTTCCCCCAGTGCCGGCCGCCGTTGCCGGCCTTGAAGTTGAAGGTGTCCGCCCGGCCGTCCTGCGTGCGCACCGTGATGCTGCCGGTCACGGACGTGGCCGTCTTGATCTCGATCCAGTTGGTCTTGCACTTGCCGGACCACCAAAGCTTGATCGTGCCGACCTGGCCGTCGATCCGGCTCTTGATGGCGCCCTGCCGGACGACACTGGCCGAGTTTCCGCAACCGGCCTTGTAGGGGTCCTTGTGGTCGTAGAAACGCTTGCCCGACGTCTGCGCGTGGGCGGGGGAACCTGCCAAGAGGGCCACTGCCACCGCCCCGATCGCCGTGATCGCAACTCGACGCTTCATCTGAAATCGACTCCTTCAGTCAGAGAACAACGATGCGTCGTGACCTTAGCGAGATCGAGCTCCGCGACGTCAAGGAACCGTGATCCATGTGACGTCACTGTTATGAGCGCAGCAGGTCCGGGATCTCCTGGGTCGCGTACCACAGCAGCTCGTGGGCCTCCGCCCCGTCCACGGTGAACCGCGCGTCGTCGTCGCCCGCGTCGGAGGCGGCCACCGCGGCCACGGCGGCCTCGACGTCGGCCACCGCTCTGCCGTCGTCGACGTGCACCGCGGCCACCTTGGCCATCGGGATCGGCTCGGTGAGGCGCACCCGGGCGCGTTCCGCCAGGTCGACGCCCGCGGAGACCGCGCCGTCCGGCACCTCGGCGGCCACCACGACGCGCCGGGGCGCGGCCTCGACGCCGTCGGCGCGGCCGGTGGCCAGCAGGCGCAGCGAGGCGCGGGCCGCCTCGGTGAGCGCGACGTACTCAAGCTCCTCGGTGTCTCCCGAGGCATACCACTCGGTCAGCGCGGGGGTCACCGCGTAGCCGGTCAACGGAGCCGGGCCCAGCTCTCCGGTCTCGACCGCGCCGGCCAGAGCCGGGAGGGTACAGGGCAGATAGACGCGCATGACGAACCTTTCAAAGCGTGCAAGGCCTCAACTATGCCCGCCGCAGCGTGAGACGGAGGAGAGACTCGAGTTCTCCGATGGTCGTGTCCGCGTCCTTGTGGTGGATGCCCGAGATGCCGAGCTCGCGGGCGGCCAGGATGTTGGCCTCGATGTCGTCGATGAACACGCACTCGCCGCCGTCCAGGCCGATCCGGTCGAGCGCGTGGTGGAAGATGCGCGCCTCGGGCTTGCGCATGCCGACCTCGCCGGAGATCACGACCGCGTCGAAGATGTCGTCCCAGTCGTCGCGGGGGTAGGTGTGGGACCAGGAGTTAGACAGCAAGCACGTTTTAAGCCCATTTGTCCGTACGTCGCGGAGCATGTCGTACATTGCGTCCACCCGCTCGAACCCCGAGAACATGCGCTCCAGCAGCCCGTCGGCCACCGGCGGCAGCCCGTCCACGGTCCGCAGCCGGGCGGCCAGGTCGCGCTCGAAGGCCGGGCCGTCGATCTCGCCCCGCTCCAGGGCGTGGATCGTGTTCTCCCCGTCCCGCCCGCTGTAGGCGTGCTCGATCAGCTCGCGCATCACCTCGCGGTAGTGCTCGCCGTCGATCCGGTCCGCCGCGATCCACCGCGCGATGGAGTCGGTGAGGCTCGACGTCAGCACCCCACCCCAGTCGATGAGCACACCCGTAACCATCGTTCTAGGGTAGAGCGTCCCAGAAATAACTTTCGCACCGACCCAGGTGGCTATTGCACGACATATTCGCGAATAACCAACGTCCCCGTCATCGCGGGCCGCACTAGTCGGCGGCGCGCCTGACCCGGGCGGCCAGCTTGCGGTGCTCCGCCGAGCGCAACACGCGCACCGCCTCCTGCGCCGAGGCGACGGGCGCCTCGGTCAGCAGCCCCTTGCTCTGCTTGAGCGTGAGCAGCCTGGTGACCGACTGGTCGAGCCGCTGCTTGGAGACGCGCCCCGACTTGACCGCCGCCAGCACCGCCTGGTGGGCCTTGGGCAGGTCGTTCGGCATGAGCAGCAGGTCGGCCCCGGCCAGCAGGGCGCGTACCGCGATCTCGCCGTCGTTGTACTTCTTGCGCACGCCCGCCATGTTGAGCGCGTCGGTGGAGATCACGCCCTGGAAACCGAGCTTCTCCCTGAGCAGACCGGTCAGGATCGGCTTGGACAGCGTGGCCGGGTCGCCCGAGGGGTCGAGCTTGGGGAAGACGAGGTGGGCGCTCATCACGGCGTCCACCCCTGCCTCGATCGCGGCCTTGAACGGCGGCGCGTCGATGCGCTCCCACTGAGCCCTGGTGTGCTTGATCACCGGCAGCCCCGTGTGGCTGTCGACGGAGGTGTCACCGTGCCCCGGGAAGTGCTTGGCGGTGGCGGCCACCTTGGCGTCCTCGAACCCCTTGACCGCCGCCGCCACCATCGTGGCCACCCGCTTCGGGTCGTCGCCGAAGGCCCGCCGGCCGATGACGGGGTTGCGCGGGTTGACGTTCACGTCGGCGACCGGGGCGAAGTCGAGGTTGACGCCGAGCGCGCGCAACTCCTCGCCGGTCGCCTTGGCCACGGCACGCGACAGGTCGGGATCCTTCGTCGCGCCGATCTCGGCCGCGCCGGGGAAGTCCGTCATGAGCGCCGACATCCTGGACACCAGGCCGTTCTCCTGGTCGGTGCCGATCAGCAGCGGCACCTGCTCGGCCGCCCGCTGCATGCCGTTGGTGAGGCCGACGACCTGGGGGGTGCTCTTGACGTTCTGCGGGAAGAGGATCACGCCGCCCAGGTGGTATTTGGCGATCACCTTGGCCGGGGTCTGGGCGCCGTACCTGGCCTGGTTCTCGCCCGACACCGTGTCGGCCGACGTGCCGTACAGGACGGGCATGAAGAGCTGGCCGACCTTCTCCTCGACGCTCATCTCGGCCAGGACGCGCTCGACCGGGCTCTCCTGTGCCTGGGGCGAGCTCTGCGGCGTGGCGCGCGCGGGCGGCGCGGCCCTGCCTCCGGTCGGAGGGGTCGCGCCCGCCGAGCCGCCGCCGCTGCCGCACGCCGCCAGGGCGAGCACCAGGAGACCTGCCGTACCGATCCGTCGAGCGCTGGAAAACATGCCTTCCAAGGTATCCATCCGACGACCCGTCCGGGCCGGACCGTTTGCCAACTGCGGCCCAACCTACAACCCGAGCGTGCCGAGCTCCGGCAGGTGCGCGCGGGCCGCGCCGCGCGCCTCGGCCGGCGTCGCCTCCACCCGCGCGGCCTCGGCCGCCAGCCGGCACTGCTCCAGCGTGTGCGCGGCCAGCGCGGCGCGGACGGCGGGCAGCGCGGTGGGCCCCATCGACAACGTCGAGGCGCCGAGCCCGGTGAACACGCAGGCCAGCGCCGGATCGGCGGCCGCCTCCCCGCAGATCCCGCACGGCTTGCCCGCCGCCGCCGCGGCCTCGGCCGCCATGGCGACCAGGTCGAGCAGGGCCGGTTGCCACGGATCCTGCAGCGCGCTCATCGCGCCGAGCTGGCGGTCGGCGGCGAAGGCGTACTGGGCGAGGTCGTTGGTGCCGACCGAGACGAAGTCCACCTCCGCGAGCACCTGCGCGGCGCGCAGCGCGGCCGACGGGATCTCGATCATCACCCCCGCGCTGGGCAGTCCGTGCGCCCGGCACATCCGCGCGAACCAGGCGGCCTCCTGCGGCGTGGCCACCATCGGCGCCATCACCTGGAGTCCTCCGGTCGCGACCGCGCCCAGGGCGTCGAGCTGCGCCTCCAGCACCTGGGGGAATCTCGCGTACTGCCGCAGGCCGCGCTCGCCCAGCGCCGGGTTGGGCTCGGCGGGCACGGGCAGGAACGCCAGCGGTTTGTCGGCGCCGCCGTCCAGCGTGCGTACGGCCACCCGGCCGCCGGGGAACGCCTCCAGCGCCGCCTGGTACGCCTGCCGCTGCTCTTCGGCCGACGGCGGCTCGGCCCGGTCGAGGAAGAGGAACTCCGTCCGGTAGAGCCCGACGCCCTCCGCGCCCGCGCTGACGGCGGCCCGCAGCTCGGCGGGGTTGCCCACGTTCGCGAGCAGCGGCACCGGATGCCCGTCGGCCGTCCTGCCGGGACCCTGCACCGTGGCGAGCGCGGCCTGCCTGGCCGTGGCCGCGCCGACCGCCTCGGCCACGTCGGACGCGGCCGGCTCCACGCGTACGTCTCCGGAGCTGCCGTCCACCATCACCGGGACACCCGACGGGATGCCGGTCGCGCCGGGGCAGGCCACGACGGCGGGCACCCCCATCGCCCTGGCGATGATCGCCGTATGGCTGGTGGGCCCGCCCTCCTCGGTGACGAACGCGACGACCACGTCCCTGGACAGCAGCGCCGTGTCGGCGGGGGCGAGATCCCGGGCGATCAGCACGTACGGCTCGTCGGGTGCTCCCTGCAGCCCCGGCAGCGCCTGCCCGTTGAGCTGCGCGATCACCCGGTCCCTGACGTCGTTGAGATCGGCCGCCCGCTCGCCGAGATAGCCGCCTGACTCGGCCAGCATGTTCCGATATCTCGTGAAAGCTTCGAAGACCGCCCTGGGGGCGGCCAGGCCACGGTCGATCAGCGATCTCACCTTCACGACCAGGCCCGGGTCCTCGGCCATCATCGCCTGGGCCTTCAGAATGCCCTCGGCCGCGCCGCCCGCCTGGTTGCCGCGGGACTCCAGCTCGCCCGCGACCTGGGAGAGCGCGGCCATCGCGCGCTCCTTCTCCTGCTCCGCCGCACCGGTGTAGGTGGCGCCCTCGGGGGGTTCGGGCACAGAGACGGTCAGAACGAACGAGAGGCCGTGCCCGATGCCCGGGCTGACCCCTACCCCCCGCAGGTTCATGGCGTACTGGCGATCTTGGCCAGCTCGTCGAGGACCTCGTCGGAGCCGTCGCCGTCGGCGCGGATCACGATGTCCTCGCCCTGACGGACGTCGAGGCCCATGATCGCGAGGATGCTCTTGCCGTTGACCGGTCCCCCGCCACGGATCTTCTCCACCGAGATGTCCATCGAAGCCTTCTTGGCCCGTTGCACGAACGTCGCCGCGGGACGGGCGTGCAGCCCTACCTCGGCTGCCACGGTGGCCTTGCGCTCGCCCATGTACCTACTCCTTCTGTGCCGGTCCGGACCAGCCGGACCTATCTGCATGGAACCGGCCGATCGCGGTCAAATCGGTGGTCATGTGTCCATTGTCTCGTGTCCCCGCCGCCTCGATCACCGGCGGACCGGCCGGTACGGCGGCTACTCCCACCGGAAGAGCGCGTCCCCCACCCGCACCGCCCCGGCCACGACCCGGGTCACGGCCCCGGAGACGGCGTCCAGCGCGACGACCGGGCAGACCGGCGAGCGCCCGCCCGCCTCGATCGCCGCCGGGTCCCAGGCCACGATCGGCTGCCCGGCGCTCACCCGGTCGCCCTCGGCCGCCAGGAGCCGGAACCCCTCGCCCTTGAGCTGGACGGTGTCGATGCCCAGGTGCACCAGCACACCCTTGCCGTCGTCCCCCACGATGACGTACGCATGCGGATGCAGTTTCATGATTTTTCCCGCTATGGGGGCCACGGCCCTTCCCGGCCCCCTCAGCGGATCGATCGCCGTTCCCGGCCCCACCATGCCCGCGCTGAACACCGGATCGGGCACGGCGGCCAACCCCACAGCAGCCCCCTCGACCGGGGCGAGAACAGTCGTCATGGACTCGCCCTCAGCCGATGATGTCCTCGATATCGCTCGCGATCGTGTCCGCCTCCGGCCCGACGACGACCTGGACCACGTTGCCCGCGGCCATCACGCCGTGCGCGCCCGCCGCCTTGAGCATGGCGTGATCGACCTTGGCCGCGTCGTGCACCTCCGTGCGCAAGCGGGTGATGCAGGGCTCGATCTCGATGATGTTGTCGGCACCGCCCAGCCCGGCGATGATCGCATTCACATCCGCCGCCATCCGGTCCTCCCTAGGATGAGCACTCCGACCAGGCTAGATCAGTCCGTCTGCGTGACCTTGTTCAACCCGCGCGGCGCGTCGGGGTCGATGCCGAGCCGGCGGGCCAGCGCCTCGGTGAGCAGCTGGCCGGGGACGATCAGCCCCATGGGCGCCACCCATTCGGGCAGGTCGGGCCCGTTCAGCGCGGCCGTGCCCGCCCGCGCGAGCGCGTCGCCGCCCCCGACCGTGTACGCCGCCGCGCCCGCCGCCACCACCCGCTCGGCCAGCGCGACCGTGCCGGCCAGCGTGGGGCTGTTCTCGGCGGCGACGAGCAGCGCCGGGGTGTCGGCGTCGACCACGGCGATGGGGCCGTGCAGCAGGTCGGCATAGGACAAGCCCATGGCGTGCAGGTAGCAGGCCTCCTTGAGCTTCAGCGCCGTCTCCAGGGCGGTGGAGAACGCCAGCCCGCGCCCGGACACGACCACGCCCGGCTTGTCCAGCAGCCCTTCGACCACGGCGTCGAGGTCGCCGGGCTCGGCGATCAGCTTCTCCACCGCGTCGGGCACCCGCCGCAGCTCATCCACGTCCACGTCCGCGCCGAGCCCGAGCGCGAGCACGGCCAGCGCCGCGAGCTGCGTCGTGTACGTCTTCGTCGCGGGAACGGCCTTCTCCTCGCCCGCCACCGTGCACAGGGCCACGTCCGCGACCTGCGCGAGCGGGCTCTGCTCCCCGCCGTTCGTGATGCCGACGGTCCTGGCCCCGCAGTCCTTGGCCCAGGCCAGCGTCTCGACGATCTCCTCGGTGCGCCCCGACTGCGAGATCGCGACGGCCAGCACCCCGTCCAGGTCGAGCCGGCGCTTGTACGTCGTCGCGATCGACGGCGCGGCCAGCGCGGACAGGCGGCCGGCATGCGATTCGACCAGGTAACGCCCGTACACTGCTGCGTTGTCAGAGGTGCCACGCGCGATGAAAAGGAGCTGGCGAGCCTGCTCACCCACCGCCCGCACGTCATCGATCCTGGGGAGGAGAGAGTCCAGTGTGGCCCGCAGCGCGGCCGGCTGCTCGGCGATCTCGCTGCGCATCTTCGTGGTCATCGTGGGCTCTTCCTTCAACTCAGTGCGGGTCGGACTTGACCGTCTTTCGCGACATGTGGTCTAGTCCGGACTAGACCAGTACGAACCATAGCCCATTGTCCGAGGTTGATTCGAGGGGAGGATCCGTGGCGCACATCGATCCGGACAGCCCGGTGCCCAAATACTTCCAGCTCCGCGAGATCCTGCTGGACCTCATCGACAGCGACGAGCTGAGCATCGGCGCGGCCATCCCGTCGGAGCGCGAGTTGTGCCAGCGCTTCGGCCTGTCCCGGATGACCGTGCGGCAGGCCGTCGACCATCTCGTTTCCGAGGGCCGGCTGCACCGCGTTCCCGGCAAGGGGACGTTCGTCGCCCGGCCCAAGATCGAGCTGGCGCTGCAGCTCACCTCGTTCACCGAGGACATGCGCGCCCGCGGCCTGATCCCGGGCTCGCGCGACCTCGACCGGCGGATCGTGCGGGCCAGTGCCCATCTGGCCAAGGAGCTGGGGATCCAGCCGGGCGAGGAGGTGCACTTCATCGAGCGGCTGCGGACGGCCGACGGGGAGCCGCTGTCCATCGAGCGGGCGCACATCCCGGTCAAACTTGCTCCGGACCTGGCTTCGTACGATTTGTCGGAAAAATCGTTGTATGAGCTGTTGGAGAGTCGCTACGGCCTCGTCATGGACGCCGGTGAGCTCACCATCGACAGCGGCCTCGCCGACCCGAGCGACGCCGACCTGCTGAAGCTCCCGCGCGGCGGCGCCGTGCTGCTGCTGCAGCGCCGCTCCTTCTCCGGCGGCGTCTGCGCGGAGTTGGGCGTCTCCACCTACCGCGCCGACCGCTACCAACTCCGTACCATTCTGGAAATGCCCGTCAGACGGGGCTGAGACCTTCCGCACTCCGCGCCCCGGAGGAACGCCCGACTCCGCCCCCCGGAGGTACGCCCGGTGAACGAGACCACCGCCGCGGCCCGGCCTGCGCCGTTCGCTCGCCTGATGACCGTGCTCCAGCGGCTCGGCCGCTCGCTCATGCTGCCCATCGCCGCCCTGCCCGCCGCCGCCCTGCTGGTGCGCTTCGGCCAGCCCGACATGCTCGGCTCCAACGGCGTGCGGCCGGGGGGCCTGGCGGACGTGGCGGGGTTCGCCTGGATGAACCAGGTCGCCGGCGTGCTGGCCGCCGCCGGCGAGGCCCTGTTCGAGAACCTGCCGATGTTGTTCGCGGTGGGTGTGGCCATCGGCTTCGCCCGCAAGTCGGACGGCTCCACCGCGCTCGCCGCCGTGGTCGGCTACCTGGTCTTCGACCGCGTGAGCAAGGTCATGTTCTTCGGCTCCGACATCAGGGACACCGTCCTCATCAGGGAGGACCAGGAGCAGGGCTTCCGGGAGATCATCAACTACGGCATGCAGAACCCCACCAAGGTGCTCGGCGGCATCGTGATGGGCCTGGTCACCGCCCTGCTCTGGCAACGCTTCCACCGGATCAAGCTGCCCTCCTGGCTGGCCTTCTTCGGCGGACGCCGGTTCGTGCCGATCATCACCTCGATCGTGGCGCTGCTCATCGGCGTGCTCTTCGGCTGGCTCTGGCCGGTGATCGGCGAGTGGATCCGCCACGCCGGCGAGGCCCTGGCCGCCATCGGCCCGGTCGGCACCGGCATCTACGGCCTGATCAACCGCCTGCTGATCCCGCTCGGCCTGCACCACTTCGCCAACTCGGTCGTCTGGTACGTCGTGCCGCAGTGCGACGTGGGCGGCCGGGTCCTGGGCGGCGACTGGAACTGCTACTTCGGCGGCGCCCCGCACTCCGGCCAGTTCATGGCCGGCTTCTTCCCCATCATGATGTTCGCCCTGCCCGCCGCCGCCCTGGCGATGTGGCGCGCGGCGCCGGCACATCGGCGGGCCTCGGTGGGCGGCATCATGTTGTCGGCCGGGCTGGCGTCGTTCGTCACGGGCATCACGGAGCCGCTGGAGTTCGCCTTCGTCTTCGTCGCCCCGGCCCTGTTCGCCGTGCACGCGGTCCTGACGGGCCTGTCCATGGCCGTGACGACGCTGATCGGCGGCCAGCTCGGCTTCGGCTTCTCGGCCGGCCTGCTCGACCTGCTCCTGAACGCCGGCAAGTCGAACACCCAGAACTTACCCGGCATCCTGCTGCTGGGCGTGATCTACGGCGTCCTCTACTACGTCGTGTTCACGTTCATGATCCGCAAGCTGAACATCATGACCCCCGGCCGCGAACCCGACCCCGACCCGGACTCCGACTCCGGCGAGACGTAGCCCTCCGGCAGGGCGGTTTTCCCGATGATCCCGCGTGGTAGGAACCCAGCATTCCCCCACCATCGCGGCGGGGGTGCGCACGACCTTGAGCTCGACCGGCACGCAGGGCTGGCCCGCCGTCTTCGCGGTGCTCCAGCGCATCGGCCGCTCCCTGATGATGCCCATCGCCGTGCTGCCCGCCGCCGGCCTGCTCTTCCGCTTCGGCCAGGACGACCTCCTCGGCAAGGACGGCCTCGGGGCCGTCGTGCCCTGGCTGCTGCCCGTCGCGAAGGTCATGGCGGCGGCCGGCGGCGCCCTCTTCGACAACCTCCCGCTGCTGTTCGCCATCGGCGTGGCCATCGGCTTCGCCCGCAAGGCCGACGGCTCGACCGCTCTGGCGGCCCTCGTCGGCTATCTGGTCTTCGACCGCGTGAGCAAGACCCTCTTCTTCGACGCGGGCGAGGGCGCCGTCCACGACAAGGTCGTCCGGCTCCTCCAGAACGGCACCCCCGTCCTCGACCTGGGCGCTCAGAACCCCACAGGCGTCCTCGGCGGCATCCTCATCGGCCTCACCGCCGCGCTCCTCTGGCAGCGCTTCTACCGCCTCAAACTGCCGTCGTGGCTGGCCTTCTTCGGCGGGCGCCGCTCGGTCCCCATCGTCACCGCCGTCGCCGCCCTCCTGCTGGGCGTCGCCTTCGGCCTCCTGTGGCGGCCCGTCGGCGACTGGCTGGCGACGGTGGGCGACTGGCTCTCCGCCCACGGCACCGTCGGCACCGGCATCTACGGCGTCGCCAACCGCCTGCTCATCCCGGTGGGCCTGCACCACTTCCTCAACACCATCGTCTGGTTCACCCTCCCGGAGTGCCGCGCGGGCGTGAACGGCGCGACCCGGGACGCCGCAGGCGACCTGAACTGCTATTTCGCCGGAGAACAAGGAGCCGGCGTCTTCATGACCGGCTTCTTCCCCGTGATGATGTTCGGCCTCCTGGGGGCGGCCATCGCCATGTGGCGCGCCGCCCCGCCCGGCCGCCGCCAGGCCGTCGGGGGCATCCTGTTGTCCGCCGGCCTGACGGCCTTCGTCACCGGCATCACGGAGCCGCTGGAGTTCGCCTTCATCTTCGTCGCCCCGGCGCTCTTCGTGGTCCACGCCCTGCTCACGGGCCTGTCCATGGCCCTCATGGCCGAGCTCGGCGCCCGCCTGGGCTTCACGTTCTCGGGCGGCGCCATCGACCTGCTCCTGAACGCCGGCAAGTCGAACACCCACAAGCTCGGCCTCATCCTCGGCTTCGGCCTGGTGTACCTGGTCGTGTACTACGCCGTCTTCACCCTCATGATCCGCTACCTGAACCTGCCCACCCCCGGCCGTGAACCCGCCGAAAAGGCCGATCCGTAACGCCCCAAATTCGAGGAGTGAGTGCTCAGGGGAACCCAGCTTCTTACGACGTTCCGCATCTCTGAGGACAAAGCCGGGCGGCTCCCGGGAAAGCTGGTGACCATTTGCCCAGGTCAGCCGGACCGAAAACTCATTGATGACAAATGCATTCAGCACTCCGAGAGCATGGAGCACACGTGTCGGCAACCCCCCGCATCGGCCTGACCCCGGCCCCCGAGCCCCCCTATGACGACGAGCACTTCCACTCCCCGGACACCCTGGGATCCCTGGCCCTGGACCACCGCCCGCCGGCGTGGGGTCCGCCCGGCGCCATCCCCGACGAGCGCCGGCTCCGCCACCTCGGCCAGGCCCTCGCCGAGGTGCTCTCCGGCCGGCGCGCCCCCGAGACGGTGGCCGACCGGCTGACGGATCGCGCGTACCGGGACCTGCTCCGGTCGGGACGCATGCTGCACACGACCCGCACCCCCTTCGCCGGCAGCCTGCACGTGAAGGAGCCCAGGGAGGGCGCCGTGGAGATGTGCGTCCTCATTCACTGCGGCGACCGCAACCACGTCCTCGCCATACGCCTCGAACGCCGTGGCGTCCAATGGTTGTGCACCGAGTTCGAGACGGCATAACACGTCAGGCCCCCACTTCCGCAAGGGAAGTGGGGGCCTGACGAACAACCTAAAGACCTCGAACACCCGACATACCGGTACGCCCACGCCCGTGGACCACCCGACATACCGGTACGCCCGCGCCCGTGGACCACCCGACGTGCCGGTACGCCCGCGCCCGTGAACGACCCGAACACCCGACGTGCCGGTACGCCCATGCCCGTGGACCACCCGAGCGACCGACGTGTCAGTCCGCCCGCGCTTGGGCCGCCCGAGCGGCCGGATCAACCGGCGTGCTCGAGCCGCCCAAGCGACCGAATCGGCTCAGCCGGCGTGCTTGGGATCGCCGTGGCAGCGCTTGTACTTCTTGCCCGAGCCACAGGGGCACGGCGCGTTACGCTCGACGTTGCCGTAAGCCGCACGCTGCTCCGACGAGGTGCGCACCCGCGTGTGCTCGACGTCGCCCTGCTCACCAGGCGCCGAGTATTCGAGCTCGGCGGGCCGCTCCGGCCCGCGCAGCCCGCGCGCGATGATCGAGCGGGTCTCCGCCAGCACCGCGTCCTCTTCCTCGACGATCGGGTTTTCCTGCACCTCGACCTCAAGGTTGAACAGGAACCCGACGGAGTCCTCCTTGATGCCCTCCAGCATCGCGGAGAACATCTCGAAGCCCTCACGCTGGTACTCGATCTGCGGGTCCTTCTGCGCGTAGGCCCGCATGCCGATGCCCTCGCGCAGATAGTCCATCTCGTAGAGGTGCTCGCGCCACTTGCGGTCGAGCACGGACAGGATCACCCGGCGCTCAAGATCGCGCGTGGTCTCCGCGCCGAACTCCTCCTCGCGCCTGGCGTACGCCGCGTAGGCGTCGGCCTTGATCTTCTCGTTGATGAACTCGGCGGACAGCTCCTCGCGGCCGCCGGCCTCCTCGACGAGGTCCTCGATCCGGACCGTGATCGGGTAGAGCTCGCTGAACGCCTTCCACAACTTCTCGAGGTCCCACTCCTCGGCGAAGCCGTCGGAGGTGGCACCCACGACGTAGCCGTCGATCACTTCACCGATGAAGCCGCGCACCTGCTCGTGCAGGTCGGCGCCCGCCAGCACGCGGTGCCGCTCGGCGTAGATGACCTTACGCTGGCGGTTCATCACCTCGTCGTACTTCAGAACATCCTTGCGGATCTCGAAGTTCTGCTGCTCGACCTGGTGCTGGGCAGAGGCGATGGCCTTGGAGACGATGCCGGACTCGATCGGCTGGTCGTCCGGGATCTGCAGCCTGGTCATGATCATCTCGACCCTGGCCGAGTTGAACAGGCGCATGAGGTCGTCGCCGAGCGACAGGTAGAAGCGCGACTCGCCGGGGTCGCCCTGACGGCCGGAACGGCCGCGGAGCTGGTTGTCGATGCGGCGCGACTCGTGCCGCTCGGTGCCGAGGACGTAGAGGCCGCCGAGGCCGGTGACCTCGTCGTGCTCGGCCTTGACCGCCGCCCTGGCCTTCTCCAGCGCCTCGGGGTAGGCCTTCTCGTACTCATCCGGCGTCTCGAGCGGGTCGAGGCCGCGCTGGCGCAGCTCCAGGTCGACGCGGAACTCGGAGTTGCCGCCGAGCATGATGTCGGTGCCTCGACCGGCCATGTTGGTGGCGACGGTGACGGCACCCTTACGGCCCGCCTCGGCGATGATCGCGGCCTCGCGGGCGTGGTTCTTCGCGTTGAGCACCTCGTGCTGCACACCGCGGCGCTTGAGCGCCTTGGACAGCCGCTCGGACTTCTCCACCGAGGTGGTGCCGACGAGGACCGGCTGCCCGGCCTCGTAGCGCTCCTTGATGTCCTCGACCACCGCGTTGAACTTGGCGTCCTCGTTCTTGTAGACCACGTCCGGCTGGTCCTTGCGGATCATCGGCCGGTTGGTCGGGATCGGGACGACGCCCAGCTTGTAGGTCTGGTGGAACTCGTTGGCCTCGGTGACGGCCGTGCCGGTCATGCCGGACAGCTTCTCGTAGAGGCGGAAGTAGTTCTGGAGGGTGACCGTGGCGAGAGTTTGGTTCTCGTCCTTGATCTTCACGCTCTCCTTGGCCTCGATGGCCTGGTGCATGCCCTCGTTGTAGCGGCGGCCGTGCAGGATGCGCCCGGTGAACTCGTCGACGATCAGGACTTCGCCCTCGGTGACGATGTAGTCCTTGTCCTTCTTGAACAGCTCCTTGGCCTTGAGCGCGTTGTTCAGGAAGCCGACCAGGTGGGTGTGCTCGGGCTTGTAGAGGTTGTCGATGCCGAGCCAGTCCTCGACCTTCTCGACGCCCGACTCCAGGATGCCGACCGTGCGCTTCTTCTCGTCGACGATGTAGTCGCCGGTGCTCTCTTCGCCGGGATTCTTGGCCTCGACACCCTTGCGCAGGCGGGGCACGATCTTGGCGAACTCGTTGTACCACTTGCCCGACTGCTCGCCCGGGCCGGAGATGATCAGCGGCGTCCGGGCCTCGTCGATGAGGATGGAGTCGACCTCGTCCACGATCGCGAAGTGGTGGCCGCGCTGCACGCACTCTTCGAGCGACCAGGCCATGTTGTCGCGCAGGTAGTCGAAGCCGAACTCGTTGTTGGTGCCGTACGTGATGTCCGCCTGGTACTGCTTGCGGCGCTCGTTGGGCTCCTGGCCGGCCAGGATCATCCCGACTTCGAGGCCGAGGAAGCGGTAGATGCGGCCCATGTTCTCGGCGCCTACCTTGACCAGGTAGTCGTTGACGGTGATGACGTGGACGCCGTTGCCCGCCAAGGCGTTGAGATAGGCGGGCAGCGTACAGGTCAGGGTCTTGCCCTCACCGGTCTTCATCTCCGAGATGTTGCCGAGATGCAGGTTGGCACCGCCCATGATCTGCACGTCGAAGGGCCGCTGGCCGAGCACGCGGCGAGCCGCCTCGCGCACGGTCGCGAACGCTTCGGGAAGCAGATCGTCCAGGGACTCGCCGTCCGCATGACGCTGTTTGAACTCGTCCGTCATGGCGCGCAACTCCGAGTCGGACAGGCTCGTGAAGTCGTCCTCGATGGAGTTGACCTGGTCTGCGATCCGCTTGAGCTTACGCAGAATCTTGCCTTCGCCGGCACGTAGGATCTTGTCGAGAATGGCTGCCACTTTATGTAAAGCTCCTCGCAGGTCTACCCCGGCGGCGCCGCCAGGAGGAGAGGCCGAGACAAACTTCCCCGTTGCCATCGTAGGCGGTTCCGCAACCAGACACAGCCACCGTGACGACGAGGGCGCAGGACCCGTCTGGGAGAATGGGGTAAGGCAGAGGGTATGCCGGTTGAAAGCCGGCTCGCACCAGAAGCGGGATATCCGGCAAAGGAAGGATTAGTCATGGTTGAGGGCAAGAAGTCGGAGCAGACCGAAAACCTCGGCAGCCACGGCGGACGCGCGTCCTCGTGGCTCGCGGTGACGGTGATGCTGGTGGGCACCGTGGTGGCCGGCTTCGGACTGACGGCCACCAACTGGACGCTGGTCTGGATCGGCGCCGGGGTGTTCGTCGTGGGGGGCATCCTGGCCCTCGTCTTCGACATCTTCACCGACGTGGTGATCGACGCCCCCCGTGCGGGCATGCGCGCTGAAGATCACCGCTGACGAAGGCTTGACACGGCGGGCACCGAGTCTCCTCGGTCGCCCGCCGTTTCCGTTCCTCCGGCAGACCACTCCATGCCCGCACCTTTGCCGAACCTCGACCAGCCCCCGGCGGCGCCGCCGTGCCGCCGTGCCGCCTCAACAGGAACTCAACGCAGGCTGAACACCGGGGTGCCTACCTTCCTCTCGACCACACGAAGAGGGAGACGAAATGAGCCAGCACCCGCTTTTCAGCAGCAGAGCACTCCGAACGGCCGGTATCGCCATCGGCGCCGGTGCCATCATCGCCAGCGCCCTCCCGGCCCAAGCGGCCACCGCCGACTCCAGCGCCAGCGCCAGGGTCGATGCCTACATGGCCGCGTTCCCCTACGGGACGAAGGTGAGCAACAACGAGATCTCCTGGGAGAACGGCGAGGTCGGTGTGGTGCTGTCGGCCACCGCGGCGTCCTGCCCCAACGGGTACTACTGCGTGTACGAGCACCAGTACTATCGCGGCGCGATGGCCAAGTGGCGGGCCTCCCGCGACAGGTGCAAGAAGTTCAACTTCACCCCCTACTGGCGAGACAAGGTCTCCTCGTTCTGGGCGCGCGGCACCTGCCCGGACAACAACTACTTCCTGAAGGACAAGAAGGCGTTCCAGCCCGACCCCTTCCAGGCATTCGAGGGCAAGAGACCCCTTCTGAGCAGTCTGAACGACCGCATCGACTACGCGGCCCGCGGCTACACCGACTGACATCCGCGAAGGGCTCGGGGACCGGTTGAAGGACTCACGCGCTGCCGGGCGCCGCCCGCTCACGGACCTACCAATGGGCCCGCCCGCCCACAGGCTTTACCAGCGGACCCGCCCGCTCATGGTCCTACCAGCGGGCCCGCCCGCCCACAGGCTTTACCAGCGGGCCCCCGCTCACAAGCTCACCAGCAGAGCCCGCACGCCCACGGGCTCATCAGCAGGCCGGCCCGCCCATGCTCCTATCAGCGGGCTTGCCCGCCCAGGGTCCGGTCGGCCAGACTACGCGCGCCCAGGGTCGATGCCGCGCGGCCACTTCGTGGGAACGCTCTTCCCACCTGGCCGGGCGGTACGGGCCCCGTTCGCCGCTCGTCCACGAAGGGATCCGCGTCAATGGCTCTCGACATCATCCAGCCCGAGGACCTGGACAGACCGGAGACCTACTCCCACGTCATCGTGGCGACCGGCGGCCGGATGGTGTTCATCGCCGGGCAGATGTCCGACGACCGTCAGGGCGGTCTCGTCGCTCCCGGCGACCTCGCGGCCCAGGCCCGGCAGGTGTTCACCAATCTCGGCCGCGCCCTGGCCGCCGCCGGCGCCCGGCCTGACCAGGTCGCCAAGATCTCGATCTACGTCGTCGGTCACCGCCCGGCGTACCTGCCGATCATCGAAGCGGCCAGGATCGAGCTGTTCGGCGCCCACAAACCCACCGACGCCCTGCTCGGAGTGGAGACACTGGCCGCACCCGGCTACCTGATCGAGGTCGACGCGATCGCGGTCCTCGACTGAACGACAACCAGGGCCGGTCTCTTACTGTCGGCCCCCGCCCCTACGCTGCTCGCATGAACGACAGCCAGGGCCGATCTCTTTCTGTCGGTCCCCGCCGCTACATTGCTCGCATGCATCGCCGTACCGGTTCGCAGTCATGACCGTCTCGCCCGACCTGATCGACCTCACCGCCGACGAGGCGCGCCGGCTCGTCCTGCGCGCACAGGGCCTGGTCGGCGCCGACGCGCGCAAGGGCGGGGTGCACGCCATGCTGCGCAGGCTCGGCGCCGTGCAGCTCGACACGATCTCGGTCCTCGCCCGCTCCCACGAGCTCGTCGCGTACGCCCGACTGGGCGCCGTGGGCAGACCCCAGGTCGAGCGCGCCTACTGGCACGACCCCGCCCAGAGCTTCGAATACTGGTGCCACGCCGCCTGCATCCTGCCCATCGAGCACTGGCCGCTCTACGAGTTCCGGCGCCGGGCCTACCGGGAGAGGCGTTACCGCTGGCACGAGGTGCCCGACAACGTCGACAAGCTTCTCGACCAGGTGCGCGAGTCAGGCCCGGTGACGACCACCGACGTGGGCGGCGCAAAGAACGGCGGCGCCTGGTGGGACTGGTCCGACTCCAAGATCTCCCTTGAGTGGCTGCTCGACATCGGCGAGCTCGTCTGCAGCCGCCGCGTCGGCTGGCGCCGTGTCTACGACCTGGCCGAGCGCGTGGTCCCCACCGACCTCCTGGCGGCCGGCCTCTCCGACGAGGAGTGCATCGTCCGGCTCGCGGCCATCGCGGGCCGTTCGCTGGGCGTGGCCAACAGGACCGATTTGATCGACTTCCTGCGTCTCAAGGGCCGCTACGCGGCGATCCTCGACGAGGTCCTGCTCAGCGGCGCGGCCGGTCTGGTGCCTGTGACCGTCTCGGGCTGGACGGGCAGGAAGGGCCAGGCCAACGCCTGGGCGGACCCGGCGGCCCTGGAGTCGGAGCCACGCGGCCGGCACCGCAACACGTTGTTGTCACCGTTCGACTCGCTCATCTGGCACCGTGGCCGCACCCAACGGGTCTTCGGCTTCACGTACACGCTGGAGCTCTACGTCCCCAAGCACAAGCGCGTCCACGGCTACTTCACGATGCCGGTGCTGGCCGGCGGCCGTATCATCGGCCGCGTCGACCCGGCCCGCGAAGGCTCCACGCTGGTCATCAGACAGCTCAGCCTGGAACCTGGCCTCTCGGCCGCGAAGTGGGCCGACGCCTTACACGACGCCCTGTGGTCGGCGGCCGAGTGGGTAGGCTGCGACGCCATACGCGTTGAGCGCGCCGACCCACCGGAGCTGGCCTCCCTGCTCACCACGAACCGCCAAACGACCTGACCCGACCACCGGACGACGCCGTAGCATGAACCGCCCGACTGCCTGGGCATGGAGCGCGGACTGCCTGAGCATGAACCGCCGGACTACCTGGCGGTCGGCCACCGGACAGCACCAGAGCCGGCACACATGCCCGCACCATGGCATGGGCCCCACACGCCGCATCACGTGTCGAACGCGCGAGGCGAGTGTGCGACGGCGGCGCGAGGCCGTGTGCAACGCGAGGCGAGGCCGCGTGCAGTGCGGCGTGAGGCCGCGTGCAGTGCGGCGTGAGGCCGCGTGCAGTGCGGCGTGAGGCCGTGTGCGGCTTGAGGTGGCCCGCCTCGACACGCCCCCCACGGCGTGTCCTCGGAATCTCACCGAGGCGGCGGCCACCACAGCCGGCTAGGTGATCTCCAGCATGCGCTCTCGCACCGCGTAAACCACTGCCTCCATCCGCGAGTGCAACTGCAGCTTGTCGAGGATGTTCCGGACGTGGTTCTTCACCGTGTTCTCGGAGATGAACAACTGCTTGGCGATCTCCCGGTTGTTCATGCCCTTGGCGACCAGACGCAGGACCTCCATCTCGCGTTCGGTCAGCCGGGGCACGGGAAGCTGGGCCGGGCGCTCGGTCTCTTTGCGGCTCATGTTCTGGAACTCGCTGATGAGCTTGGCCGCCATCGCCGGGTTGATTAACGACTGACCTTCGTGCACACCGCGCACCGCCGCCGGAACGTCGTTGATCTGGACGTCCTTGAGCAGGTAGCCGGTCGCGCCGGCCTTGATGGCCTCGAAGAGGTCTTCCTCCTCGTCGCTGACCGTCAGCATGATGATGCGGGTGCTCGGCACCGAGGCCTTGATGTTCTTGGTCGCTTCGATGCCGTCCTGCCGGGGCATGCGCACGTCCATGAGCGCGACGTCGGGCATGAGGCGGTCGGCCAGGTCGACCGCCTCCTGCCCGTCGCTCGCCTCACCGACCACTTCGATGTCGGGCTCAGCCGCCAGCGCCAGCGCCAGACTCCGCCTGATCAGCTCATGATCGTCCACGATCATGACCCGGATCGGCTCGCCCACCGGCGCGCGGACCTCGCCAGACTCCGTCACGAGGCCACCTCGGTCGGCCTCGCGTCTGCCGTTCCCTCGCTTCGCTCGCTCAACTGGACCTGACTGAGCTCGCTCACGTGTCCTCCTCGTCGGGGGGCCAGAGCCGTTGAACCGCCAATGATGGCATGTACAAGGCGGTTCTCGGGTGGTCGAGAAGATCTTTTAGGGCGCGATCAGGGCTCTACGAGCCGCAGCACGCCGTAGTTGTACCCACGCCGGTTGTATACGACGCACGGCTGACCGCTCTCCTTGTCACGGAAGAGGTAGAAATCGTGGCCGACCAGCTCCATTTCGAGAAGAGCCTGGTCGATGGTCATGGGTTCCGCTTTGTGATGCTTCTCCCGGACGACGAGCGGGCCATCGCCGTCCATCTCGATCGGGACGATGTCGTCGTAGCGCTGATCACTGCGCAGGAGCTCTTCCTCGTCGGGCTCGGCCTGCTCGGAGGCGGCGGGTTCCGCCGTCGGGGCTGGGCCGGCGACACCAGGGAGCGTCGCGGTGATCTCCGCCACCGAAGGCGGGGCGTGGTTGCCGTGATGGACCTTGCGCCGGTCGGACAGACGCCTGAGGCGGCCTTCCAGCTTGTCGAGGGCCATGTCGAAAGCTACTAGCCGGTCGTCGGCGGAGGCTTCGGCGCGAATGGCCGGCCCTCGCGAGTGAATGGTGAGCTCGACACGCTCCCGCTGATCAGCGAGGCGAGGATTGCGTTCTTTCGACACCTCCACGTCGACTCGGATGAGTTTGTTGTCCAGACGTTCGATTCTGGCCAGCTTGGTCGTCACGTGGTCGCGGAACCGCTCACTCACTCCTGTGTGCCGGCCCTTGACGATGATGTCCATGCAACAGCCCCCCTTCGTCTAACGACTGAGCACGAGCGCCCGACAATGTGCATGCCGGGCGGGGCCTTCTGTCTGCCTCTCCGTCACCGCTACCCTCTTCCGCCTCGGCGTCACCGGGAACTCGGATGGCACCCGCCCGGCCGACCTGGTCTTCGACCCCACATCCGCCTGCTGAGGATTTCGCAGCTCTGTTGCCACTACTGCCCTTCTCTTCTGGCGAGGGGTATCTGACCCCTCGGGAAGGCAGGACTTATCCCTAAGCCGCACCGTGATCGGTCGACAAAGAGTCGCCTTACGTGGACCGTTTTGCCTGCGGCTGGCATCGGCTAGCAGAGCCGGGAACCCCGGCCCTGCGCAACCACGGACCCGAACGGGTGCCATGTCAGAACGCTATCCGTATCCAGGCCGAATGTCAGCCGGAGGCGGCGCCAAAGGATCACTTTGCGTGGTTTCCAGGGGGCTCTGCGGCACCATCCCATGTCTCGTTCAACCGATCGGCAACCCTTACGGGAGCGATCTTCTCGTCCGCTGAACAGCCTCGATGCGGCCATCGAGAAAGGGGCATGTGACCTCCTGGTGAGACTGCCGATGTGGATCTTTCTTTACACACCGTGACGGTAATGCTTTTCAAGATCTTCGGCGTGTCGCGGCGGCGGTCACCGCCAGCGGCACCGGCATCCCCGCCGATCGCAGGGCCCTGGCGGCTTCGAGCAGGGTGGCGCCCGTCGTGACGATGTCATCCAGAAGGAGCGCACAGGCCACTGGCGGCCGTGGCGCGCGCCGGTCGACCCAGAGGGACCCGGCGAGATTGGCGACCCTCTGCGTGGCGCTCAGGCCCGCCTGGTCGGCCACGCGCCGCCGCTGTCTCAGGACCGCCCACGGCTCGGCCCGCACGCCGGAGGCCCGCAGGTGCCACGCGGCCAGCACCGCCAGCCGCCCCACCGGGTCATGCCCCCGGACGCGCCGGCTGCGCCCGGCGCTGGGGACCGGCACGACGGCGATCCCGCCGTGCCCCTCAAGCCCCTCAAGCCCGCCCGTACGCCCGAGCGCCGTCACGGCGGTGAACGCCATGGCCTCCGCCAGCACGCCGGCCAGCGCCACCGCGCCCCGTTCCTTGTAGGACACCAGCGCTCTGCGGACCGCCCCGTCATAAGGGGCCGCAGACCAGCACTCGGGCAGGCCGGGCGGGGCCGGCACGGGCATGCGTCTCGCCGGGGCGACGGTCAGCGCGGCAACGCAGTTCCCGCAGAGGCGGGCCCCTCCGGCACCGCAGCCCGCGCAGGTCTGCGGAAGGACGACATCCAGCACGACATCCAGTACGGCGCTCAGCACGCTGACCAGCATGCCGGGCCCCACCGACAGTTCGCCCCGGCCGCTTCATCCCCAGCCAACTCGCCCCGGCCGCCTCATCCCCAGCCGGTTCACCCCTGGCCACTTCACCCCAGCCGGTTCACCTCGGCCGGTTCACCCCAGCGGGAAGAGCGGCGTGCTCGCCTCGGAGTCGACCTTGGTGGTCCAGGTCTGCCGATCAGGGTTGAGCTCGACGATCTGGTTACCCCTGTCCGCCTTGCCCTTCTTAGCCTCGGCCAGCACCCGATCGTCCAGCGCGGCCAGCGACTTCAGCGGCTCCTTCAACGGCACCCCGACCGTCTCCCCGTCCCCGACGTTGATCTGGTTGAGTATCTGCCCCGCCTCAGTCTCGACCAGCATGAGCAGGTGCTCGTCATCCTCCCAGGCCAGATCGAGGATCTTGTCGCCCCCCTCGGTGCTGGTCAGGAGCTGGAGGTTCACCAGCATGGTCGCGGCGCCCTTGCCGGCCAGCGCGGCGATCTGGACGGTGTTCTCCCCCATGGTCATCACCACGCGCACCCCGTCCCTGGCGACGCGCAGCCGGGTGATGTCCAGGCCCTGCAGCTTGGCCTGCGCGGTGACCACCTCGGCCGGACGTCCGCCGGCCGGGTCGTACCGCAGCACGACCTCCTTCTCGCCGTCGTACGTCCAGAGGGACCCGTCCCGGTTCCAGGACGGCGCGGTGAGGTCGGTGCCCTCGATGACCTGCTGCCAGTCCTCGTCCTGGGTGAGCCTGGCCACGGAGATGCCGGTCGAGGTCTTGGCGGCGATGAGCGCGTTCTTCTCCTTGGACAGCGCGAAGTGGGAGTAGCCGGCGTGCGGCTGCCCGGCGGGACCGGCCACGGTGCCCGCGGGGCCGTCCTTGCCCAGGAAGTGCACGGCGCCCTTGCTGACGAAGTAGGCGGTGTCGCCGCTGTCGTTGAGCCAGGTCTCGTCGGACTCGGGCCGGTCCATGACGTACGGCTCGCCGTCGAGCAGGATCTCGATGATGCGGCCCTTGGCGACCTCGTTCTTGGTGAGGCTGTACCTGATCTGGGCCCTGAGCGTGCTCTCCGCGCTCAGGTCGAGGGGATCGATCGGCCCGGACAGATTGACCACCACGCGCTCCTCGCGCCACCCCACCGACTCGATCTTGGCGCCGGCCGGGAAGCTGGTGGTCACCGCCCCGCCCTGCAGGGACTCGGTGGGCTGCTTGAGCAGGCGCTCCAGGATGGTCTGCGCGAAGCTCTTCGTCGGCGCCAGCCGCAGGCGCACGCGGTCCACGACGAGGCGGTCCTGCGTGCTGCCGTTCAGGTAGTAGAGGTTGGTCGCCCGGTAGGCGCGGGCCACGTCGGCGCTGGTCAGCAGGAGTCCGGGGGGCAGCCGGTTGACGCGGTAGCCGCCCTTCTCGTCCTTCACCAGCTCGAAGGGCTCCTCCCAGGGGCCGCCCGTGGGGACGTACGCGTCGTCCGGCCTGATGGTGGCCACCCAGCGCCCCTTGAGCGTGATCTTCTGCACCGTCTCGGTGCTGTCACGCTGGTTCGGGTACGCGAAGCCGAACCCCTCCTCGATCACCGTCACCGGGCCGGAGGCGCTCCACTTGCTCCGCGCCTCCGGGGTCAGGTACTGCGGCAGGACCCTGGGATCATCCGCGTAGGCCGCCATGGCCGCCTGCAGGCCCTTGATGGTCTCCTCGGGCCCCCAGTCGGGCCGGGGCGAGATGGCGATCATGCGCTGGAACGGCTTGCTCAGCGGATCGCCGGTGCCGGTCTCGTTGACGGTGCTCGGGCCGCTGACGGGGATCACGGTGCAGCCGGAGCCCGCCCAGGCCACGATCGCCACCAGGACCAGCACGAACCCGGCCCGCCTAGTCCTCGTCATGGCCGGCCCCGTCCCCCGACGCCGGCAGCAGGACCGGTGTCATGGCCCCGCGCCAGGTGCGCCGCATCTCGATCTCCGGCGGCACCAGCGACAACGGCGAGCCCTTGAGGTCGGCTCCCGCCATCCTGGGCAGCGTCAGCCGGAACTGCGAGCCCTCGCCCGGCTGCCCCCACGCCTGCAACCAGCCGCCGTGCAGGGTGGCGTCCTCGCGCGAGATCGCCAGCCCCAGCCCGGTGCCGCCGATGGTCCTGGCCCGCGAGGGGTCCGCCCGCCAGAACCGGTCGAACACCATCGTGTCCTCCGCGCCCTTCAGGCCGATCCCGTGGTCGCGTACGGCGACGGCCACGGCGTCCCTGTCGGCCCCCACGGTGACCACGATGTCCCGGCCCTCGCCGTGCTCGATGGCGTTGAACAGCAGGTTGCGCAGGATCCGCTCCACCCGCCGGTTGTCGATCTCGGCCAGGCAGGGCTCGTTGGGCAGCCTGAGCTCGAAGCGGGTCGTGTGCCGCTCGGCCAGCGCCTCGGAGTCGCCGATGGCCCGCAGCACCACGTCGCGCACGTCCACGGGGTCGAGGTCGAGCGTGGCGGCGCCGGCGTCGTAACGGCTGATCTCCAGCAGGTCGGCCAGCATCGACTCGAACCGCTCCAGCTGCGCCTGCATGAGCTCGGCCGACCGGGCGGCCATCGGGTCGAAGTCCTCGCGGGCGTCGTAGAGCAGGTCGGCCGCCATCCGCACGGTGGTCAGCGGCGTGCGGAGCTCGTGGGAGACGTCCGAGACGAACTGCCGCTGCACCTGCGACAGCTCCTCCAGCTGGTGGATCTTGAGCGCCAGGTTCGCGGCCATCTCGTTGAAGGAGCCCGCCAGGCGGGCCAGGTCGTCCTCGCCGCGCACCTTGAGCCGCTCGTCGAGCTTGCCGGCGGCCAGCCGCTCGGCGGCCTGGCGCGCCAGGCGCACGGGGGTGACGACCTGGCGGGCGACGAGGTAGGCGATGGCGGCGAGCAGCAGGACCAGCCCGAGGCCGACCACCACGATGGCGAGCCGGACGGTGGACAGCAGGTCCTCTTCCTCGTCGAACGGGAAGAAGTGGTAGACCTCGTAGTTCTGGCCCGTGGAGGGCACGTGGACCACGCCGGCGGTCACGTACGTGAGCCTGGCCTGGCTCTGCCCGGCGAACTTGATCTCCTCGACGGACGCGACGGTCTCGCCGAACTGCAGCTTCTCCACGTTGCGCTGCAGCCTGCCCTTGAGCCCCAGCGGCACGTTCAGCGGCACGACACTGCCGGACGCGCGTGACTCGCCGGGCGTGGTCGGGTTGTAGATCAGCACGTCGTAGCGCTTCTTGGAGCCGTCCTCACCCGATCCGGAGACGCTGTCCATGACGTCGTCGAGCGCGTTGGCCGTGCGCTGCTCGCCGCTCTCGGCGGCCTTGCTCTCGTCGTCGGGGTCGAGGGCCAGGGCGTCGGCGATCTGCAGGCGGTCGGCGAACGCCTCGCCCACCGAGGACTGCTGGCTGCTGTCGACCACCGACTTGTTGATCTGGCCGAACAGGAACGTGCCCAGCACGACCACCACGGTCACGGAGATCACGAGTGTGCTGGTGATCACCTGGAGCTGCAGCGACCGCCGCCACACGCTGCGCGCCCTGCCCGCCGCACGCCGCACCCGCCGGCGGACGCCGCCGAGGATCTGGCGGAGTGTACGTCGGCGGAACAGTTTCCGTTTCGTCGGGGGCATGGCAGGGCGGGGGGAAGACTACGCGGGGCCGGCTTTGTAACCGACGCCCCGGACCGTCACGACGATCTCGGGGTGCTCGGGGTCCTTCTCGATCTTGGCTCGGAGCCGCTGGACGTGCACGTTGACCAGCCGCGTGTCGGCCGCGTGCCGGTAGCCCCAGACCTGCTCCAGCAGGACCTCGCGGGTGAAGACCTGGCGGGGCTTGCGGGCCAGCGCGACGAGCAGGTCGAACTCGAGCGGCGTGAGGTTGATCGTCTCCTCGTCCCGCTTGACCGAGTGGCCGGCCACGTCGATGGTGATGTCGCCGATCTGCAGGATCTCCGGGGTCGGCTCGTCGGTGCGGCGCAGCCGCGCCCGCACCCGGGCCACCAGCTCCTTCGGCTTGAACGGCTTGACGATGTAGTCGTCGGCGCCCGACTCCAGCCCGAGAACGATGTCGATCGTGTCGCTCTTGGCGGTGAGCATGACGATCGGAACGCCGGACTCGGCCCTGATCCTGCGCGCGACGTCGATGCCGTCGGCCCCCGGCAACATCAGGTCGAGCAGCACCAGATCCGGGCGTGTGTCCCGGAACGCGTCAAGGGCCTTGTCACCGTCAGAGACGAAAGACGGCTCGAAACCCTCCCCCCGCAGCACGATCCCCAGCATCTCGGCGAGAGCGGCGTCGTCGTCGACGACCAGCACGCGACCTTTCATGGCCCCTCATTCGTTCTACGCATTGTGGGACATACCCGCACGATCGCTGAAGGTTACCCTTGACGAGCCCATGAGTGAGACATGAGCCCTACAAAAGGCGAATTTTAGGTCCGCCCCCACGACCGCAATCTCAGTCTGGGGTAACGAAGCGACTTTCGGCCATCCCTGGACGCGAACCCTGCCCGGATTCGCCCGAGAATGCGGGCAAGATGAGGTCGCGAATCCTGCCTGTGACACTAATGACCCGCCCAGCATGCCAGGATTGGTATATGTCAGACGGTCACGGTCCCCCGCCCGAGACGCCATCAGGCTGGTCGGCCGAACAGCCCCCGCCCTTCAGCGCTCCGTCGGCCTCTCCGTGGACCGCCCCAGGCTCGGAGCAGCAGGCGCCCTACGGACAAGCGCCACCGCAACAGCAGCAGCCCTACCACCCTGGGCCCCAGACACCTTATCCGCCCCATCCCCAGCAGCCCTACCCCAACGGGGGCCCGCATCCCCAGCCCGGTTACGGCTACATGCCGCCGCCGGCGTTGCGCCCGGGCATCATCCCGCTGCGCCCGCTGGGTCTCGGCGACATGCTCGACGGCACGATCAAGCTGATCAGGTCCAACCCGAAGGCGGTGCTCGGCCTGTCGGCCGTCGCCGCCCTGCTCGCCTCCGTGCCGGTGGCCGTGGGCCAGGCGTTCCTGCTCGACGCGATGGGCGGCGTCTTCGCCGACCCCACCAGCACCCCCGACGACCTGACCAGCGTGTACGGCCTCGCCGCCCAGTACGGCGGCGCCCTGGTCTCCTACGCGGTGCAGTTCGTCGTGGTCACCATGCTGACCGGCGTGCTGACCCGCATACTCGGCCGGGCCGTCTTCGGCGGCAACCTCACGGCGGGCGAGGCCTGGCGGCTGGTCAAGGGCAGGGTTCCGGCGCTGTTCGGCGTCGTGGGGCTGATGGCGGTGCTGCTGCTGGTGCCCGTGATCCTCTTCGTGCTGATCATCGTGGCGATCTCGTTGAACTCCTCTTCCAACACCATCGGCTGGACCCTGGGCCTGACCGTCGTCTTCCTGCTCGCCTACGTCGCCTACTACCTGTTCCTGCGCACGCGCTTCGCCTTCGCCTCACCCGTGGTCGTCCTGGAGGGCAGAGGGCCGATCGAGGCCATGCGGCGGTCGTGGCACCTGGTGAGCGGCGACTTCTGGCGGGTGTTCGGCATCCTGCTGCTCACCTCCCTGCTGGTCGGGCTGGTGGCGGGCGTCCTGTCGGTGCCGTTCACGCTGGCGGGCACGATGTTCGGCATGTTCTCGGCGGGCTCGATGGTGACGACCGTGGTCTCGGCGGTGCTCATCGCGATCGGCGGCACACTCAGCGCCATGTTCACCTATCCGTTCGAGGCCGGGGTCTCCGGCCTGCTCTACGCCGACCGGCGGATGCGCAGTGAGGCGTTCGACCTCGTGCTGCAGACCGCGGCCATCGAGCAGCAGCGCCAGGGCTGGGTGCACGCCTCCGCGGACGAGCTCTGGCACCCGTCCAACTCCGCCAGGCCGTGAACCCGATCGACCGCGAGGAGGCCGCGCGCCAGGCCGCGCAGGAGCTCCTCGATCCCGCCTACCAGGCGGAGCCGCTGCTCGACCGGATCTACCGGCACGTCATGCAGTTCATCGACGATCTCATCGACGTGGCCACGGGCGGCGGCGCCACCGGCGGGGTCATCGCGGCCGCGGTGATCGTGCTCATCATCCTGGCGGTGATCGTGCTGATCTCCTGGCAGGTCCGCAAGGCCGCGCGGAGGCACGCGCCGGCCACGGGCGGCCTGTACGGCGAGCGGGCGATGACCGCGGCCGAGCACCGGCGGACCGCCGAGAAGTTCGCCACCGAGGGCCGATGGAGCGAGGCCCTCCGCGAGCGCCTGCGCGCCATCGCCCGTGACCTGGAGGAGCGCGCGCTGGTCGACGGCATGCCGGGGCGCACCGCCGACGAGCTGGCCGCCGAGGCCGCCGTGGCGCTGCCCGCGTTCGCGGACGAGCTGGCGGCGGCCGCGCGGTCGTTCGACGACGTGACCTACGGCGGCGTGCCCGGCACCCGGGAGGCCTATCAGGCGATGAGCAGCCTCGACGAGCGCCTCCGCCAGGCCAGGCCCGCCCTCCTGAGCACCGCCGCCCCGGGCGGAGGGGCGCCATGAGCGTGATCACGCGTCCGCCCGAGGCAGGCGACTCCTCCTCCACCTCCCCCACCGCCCGCTCCACCTGGCGGTCCGGTCGGTGGATCGGGCTGCTGGGCCTCATCGTCGTGCTCATCGCCGTCGGCGGCGTCCTGCTCGGCCCCGAGCAGGGCCCGGAACGCTACCTCGACCCCGGCGACACCTCCCTCTCGGGCTCCAGAGCCCTGGCCGAGCTGCTGCGCGACCGGGGCGTCACCGTGGACCGGGTCGACTCGGCCGAGGCCGCGGCCGCCAAGGCGGCGACGGGCGAGCGGCTCATGCTGATCACCGACACGACCTACCTCGACGAGTACGCCCTGGCCAAGATCCCGGGCGACCGCCTCATCGTCGGCGACCTCCCCGGCCTGTCCGCCCTGGCCCCCGGCGTGCGCACCGAGCCGGGCGGGACCCACGTCCGCTCCCGTGAGCCCGGGTGCGGCCTGCCCGCCGCCACGGCCGCCGGCAGCGCCTACCTCGGCGGCGCCGCACTCAAGGGGCCGGCGGGCGCCACCCTCTGCTACCCCGCGGCCGAGTGGCACTCGCTGGTCCGCTTCCCCTACGGCGGCGGCGTCATCACGGTGGTCGGCGACGGCGCCTTCATGACCAACCAGCGCCTGGCCGAGGACGGCAACGCGGCGCTGGCGCTCAACCTGATCGGCACGGGCAGGCCCGTGACCTGGCTGGTGAGCCCGGACACCCCGCCCGCCATCGACCTGCCCGGCGAGAGCGGCCGGTCGATGTACGACCTGATGCCCGGCAACATCCGCTGGATCATCTACATGTCGATCATCGCCCTGGCCGTCACCGCGTTCTGGCGGGGCAGACGGCTGGGTCCCGTGGTGGCGGAGAAGCTGCCCGTCATCGTGCGGGCCGCGGAGACGGTCGAGGGACGCGGGCGGCTCTACCGGGCCAGGCGCGCCAGGCAGCGGGCGGCCGAGTCGCTGCGCGCGGGCACGATCGACCGGCTCACGCCCCGGCTGGGGCTCGGGTCGGGGGCTGGGGCGCAGGAGATCGTCGCGGCCCTGGCCGCCCGTACGGGAGAGGACGCGCAGCAGGTCGGCGCCGCGTTGTACGGACCGCCTCCGGCGGACGACCCGCGGCTCGTCGACCTGGCCGGATACTTGGATCACATCGAAAGGCAGGTCAGTGTACTCTGAGGAAAGTTTCCGCGTGACGCCCTCCGGCGACGCGGCCCGTGACGCGCTGGCCGCGCTGCGCGCCGAGGTGTCCAAGGCCGTGGTCGGGCAGGACGCGGTGGTGACCGGGATGGTCATCGCCCTGCTGTGCCGGGGGCACGTGCTGCTCGAAGGCGTGCCCGGCGTGGCCAAGACGCTGATGGTGCGCACGCTGGCGGCGGCCCTTTCGCTGGACTTCAAGCGGGTGCAGTTCACGCCCGACCTGATGCCGGGTGACGTGACCGGGTCGTTGATCTACGACGCGAAGACCGCGGCGTTCGAGTTCCGCGAGGGTCCCGTGTTCACGAACCTGCTGCTCGCCGACGAGATCAACCGCACGCCGCCGAAGACGCAGGCGGCGCTGCTGGAGGCGATGGAGGAGCGGCAGGTCAGCGTGGAGGGTTCGGCGCGGTTGCTGCCCGACCCGTTCGTGGTGTGCGCGACCCAGAACCCCGTCGAGTACGAAGGCACCTACCAGCTTCCCGAGGCCCAGCTCGACCGGTTCCTGGTCAAGCTGACCGTGCCGCTGCCGCCGCGCGATCAGGAGATCATGGTGCTGGAGCGGCACGCCCGGGGCTTCGACCCCCGCGACCTGTCGGAGGTCAAGGCCGTCGCCACGGCCGACGACCTGGCGGCGGGCCGGATGGCGGTCGCGGGCGTGCACGTGGCGCCCGAGGTGCTCGGCTACATCGTGGACGTGGCCCGCGCCACCCGCCAGTCGGCCTCGCTCCAGCTCGGCGTCTCGCCGCGTGGCGCCACGGCGCTGCTGGCGGCCTCGCGGGCGTGGGCGTGGTTGTCCGGGCGGCCCTACGTGACGCCTGACGACGTCAAGGCGCTGGCCAGGCCCGCGCTGCGGCACCGCATCCAGCTCCGGCCCGAGGCCGAGCTTGAGGGGGCGACCGCCGACGGGCTGCTCGACGGCATCCTGGCCTCGGTCCCGGTCCCACGCTGATGGCGCTGACGGAGCGCCGCGCCCGGCGCACGGCGGCCGGGATCGCGGGAGTGCGCCGATGGCTCTGACGGGACGCGCGGGCCTGATCGCGGCGATCGGGATCGTGGTGGTGATGCTCTCGCCCCAGCCCGGGGCCGCGCTGGCCGGCGTCTGCCTGCTGCTCGCCGTCGCCATCCTGGTCGACCTGGTGTTCGCCGGATCCGTACGCCCGCTGCGCTTCCACCGCTCGGGCGACACGCTCGTCCGCCTGGGCGGGCAGGCCACGGTCGAGCTGATCGTCGAGAACCCGGGCCGCAGGCGCGTGCGCGGCGTGCTGCGGGACGCCTGGCAGCCCTCCGCGAACGCCACCCCGCGCGTCGCCGAGCTCAACGTGCCGCGCGGCGAGCGCCGCAAGATCGTGATGACGCTGGCCCCCACCCGGCGCGGCGACCGGTCCTCCGTGGCCGTCACCGTGCGCTCGGTGGGACCGCTGGGCCTGGCCGCGCGCCAGGGCGGCCATCAGGCGCCCTGGTCGGTCCGTGTGCTGCCGCCGTTCCTGTCCCGCAAGCACCTGCCCTCCCGGCTGGCCAGGCTCCGCGAGCTCGACGGCCAGCATCCGGCGCTGGTCCGCGGCCAGGGCACCGAGTTCGACTCGCTGCGCGAGTACGTGGTGGGCGACGACGTGCGCTCCATCGACTGGCGGGCGACGGCGCGCCGCCACGACGTGGTCGTCCGCACCTGGCGGCCCGAACGCGACCGCCGCGTGCTGATCGTCATCGACACCGGCCGCACCTCGGCGGGCCGGGTCGGCGACGCGCCGATCCCCATGGCGGGCTCCTGGGCCGCCACGAACGGTGGCGGCGGGCTGATGGCCGCACCGGACTCGCGGCCAGCGCCCGGCTGGCCCCGTCTGGACTGGTCGATGGACGCGGCGCTGCTGCTCGCCGCCCTGGCCGCGCGGGCCGGCGACCAGGTCGACTTCCTGGCCTACGACCGGGCCGTACGCGCCTGGGTGGGCGGGGTGTCACGGACCGAGCTGCTGTCGTCGCTGGTCAACGTGATGGCGCCGATCGAGGCCGAGCTGGTGGAGGCCGACTCGCAGGGCATGGTCGCGGCCATCCTGTCGCGGGCCAAGCGGCGCTGCCTGGTCGTGCTGCTCACCGACCTCAACTCGGCGGCCCTGGACGAAGGACTCATGCCGGTGCTGCCCCAGCTCTCCTCCCGGCACCTGGTGCTGGTGGCCGGGGTGGCCGATCCGCGGGTGGCGGCCATGGCCGGTCGCCGGGGGTCGGCGGAGGAGGTCTATGACGCGGCGGCGGCCGAGCACGCCCAGCTCGGACGGCGGCGCATCACCGCCAAGCTGCGGCGGCACGGGGTGGAGGTCGTGGACGCGCTCCCGGAGGACATCGCGCCGGCGCTCGCGGACGCGTACCTGGCCCTGAAGGCGGCGGGCCGTCTCTGACCCTCCGCGGGGCTTAGGCGGTGGGGGCGACGTCGGGGGCGCGCTCGATGTCGCCGCTCTCGTGCCGGCGCAGCGCGCGCCGCCCGAAGACGATCACGTACGCCAGGAAGGTCACCTCGGCGAGCACCCCGATGCCCACCCTGATCGAGGTGGGCAGCCCCGACGGCGTCACGAACGCCTCGATCAGCCCCGACACGAACAGCACCGCGATCAGCCCGAGCGCCACGCTCATCACCGCCCGGCCCTGCTCGGCCAGCGCCTCGATCCGCCTGCGCGGCCCGGGATCGATGACCGTCCAGCCCAGGCGCATGCCCACGGCCGCCGCCAGGAAGACCGCGGTGAGCTCCAGCAGGCCGTGCGGCAGGATCAGGCCGAAGAAGATGTCCAGCTTGTCGCGCGAGGCCATCAGCCCGGCGGAGACGGCGACGTTCTCGGCGTTCGCGTACAGGATGTAGGGAATCGGCAGGCCCAGCACGATCGCATAGAGGATCATCTGCGCCGCCACCCAGGCGTTGTTCGTCCAGACCCGGCTGGCGAAGGAGGCGGCCGGGTCCTCCGAGTAGTAGTCGGCGAAGTCGTGCTCGACGAGCCGGGTGATCTCCTCCGGCGAGGCGATCGACGCCTGCACGTCCGGGTTGGCCGCCACCCACGCGCCCATCACCAGGGCGACCGCCAGGAACGCGACCGTGCTGCCCAGCCACCACCAGCGTGCCCGGTAGGCCACCACGGGGAACGACACCGTGAAGAACCGCACCAGCTCCCGCCAGGCCGGAGCGTGCGCGCCGGTCACCGCCGACCTGGCCCGGGCCACCAGCGCCGACAACCGCCCGATCAGCATCGGGTCCTTGGAGGAGGAGCGGACGATGGACAGATGGGTCGCCACCCGCTGATACAGGTCAACGAGCTCGTCCACCTCGGTGCCCGTCAGCGACGAGCGGTGCTTCACGAGGTATTCGAGCCGGTCCCACACGGGACGATGTGCTGTGACGAACGCGTCGATGTCCACCCGAACATTCTGGCCGCTCAACCAGGGCGGCAAAGCCGTTAGGCTCCACATATGTCAGAGGTTGTGACCGGCGATGCGGTCGTCGTCGAGGTGCGCGTGGCGCAGATGCCCTCGCGCGCGGTGGCGATCATCATCGACATGGCCGTGCAGACGACCGTGCTGGTCGCCGCCTACGCCGTCCTGGGCGCGTTCGCGATCATGACGGATCCCGCCATGTTCGCGGCCGTCATGATCGTGCTGGTGGTGCTGACGCTGGTCGGCTACCCCGTGATCTTCGAGACCCTCACCAGGGGGCGCAGCCTCGGCAAGCTGGCGCTCGGCCTCCGCGTGGTCAGCGACGACGGCAGCCCCGTGCGTTTCCGGCAGGCGCTGTTCCGCGGGCTGGCCGGGGTGCTGGAGTTCTGGACGCTCTCGGGGGCGCCGGCGCTCATCGCCTCGCTGGTCTCGCAGCGGGGCAAGCGGCTCGGCGACGTGTTCGCGGGCACCATCGTGATCTCCGACCGGGCGCCGCGTGACACCGGGCAGGTCATCCTGATGCCGCCGCCGCTGGCGGCCTGGGCGGCCACGCTGGAGCTCTCCCAGCTCCCCGACGAGGTGGCGCAGGCCGCCAGGCAGTACCTGACGCGCTGGCACGATCTGTCGCCGCTGGTCCAGCACGAGATGGGGGTGCGCATCGCGACCCAGACGGCGGCGTTCGTCTCGCCCGCCGCGCCGGCCGGGGTGCCGCCGCACGCCTATCTGAGCGCCGTGCTGGCCGAGCGCCGCCGGCGGGAGCAGGCCCGGTTCGCGCGGCGCGCCGAGCTCGCCCTGCGGCAACACCAGGCCACGTACGCCCAGGGCTCGCCGTACGCGCAGAATTCGCCGTACGCACAGGGCCCGTCATACACGCCGCCGTACGCGCAGGGCGGACCGGATGCGGGGGCTGGTCCCAGGTCGTACCCGCGGCCGGTCGGCCCTCCGCATCAGCCTCCTGGCGCACCCGCGCCGGAGCCGCCGCAGGCGACTCCGGGCGGGTTCGCACCGCCGCAGTGAGCGCGGACACCGGGCGGGCGAGCCGTTCTGTCAGTGGCCCCCGTTCCGGTACGACTCCTGGGTCTGGACGTTGAACCGGTCCGTGCGGACGTGCTTGGCGCTGTCCGTGAGCCGGTCGTCGATCTTGATGACGTCGAGGCCCTCGTGGAAGTCGGCGGCGAAGATGTAGCCGTTGTAGTAGTAGGCGGACCAGATGCCGCCACCGCCGCCGGCCGCGCGGGGACCGCGCTCGAAGTAGCCGATCTCCCTCGGGTTACGCGCGTCGGTGAAGTCCCAGACCGACAACCCGCCCATGTACCAGGCCTGGACCATGATGTCGCGGCCCTTGACCGGGATCAGCGAGCCGTTGTGCGCGACGCAGTTCTCGCTGTCGTCCTGGTAGCGCGGAATCTTGAAGTAGCTCTTGAACGCGAACTGCCCTCTGGAGATCTCGTAGATCGCGTCCGCGCCGCGGTTCGGCCCTGTCGCCTCGTTGCAGGTGGCCTGGCCGCCGCCGCCGAGCTCGTCGGTGAAGATGACCTTCCTGGCGTCGTTGCTGAACGTGGCCGAGTGCCAGAACGCGAAGTTCGGGTCCGTGGTCCTGGCGGTGACCTTCGGGTTCAGCCGGTCGGAGATGTCGAACAGCACGCCGTCACCCATGCACGCGCCCGCCGCGATGTCCTTCTCGGCGTAGGCGGTGATGTCGTGGCAGCCGGAGGTCGGCACCAGCAGTCCGGGCTGGGTCTCGTTGCCGCCGTCGGGGAAGACGACCGGCGTGGCCGCCACCGCGGCGTCCGCCGGGCTCCGGAGCGGCACCTTGATGATCGAGATCTTGTCGTGCGGCGGCTGGCAGTCGGGGAAGTTCGCGGCCGGCAGGTACGACGAGACGTAGATGTAGACGTTCTTGTTCCGGTCGCGGCCCTTGCCCGGCACCAGGGTGAGGGTGTGGGAGCCGCAGTTGGTCTCGACCGACTTGATGTACCTCGGACTGGCCTTGTCGGAGATGTCGAAGATCCGGACGCCTTCCCAGGCGTTCTTGTTGTCGGCCGACAGGGGCGTGCTGTTGCAGGAGTCGTCGCTGCGCGAGTTGTCGACGGCGGTGAACAGCAGGTTGCCGTAGACGGCGAGGTCCATCTGGGAGCCTGGACAGACGACGGAGCTGACGACGCTGGTCTTCTTGGGGTTCTTGACGTCGTAGATCGAGAACCCGCCGTAGTTGCCGACGTAGGCGTAGCCGTCCTGGAAGGCGATGTCGGTGTTGATCGTGGCGGCGATCGGGGCCGGCTTCGGGATGTTCAGGACGTGGGTAACGTTGGGGCTGGTGACGACGGTGTCGGGCGGCGGGATGTCGGCGGCCGCCGCGGGCAGGGCCGCAAATGCCAAGGCGACGGCCGCCCCGGCCAAGACGAGTGCGCGACGCGGGTGGGACACTCGGGAGCCTCCTTGATCACGGATGTCCTGGTGAACACACAGATGCCCGAATCCTGAACCGAAGCCCGCATCGCCACCAGATGTCACCTTGTCAAGAAATTTCATGACATGACGGCTTGCGCGCCGTTCAAGGTCATCGTACGATCCGCCGGATTCGCGGCGAGGACCCGCCGGCCCTCGCCGCGCTCAACGATCACCAGTCGCCGTGACCGTGACCCCAGTCGTCGTGGCCGTGACCCCGCTCGGGGTAGGACGCCTGTGTCTGCGCGTTCAGCGAGCGCATCTTGACGCCGTTGGCCTTGTCGGTCCGCCGATCATTGATCTTCAGCACGTCCAGGCCCAGGTTGAAGTCCGAGCCGTAGATGTAGCCGTTGTAGTAGTAGGCCGACCAGAAGCCGCCGCTCAACGCCGGCGCGGTGCTGTCCGGGCCGCGCTCGAAGTAGGCGATCTCCTGCGGGTGCGCCGAGTCGGTGAAGTCCACCACCGAGATGCCACCCTGGTACCACGCCTGCACCATGATGTCGCGGCCCTTGACCGGGATCAGCGAGCCGTTGTGCGCGACGCAGTTCTCGGTGTCGGCCTGGTGCCGGGCGATCTTGAAGTAGCCCCTGAAGACGAACTGCCCCCGCACGATGTCGTAGTACGCGTTCGCGCCCTTGACCGGCCCGATGGCCTCGTTGCAGGTGGCCCTGGTGCCGCCGCCGAGCTCGTCGGTGAAGATCACCTTCGTGCCCTCGTTGTTGAACGTGGCCGAGTGCCAGAAGGCGAAGTTCACCTCGTCGCGCACGGTCGTGGTGACCTTGGGCTGCTCGGGGTCTCGGATGTCGAACAGCACGCCCTCACCCATGCAGGCGCCCGCCGCGAGGCCCTTCTCCGGGTAGGCCGTGATGTCGTGGCAGCCCGTGGTGGCGGACTTGCCGTCGGGGTAGGACCCGGGAACGCCGGGGAAGCCGCCGTCGGGGAACAGGTTCGGCGTCGCGATGACCGCCGCCTCCGTCGGGTTCCGCAGCGGGACCTTGATGATCGAGATCAGGTCGTGCGGCGGCTGGCAGTCCGGATACGTGGCGTTCGGGCTGTAGGAGGAGACGTAGATGTAGACGTTCTCACGCCTGCGGTCGGGCACCAGCGTGTGCGTGTGCGAGCCGCAGTTCGTCTCCACCGACTTGATGTACTTCGGGTTGGCCTTGTCGGAGACGTCGAAGATGCGGATGCCCTCCCACGACTCCTTGACCGTGGCACTCTGCGACGTGCTGGCGCACGAGTCGTCGTTGCGCGAGGAGTCGACGGATCCGATCAGCAGGTCACCGTAGACGGACAGGTCCATCTGGCCACCGGGACACACGACCGAGCTGACCACCGAGGTGCGCTTCGGGTTCTTGATGTCGTAGATCGAAAAACCGTAGTAGTTGCCCACATAGGCGTAGTCGCCCTGGAAGGCCATGTCCGTGTGGATGTCGGCCAGCGCCGCGGGCTTCGGCACGTTCGTGACATGTTTGATGTTCGGGCTCATGACGATCTCGCCAGGAGCGGGGATGTCCGCGGCCTGCACGGGCATGGTGACGCCCGTCAACGCGACGACCGCCGCGATCAAGATGAGGGCCCTGCGGGGGGTTAACACTCGGCACCAACCTCCGATAAGGGGGGCATAAATCTACGCCATCCTCACCTTTCCGACCGCTGCAGGCCAGCGACCAACTTGTCAATTTTTGTTCCTGTTCGCCCTCTTTCAATGGGGACGACTATCACCTAGAGTGCACATTCTCCACAGAGTCAGTCAGGGAGGCTGGGTGCGCGCCGCGCTCATCGTCATCGCAGGCACGGTCATCGCCCTCTCCGGTTGCAGCTCCGGTGGCGCGCCGCAGGCGCCGCGGGCCGACTCGACCGCTCCCGTGATCGCCCCTGGGCGTCCCGGCGAGCAGGCCAGGACGCTGGCGCCGTCCGAGGCCGCCACCGCCGTCCCTTCGGCCACCGCGAACGCCCCCGACGTGAAGTACGTCCAGGACATGATCATCCACCACCGGCAGGCCCTCGACCTGGCTCTGCTGGCCCCCAGCAGGGCGGACTCGGTCAAGCTCAAGACCCTGGCGGACCGGATCAAGGCGGCCCAGGGCCCCGAGATCCAGTACATGACGACCTGGCTCCAGGAGCTGGAGCAGAAGGTGCCCGACCATCACGCCGCGCACGCCGGCATGCCCGGCATGGCCACGCCCGAGCAGATCGAGGCGCTGAAGGCGGCCAAGGGGAAGACCTTCGACCAGATGTTCCTGCAGCTCATGATCAACCACCATCTGGGTGCGATCAAGATGTCGGAGCAGGTGCTCACCGACGGCTCGCACATCAAGATCGAGGAGCTGGCCACCGACGTGAGCGTGACGCAGGCGACGGAGATCCGCCGCATGCAGCAACTCCAGGCGACCCTGTAGAAACTCCCGCCGGCCTCTCGGAAACCCGCCGCCCCTTCGAAGCCCGCCGACCTCTCGGAAACCCGCCGCCCCTCCGAAGCCCGCCGACCTCTCGGAAACCCGCCGCCCCTCCGAAGCCCGCCGGCCTCTCGGAAGCCCGCCGGCCTCTCGGGACCTTTGCCGGTTTCTAGGAGCCCACGCGCCACGAGTGGAGGTAGTCCTCCTGCTCGGCGGTGAGCACGTCGATGCCGATGCCGGTGGCGGCCAGCTTGAGCCTGGCCACCTCGTGGTCGATCTCCCCCGGCACGTCGTAGACGCCGGGCTCCATCCCGGCGCGCTCCCCGGCCAGCCACGCCACGGCCAGCGCCTGCGCGGAGAACGACATGTCCATGACCGCGGCCGGGTGCCCCTCAGCGGCGGCCAGGTTGACCAGCCGCCCCTCCGCCAGCAGCAGCAGGCGGCGGCCGTCGGGCATGACGTACTCGTCGGTGTTGGGCCGCACGCCCCGATGCACCTCGTGGGCCAGCTCGTCCAGCGCCCGGACGTCGATCTCCACGTCGAAGTGCCCGGCGTTGGCCAGAATCGCGCCGTCCTTCATCACCGACAGGTGCTCGGCCCTGATCACGTCCCGGTTGCCCGTCACGGTGATGAACAGGTCGCCGGCCATCGCGGCCTGCGCCATCGGCCGGACCTCATAACCCTGCAAGGTCGCGTCGAGCGCCTTCACGGCGTCGATCTCGGTCACGATCACCCGCGCCCCGAACCCCTTGGCCCGCTCGGCCACCCCCCGGCCGCAGAACCCGAACCCGGCCACCACCACGGTCCGCCCGGCCAGCATCGTGTTGGTGGCGCGCATGATCCCGTCGAGCGTCGACTGCCCGGTGCCGTACCGGTTGTCGAACATGCGCTTGGTCCGCGTGTCGTTCACCGCGACGACAGGGAACCTCAGCGCGTTCTCGGCCGCCATCTGCCGCAACCGGATGATCCCGGTCGTGGTCTCCTCGCATCCGCCGCTGACGCCCGCCAGCAGGTCGGTACGCTCGGTGTGCAGGATGTTCACCAGATCGCACCCGTCGTCGAGCACGAGATCGGGCCCGAGGTCGAGCGCCTGGTGGATGTGCAGGTAATAGGTGGCCCGATCCACCCCGGCCCGGGCGTGCACGGCGATCCCGTAAGCCCGCAGCGCCTCGGCGACGTCGTCCTGCGTGGACAGGGGGTTCGACGCGGCCAGCGCGATCTCGGCGCCCCCCGCCTTCAGCGCCCCCATCAGCACGGCGGTCTCGGCGGTGACGTGCAGGCAGGCGGCGATCTTCAACCCGTCGAGCGGGCGCTCAAGGCTGAACCGCTCGCCGATCGCCGTCAGCACCGGCATCGAGCGCGCGGCCCACGAGATCTGCCGCTCGCCGCTTTCCCAGAGATCCATGGCTCACCACTAACCGAAGATGACGGCTGACCGAAGAAGACGGCTGACCGAAGGTTACGGCTGACCGAAGAAGACGGCACAGAATGCGCTCGTAACGGCGAGCGACCCGTGAGCCTTCACGACCGGCCATGACTGACGGGAACCGGGGTCGGCGCGTGCGGGCAACTTGGCTTGCCGTAAAAGATGGTTGATAAGGCAAAGCTCCGAGAGGAGATCAACCCCCTCCCGGAGCACCTTCAGCGCTGGTCGGCAACCTTCAGCGCGGTTCAGTAGCGGTAGTGGTCAGACTTGTAGGGGCCCTCGACGTGCACGCCGATGTAGGCGGCCTGCTCCTTGGTGAGCTCCGTGAGCTTCACGCCCAGGGCGGAGAGGTGCAGGCGGGCGACCTTCTCGTCCAGGTGCTTGGGCAGCGTGTAGACGCCGATCGGGTATTCGTCCGTCTTCGCGAACAGCTCGATCTGCGCGATCACCTGGTTGGTGAACGAGTTGGACATGACGAAGCTCGGGTGGCCGGTGGCGCAGCCGAGGTTCATCAGGCGGCCCTCGGCGAGCACGAGGATCGAGTGCCCGTCCTCGAAGATCCACTCGTCGACCTGCGGCTTGATGTTGTTCCGCTGGATGCCGGGCAGCTTGGCGAGGCCGGCCATGTCGATCTCGTTGTCGAAGTGGCCGATGTTGGAGACGATCGCCTGGTGCTTCATCTTCGCCATGTGCTCGGCGGTGATGATGTTGAAGTTGCCGGTCGTGGTGACGAAGATGTCGGTGATGCCGACGACCTCGTCCAGCGTGGTCACCTGGAAGCCGTCCATGGCCGCCTGGAGCGCGCAGATCGGGTCGATCTCGGTCACGATGACGCGGGCGCCCTGGCCGCGCAGCGCGTCCGCACAGCCCTTGCCGACGTCGCCGTAGCCGCAGACCACGGCCACCTTGCCGCCGATCAGCACGTCGGTGGCGCGGTTGAGGCCGTCGATGACGCTGTGGCGGCAGCCGTACTTGTTGTCGAACTTCGACTTGGTGACCGAGTCGTTGACGTTGATGGCCGGGAAGAGAAGCTGGCCGTTCTTGTGCATCTCGTAGAGACGGTGCACGCCGGTCGTGGTCTCCTCGGTGACGCCCTTGATGCTCTCGGCGATCCCGGTCCAGCGCTTGTCCGGGCCGACCGTGCGGGTGAGCAGGTCGACGACGACGTGCCACTCCTCCGGGTCCTCGGCGGTCGCGGGCGGCACGGCGCCGGCCTTCTCGTACTCGGCGCCCCGGTGGACCAGGAGCGTGGCGTCGCCACCGTCGTCGAGGATCATGTTGGGGCGGTCGCCGTTCGGCCAGGTGAGGGCCTGCTCGGTGCACCACCAGTACTCTTCCAGCGTCTCGCCCTTCCAGGCGAAGACCGGAACGCCCTGCGGGTCCTCCGGGGTGCCGTTGGGGCCGACGACCGTCGCGGCGGCGGCGTGGTCCTGGGTGGAGAAGATGTTGCAGCTCACCCAGCGGACCTCGGCGCCGAGGGCGACCAGCGTCTCGATGAGGACGGCGGTCTGGATCGTCATGTGCAGGGAGCCCATGATCTTCGCGCCACGAAGGGGCTGTGAGGCCGCGTATTCCTTGCGAACCGCCATGAGGCCGGGCATCTCGTGCTCGGCGAGCCGGATCTCCTTGCGGCCGAAGTCGGCAAGTGAAAGGTCGGCGACCTTGAAGTCCATCGGGTTTCCCCTCGCATCACGAATGTTGTCGCCGACGAGTTTAGGCGTCTCTCCGCCGGCCCCGCACCACGACGACGGTGAATCTGACGTAAGAATGTAAGGATGCGCATCACGGAAGCCGCCAAGCGGCTCGGCATGTCCCCGCGAATGCTCCGATACCGGGAGGCTCTCGGCCTGCTGCCACCGATTCGGGAGCAGGGTGCGCACCGCCGGTTCGGGCCTGAGGAGCTGGCCGCCGTGGCTCAGGGGGTGGAGCTGGAGAAGCGGTTCGACGTGTCGCCGGCCGAGCTCGCGTTCGCGCTGCGGGTGCTGAGCGAGCCCGGGGTGGCGGCGGCGGTTCGTGATCTGGGCGTGCGGATCGGGCGCATCCAGGTGCCACGCCGGGCACTGGACTTCGAGAAGGAGAAGGCCCTGCGCCTCCTGCGCCCGTCCGGCCGCTGACCTCCGCGGCTCAGCTGGACGAGGGGCTTGACGTGGGGGCGGTGTGCTGCCGGTCCAGATCCGGCTCCAGGTAGATCACGCGCGCGATCGGAACGGCCTCACGGATGCGGCGCTCGGCCTCGTCGATGCCGCGGGCCACCTCACCCGCCGTCTCGTCGTGCTGCACCGCGATCTTCGCGGCCACCAGCAGCTCCTCGGGGCCCAGGTGCAGCGTGCGCATGTGGATGACCCGCTTCACCTCGGGCGCGGCTTCCAGAGTCGTGCGGATCTGCGCCTCCATCTCGGGCGACGCGCCCTCGCCGACCAGCAGCGACTTGGTCTCCAGGGCCAGCACGACCGCGATCACGGCCAGCAACACGCCGATCATCAGGGTGCCGATGCCGTCCCAGACGCCGTTGCCGGTGACGACTGCCATCGTCACACCGAACAGGGCGAAGAACAGACCGAGCAGGGCCCCCAGGTCCTCCAGCAGGATGACGGGCAGCTCGGGCGACTTGGAGCGGCGGACGAAGGAGACCCACGACTGCTTGCCGCGGACCGCGTTCGACTCCTTGATGGCCGTACGGAACGAGAACGCCTCGGCGATGATCGCGAAGATCAGCACCGCGAACGCCCAGATCGGCGATTCCACCGTGTTGTGCGAATCGGTGATCTTGTGCACGCCCTCATAGAGCGAGAACACCGCGCCGATCGTGAACAACACCACGGCCACCACGAAGGCGTAGAAGTAACGCTCGCGGCCGTAGCCGAACGGATGCTCCTTGGTCCTGGCCCTGGCCGCGCGCTTGCCACCGACCAGCAGCAGCACCTGGTTGCCTGAGTCGGCGACCGAGTGGATGCCCTCGGCCAGCATGGACGACGACCCCGTGAAGAATGCCGCCACGAACTTGGCCACGGCGATTGCCAGGTTCGCGGTCAATGCCGCAACGATTGCCTTGGTTCCGCCGCTCGCGCTCACCGGGGTTCTCCACTCATAAAGATCACGTGATTCAGGCCCGAAAAGGATCCTATTGCGAAATTCTGGCCTTCAGCTCAGTGATCGATGACACAGGGGTCGGATCGATGGCGTACCCGAGCGCCAGATAGGTGCTGGCGTAGTCGCCGAGGGCGATCAGGCCGGCCATCCGTTCCAGCGGGTGCACGCCGTCGGCCGCCAGCTCGGTGACGAGCACGTCGCGCTCGCGCGCCAGGCGCAGCACGGCCTCACGTCGCCGCATGACCTGCGGATGCTCCTCGACGTCACGCAGTATGACGAGCCTGATCGTGTGCCCGGCCGCGTCGGCGAAGATGTCGCGCTCGGCCATCGGCCCCTCAAGGACGGCCACCTGGTTGTGGCCGACCGCGGGCAGCTCGCCGTGCAGGGCCGGGTATTTCGCGTTGGTGCTGAGCTGACAGGCCATCCGGTACGCCGCCACGGCCGTCGCGGGCGACGAGCCCCAGATCACCGGCACCGTCTCGGCCAGATCCATCGCGAGCGTCTTGCCCGGATTGATGAACGACTCGCTCGACGGGCGGCACCGGTTCGCCATGTCCTCCAGCGCCTTCGCCACCCGCTCGAACAGGTCGGCGTCCGCGGCCACGAGACGCAGCTCGATCGCGGCCACGATCAGCGGGATGGCGAGCAACCAGATGCCGGCCCTGGATGTGCCGGTGATGGGCACGGGCACATAGGTCGCCGACGCCTGGGTGGCGATGGCCTCCAGCGGCGAGCCGGCGGGCCCCACTCCCATCAGCGAGCAGCCGCGCCGCACGGCCTGGGTGGCGACCGAGAGGGTCTCCTCGGTGTCGCCGGAGCCGGAGACGGCGATGACCAGGTCGGTCGCGCCGATCCAGCCGGGGAGCTGGTAGGAGCGCAGCGACACGATCGGCAGCGGCGCGCCGTTGCCGGCCACCACCGCCAGGATGTCGCCGGCGATGCCGGAGCCGCCCATGCCCACGACCACGATGGCCCGCGGGCGCCCCTGGGAGGCCAGGCGGTCGACGCGGGCCTCCATGGCCGTGCGGTAGCCGGTGCGTACGTGGGCCGCGGAGGCGGCCACCGCCGGCAACATGCCGAGGGAGTCGACCTCGCTGAGGTGACGCTGATCGTCGAGCCGCCCCGGCTCCCAGGTCACGGCTTCCTGGCCTCGTCGACGAGCAGGACGGGAATGTCATCGCGAACGGGGTAGATCAAGCCGCAATCCGTGCAGACCAGCTCCTCTGTCTCGGTCTCGGCACGCAGCGGCGCCTTGCACGCCGGGCAGGCCAGGATCTCCAGCAGCCAGTCGTCGATCTTCACACTGACACCTTTCCCACAATGGCGAGGACCTCGTCCTTGATCGCCGACATCTTGATCTCGTCGGCCGCCTCGGCGTTCAGCCTGAGCAGCGGCTCGGTGTTGGACGCCCGCAGGTTGAACCACCAGCCGGAGCCGGTGACGGTCAGCCCGTCGAGCTCGTCGAAGTCGCCGCGCCCGTCGAACGCCGCGCGCACCCGCCGCAGCGCCTCATCCTGGTCGGCGACGGCGCTGTTGATCTCGCCGGAGGCGTGGTAACGCGAGTAGGCCTCGACGACCTCGGACAGCGCCCGCTCCTGCTCGCCCAGCGCGGCCAGCACGTGCATCGCCGCCAGCAGCCCGGAGTCGGCGTACCAGAAGTCGCGGAAGTAATAGTGGGCCGAGTGCTCGCCGCCGAACACCGCTCCCGTGCGGGCCATCTCGGCCTTGATGAACGAGTGACCGACGCGCGTGCGCTCGGGAACACCGCCGTGCTCGCGGACGATCTCGGCAACGCCGTGCGAGGTGATCAGGTTGTGGATGACCGTCGCGCCCGGATATTTGGCCAGCTCCCGCGCCGCGACCAGCGCGGTGATGGCCGACGGCGAGACGGACTCGCCGCGCTCGTCGATGACCCAGCAACGATCGGCGTCACCGTCGAAGGCGAGCCCGATGTCGGCTCCGCCGGCCACGACGGCCCGCTGGAGATCGACGAGGTTCTGCGGCTCCAGCGGATTGGCCTCGTGGTTGGGGAACTCGCCGTCCAGCTCGAAGTAGAGCGGGACCAGGTCGATCGGCAGCCCGTCGAACACGGCCGGAACGGTGTGCCCGCCCATGCCGTTGCCCGCGTCCACGACCACCTTGAGCGGCCGGATGCCCGACAGGTCGACGAGGGAGCGCAGGTGGTGGGCGTAGCCGGACAGCAGGTCCTTCTCGATCACGGATCCGGTGGGCGCGGCGGTCACGCCGACCAGCTCGGCCGCCCTGTCACGGATCTCGGCCAGCCCGCTGTCGCCGCCGATCGGCACGGCACCGGAGCGGCACATCTTCATGCCGTTGTAGCGGGCCGGGTTGTGGCTGGCGGTGAACATCACGCCGGGCAGCCCGAGGCTGCCGCTGGCGTAGTAGAGCAGGTCGGTGGAGCCCAGGCCGGCGTGCACGACGTCGGCGTGACGCGATCGGGCGCCGCGGATGAACGCCTCGGCCAGCGGTGCGGACGACGCGCGCATGTCATGCGCGACCACCACGGACTCGGCTCCGGTCACCTCGACAAAGGCCGCCCCCACGGCCTCGGCGGTGGGCTCGTCGAGCTCGTCGGGAACGACTCCGCGAACGTCGTACGCTTTGAAGATCTTGGCGAGGTCGCCCACTCTCCAGCTCCGCCCTTAGGTCGTTTCTCCCTTGTAAAACGAGCCTACCGGTCGCGGTGCTGCTGAGCCGACCTCAGAACGCGCAGGTGCCCACGGCGGCCGACCTCGACCCCTTGGCCGACCGGCTCACCGCCGCCGGACGGTGCGGGCCGCGCCGCCTCACGGACCGCGTTGGCCAGCGCTTCGAGGTCATCGGAGCTGGGTGAGGCGCCATCCGTCGGCAGCCGCACCACCTCCCAGCCGCGGGGGGCGGTAAGCCGCTCGGCATGTTCGGCGCACAGGTCATAGCAGTGTGGCTCCGCGTACGTCGCCAGGGGGCCGAGGACAGCGGTCGAGTCGGCGTATACGTACGTGAGCGTGAAGACGGCAGGCTGGCTGCAAGCGGTGCGGGAACAGCGGCGGACGGGGCTCACGGAGGGACCGTATCTGGTAAGAGTGCGAGGCGCCACTATCTGAGGGCTCTTAACGAGCGTGTCGCCACAATTCGGACACCTGTCGCAGCGTTTCCACCCACATGCCCCGATGGCGCCCCTGCTCAGGATCGCGCCCGAGGACCGGCGTCGCCACTCCCGGAACGGGCGGGACAGCCCCCTACACTTGCCCCTGTGACAAACAGGCGCGGTCCCAGACGGCGCGATCGCCACGGTCGCGGCCTCCGCGGCCCGCTCGCCCCCTCCCACATCCCGATGGCCAAGGCGCGCAGCGAGCGCTTCGACGATCTCGTCCTCGACGCGGTCGACCGGCTACGCCCCCGATGGGAGCGCCAGCTCTCGGCCGTGGAGTTCGCGGTGGAGGAGGTGCCCCCGCTGAGCGAGCTGGACGACGGCCCGAGCCTGGGCACCGACCCGATCCCGTTCGGCCGGGCGGACGCGGCGAGCGGCCAGAGCCCGGCCTCGATCGTCATCTACCGCCGCCCGCTGGAGGCGCGCGCCCGCGACCGCGACACGCTGGGCGCCATGGTCCATGACACGGTTGTGGAGCAGGTGGCCACATTGCTGGGCATCTCCCCCGAAACCGTCGACCCGGGCTACGACGACCGCCGCTGACCCATCTGCGGTGGTCCGCGGGTAGTTGCTCAGGGCTGCACGACGCGGGGGGAGTCGGTCAGGGGTGGGAGGATCGTCCACGTCCGGGCCGGGGCCAGAGGCTGAGTGGTGATCATGAGTCCGGTCTTCAGGCGTTCCTCCACCACCCGGCCCCCATAGACCTCCCCGGAGACAGGCGTCACCACGACGGCGAAGGCGCCCTTCGCCTTGAGCGGCACGTCGCGGGTCCGCCCCGCGGGCACCTCCACGTCGAACGGCCGCGCGGCATCGCCCTTCCCGGCCACCACCTGCACCCGGACCTTCCCGGCGCGGGCGCCCAGGGCGGTGAGCACCAGCCGTGACCCGGCGCCGTTGCGCGCCACGGCGCTTCCCAGCTCCAGCGACGGCGTCCCGGCGGTGAAGGCCACGTCCGAGCGCCCGCCGGTGCCGGTGATGACGAGCCCGGCGACGATCGGGACCGGCGAGGTCAGAACGAGGGCCGCCGGCGAGCCGCCCACCCCGGTGGTGACGTCCAGCGAGACGACGCTTCCGGCCGGCACGTCCATCGTCTCCCGGCCCTTCATGGCGTACTCGGCGTCCTGGCTCACCGCCCGCACCCGTACCAGAGCGTCGGTTTCGCCGAGGGCGGCGACGAGGAGCTCGCGGCGCCCGCCGCCGCCGGGGATGCCGGGGACGACCACGCGCGTGGCGGGCGGCGCGGCGGCCGGGAGCCAGTCGACGCCGCCGATCTCCATGGTGGCCCTGGCGGCCACGGCGAGCCGGCCGTAGAAGGTGGTGACGCTCACGGCCATGATGTCGGCCGAGGGGGCGAGCGTCTTGAGGTCGATCTCCCGGTGCTCGCCCGGCGCGATCTCCAGCCCGCGGCCCGCGTCTCCCGAGACAGGGCCCTCCGCCGCGTACACCTGCACGTCCGCCAGCGCCGGCGCCTTGTCGGCGTTGGTCAGGTGCAGGCGTACGTCGGCGTTCGCGGGCCCCGGCCCGACCAGCCAGGTCCGCGGGGCGGGCTCGGTGCAGCGGACCCCGGACAGGCCGCGGCCGGCGCCCGTCGTGGCGCGGGTGACGTAGCCGGCCTCCAGTCCGCCGGGGCCGTTCGTCCGGTACGGCTCGGCGTCCATGGCCTCGTGGGACAGCGTGCCGGGCAGGTAGACGTCGACCCGCTCCCCCTTCGTGCCGGGGCACACGGCGGTGACCGACTCGACGGCCACCTTGCGCGGGCCGTCGGGCACCGGCGGCACGGGGGCGGGCCTGGTGACGAACGCGACGCCGTACATGGCGACCAGGGCCACCACGACCAGCGCCAGCAGCCCGAACCGGTTCTCCACGAACGTCTTCATCACGCACCCGCCAGAGCCGCGAACGCCAGAACCACGAACACCGGAGCCGCGGACGCCGCCATCACGCGCCCGCCAGAGCCACGGCGGACGACTCCACGCCTTCGGGCGCGCGCCGCCCCGGCGCGGCCAGGAGCACCACCAGCAGCACCAGCGCCCCCTGCGCCCAGAGCCACGGCGTGTGCAGCACGCTCTCCGGCTGCGCGGGCACCCGGGTGACCGGCTCGCTCAGGGACCACAGACCGCCCGCCGCCGACAGGCTCTGGCGCTGCAACGACGGTTGCGAGTCGAGGACTTCGGCCAGCTCGGGCGAGACGGGCGGCGCCACGGCCACCATGCCGATGCCGAGCTGGGCGAGCGTGGCCGCGTCCCCGCCGCGCCCGCCGATCAGCCCCCGCGCGGCGGCCGCCACGCGGGTGCGGGCCTCGGACGAGACCGGCAGCTCCGATTCGCCGATCAGCGGGCCGCGACCGTGCAGCACCGTGAACGCCGTCCCCTTGACGACCAGGGTCCGCTCCCCGTTCCGGGTACGCGCCGCCGCCAGCGCGGGCAGCGCCTCGCGTGCGTCGCCCACCAGCGGCCCGGGCACGCCGCTCGCCATCCAGTGGCCGGCCGCCAGCAGCGGCGTGCTGAACGCCACCGCCACCAGCGCGGTGGCGCCCACCCGCGCGAGCCCGCCGCCGGCCCGCAACTCCGACAGCCGGTGCGCGGTCAGGCCGACGAGGACCAGCAGCCCGGTTCCCGCGAACGCCAGCGGCACCCCAGGCCAGACCCGCGCCCCTTCGACGCTGACGCGGCTGACCAGGATGGCGGCCAGCACCCCGTACAGGGCGACGCCCCAGCCGAGGGCCACGATCATCCGCTGGCGGCGCATGAGCAGCGCCGCCAGCGCCGTCACGAGCAGGCCCGAGGTCACCCAGAACGGCGGCAGCCCCGGTCCGCCCGGACTCAGGGCCAGCAGCGACTCCGGCGCCAGCCCGGCGTCGACCAGGGCCGGATCGTGCAGACCGGCTTCGAGCAGGATTTTGCCCGGATCGGTCACCAGCGTCGCCAGCCACGGGAGCAGCAGCACCACGGGCACCACGAGCGCGATCACCATCGAGGTCAGCACGCCACGGAACGCGACGGCCGCCAGCACCCCCAGAACGGCGAAGAGCGGATAGACCAGCGGCACGAACGCCGTGCCCACGGCCAGCAGCAGCCCCAGCGTCCAGGCGGCGCGGCGGGCGCGGCGGCGCTCCGCGGACAGCAGCTTGGTGCCGAGCGAGGCGTAGACGGGCACCAGTACGAACACCACCGCCGTGCCCAGCCGCCCCGCCGCGACCGCCCCCGTGGCGACGGGCAGCAGCGCGTACGTCCCGGCCGCCCACGCCCGTGCGGGCACCGCCGGGATGATGTGCCGCGTCGCCAGGTACGCCGAGGCGCCCGCCAGCGGCACCGAGCCGAGCAGCAGCACGGAGACCACCACCCACGTCTTGCCGAACGCCGGCGTGGCCAGGGCGGCGAGCACGGCCACGTACGGCGGCGCCCAGGCGTCGGAGCCGAGCCCGATGTCGTGGAAGCCCTCGGTGTAGAAGGTCCAGAGGTCGCTCGCACTGCCCGTCACCGGGACCAGGGCGCCGCCGCCGAGTCGTTCGCCCCAGAGGAGCGACCGCTCGGCGACCAGCGCCACCACGGTCAGCGAGAGCATGAGGAGCACACCGGGACGGCCGATGAAGCGCTTGACCGCGCCGGTGTCCGGCGGCGGGACCACGTCCTCGTCCGGCGCGGACGCGGACGAGGACGCGTGGTGGTGACGCCCGGTCGAGTCGACGGGCGCCTGGCCGGCGAGGAAGCTCTGCGTCAGGTCGACGAGCCGCCGGTAGGCCGCTCCCCGCGGCGCCATCAACCCCTTAATGCGGATATATCCCGTTTTACGGCCGTGGCGGCGGGCTCGTCGCGCCCGGAGCAGCCTGAACGGGTGCGCCAGGACCGAGCCCATGGCCACCACTTCGTCCAGCGCGTTCGCGGGCTGCTTGCTCACCACGAACAACAACGTCCGGAAGGCCGACCCCAGCAGGGTGCGCAGCAACGCCCAGAGCATCGCGCCGAACGGCAGGTTGGCCATGACCACGAAGATCGCGTTGCGCCGGTCGAGCCGGCGCGGATGGTCCCCGCTGACCGCGATGCGCCGCCGTCTGCGCGCCGCCGCCTCCGCGTGGTAGGCCACGGCGGAGGTCACGTTCAGCACCTTGTGCCCGGCGTTGCGCACCCGCCAGCACAGGTCGAGGTCGTCGCGGAACAGCGGTAAGAACGGATCCAGCCCGCCGGCCCGCTCCCACACGTCACGGCGGATCAGCATCCCGGCCGTGGACACCGACAGCACCTCCCGCGTGCCGTCATGCTGCCCCTGGTCGAACTCGTTCGGCTCCAGCCCGGTCTCCCTGCGCCCGGTCCTGCCCACGGTGACGCCGATCTCCAGCAGCCGTCTGCGGTCGAGCCAGTCGCGCAGCTTGGGGCCGAGCACGGCGGCCTTCGGATGGTGCTGCGCGGCCGCCAGCAGCGCCTCCAGCGCCCGCCTGTCGGGGGCGCAGTCGTCGTGGAGCAGCCAGATCCACTCGTCGCCGCCGGCGGACGGCAGCTTGGCCAGCACCTCGCCGACGGACTCGCCGAACCCGGTGGAGCGGGGCAGGGACAACACGTTGCCACGGCCGAGCGTCTGGGCCATCAGGTCGGCGGAGGCGTCCCTGCTGCCGTTGTCGACGCCGGCCACGCGGTCGGGCCTGCGGCTCTGACCGGCCAGCGCGCGCAGCGTCTCCCCGACCCAGCGGGCGCCGTCGTGGGAGACGACGATCGCGGTGACGTAGGGACGTGACATCGGCGGGTGACTCCTGGGGGGATGATCAGGCGCGCCCACCATACAGGTGAAACCTCATCGGGAGAGGCGAAAAAGGGTCACACGGCAACCCGCGTGACCCCTTCGCCCATATCCCTGACGGGAAACCTGCTCATCGGGCCGCCGCCCCGGTCTTGGACCGTGACAGCAGTCCGCCAGGCAGATCACCCATCGGACCTAAACGGCCTGGCGCTTGATCCGTCTGCGCTCACGCTCGGACAACCCACCCCAGATGCCGAACCGCTCATCGTGCTCAAGTGCGTATTCAAGACACTCAGCACGGACCTCGCACGATCGGCAGACTTTCTTGGCCTCTCGGGTGGAGCCGCCCTTCTCCGGAAAAAACGCCTCCGGATCCGTCTGAGCACACAACGCACGCTCTTGCCAGCCGAGTTCTTCAGCGTCGTCAAGCTGTTCCTGTGCGATGACCGGATCGGTCACTGCACACCTCCCTGCCGCCCGCCCGCAATGGAGCCCCCCATGGACGCCTTCCTTACTACCCACCCACTGGAAGGCGTAACAACATGGTTGTAATTACACGCGTGTGCCGTAGCCGACGTCAAGCGGCATGCAGGTATCCGGGGAAAGACCAGATCTCGCCCCGGTGTGCTTGGCATGTGATGTTCGCACCCCGCCGACACCCCTTTGCAGCCGGCGTCGGCGTAGCTTTTCAACGCTGCTAGCGGTCCGAACCGTACCAGGGCGGAAAGACCCCCGCCCGTGGCCCACCTTCTCTCTAGCCGTCCATTGCCGGTCCGTTACCTGCGGGGCTCGTTAGGGGTGTATATGGCGGTCGGGTCGATCGGATCGTCTCCCGGACGACGCTGCTCGCCACCGCCCAGCGCGCTGGGGTCGAGCCGCATCGTCGACTCGGCCGGGGCCTCCGGCCAGGCCGCCCCACCGGCCGGGGCCTGGTGCGTGGGACGGTACTGGGCCTGCTGGGACCCGTACTCGGCGTGCTGCTGCGGGTGGCCGAACGGGTCGTCGTACGACCTGGGCGCGCCCGCCTGGCTGGAATAGTCGGGCACCCGCAGCTCGGGCTGGCCGCCGGCCGGCAGGTGCTGGGGCGCGGAGCTCTGGTACGTCTCCGCCTGCTGGTAGGCGTCCATGAGCTGCTGGGAGCGCGGGTCCACGGGCGGGTCGGGCTCCTGGTAGGCGGGCGGGGCCGCGAACTCGTGGCCCGAGTAGCCCGTGAACGGCTGCCCGCCCTGCTGCGGGGCCGGCTGCTGCGGGGCCTGCTGACCGGCGGCCTGCTGATCGAACGCGCTCTGGCCGTAGTAAGGCTGCTGGCCGAACTGCGGCTGCTCGGCCGCCGGCGGGAACTGCACGTTCGGGGTGGTCTCACCCGACGGGAAGGCCGGCTCGGCGAAGGCGTTGGGCGCGGTCTCCACCGGCGCGTACAGGCTCTGCTGATCCTGCGCGTACGGGCTCTGCTGGTCGTTCGCCGGGGGCGCGTAGGGGTTCGGGCTCGGCTGACCGTAAAGGCTTGGCTGGCTGTCCGCCGGGACGTACGGGGCGGGCTGGTACTCCGAGGCCGGGGTGGAGTAATCCTGAACCGAGGGAGGCGGGGTGGCGTAGTCCTGAACCGCAGGAGGCGGGGTGGCGTAATCCTGAACCGCAGGAGGCGGGGTGGCGTAATCCTGAACAGAGGGAGGCGGGGTGGCGTAATCCTGGACCGCAGGAGGCGGGGTGGCGTAATCCTGGATCGAGGGGGCCGTCTCGGCGGGGGCGTAGGCCGCCTGGCCGTGGTTCGAGTCCTGCCCGAAGCTCTGCGGCGGGTACGCGTGATCGGACTGGCCGGGCTGCGGCTCAGGCCGGCGGTCCGCCGGCGCGGCGGGCAGCGCGGCCCTGATCGGCTGGTACGGCTCCGGCTGGGCGTAGATCGCCTGCGGCGGCTCGGGCTGGCCGACGAAGCTCGGCGGCTGCTGCCCGTAGCCGACCTGCTGACCCGAAGGCGGCTGCTGCCCGTAACCGGACGACTGCTCATAAGCGGGCTGATCGTAGCCGGCCTGGTCGTAACCGGACGGCTGCCCGTAGCCAGACTGCTGACCGGAGGGAGACTGCTGACCAGAGGGAGGCTGCTGGCCATACCCAGGCTGCTGGCCCGAAGGCGGCTGCTGGCCGTAGCCGGGCTGCTGGCCCGAGGGCGGCTGCTGTCCGTACCCAGGCTGCTGCTGACCGGACGGCGGCTGCTGGCCATACCCAGGCTGCTGGCCCGAAGGCGGTTGCTGACCATAACCGGGCTGCTGACCGGAGGGCGGTTGCTGACCATAACCGGGCTGCTGGCCCGAAGGCGGCTGCTGGCCGTACTCGGAGTGCTGGCCGTACTCGGGCTGCTGACCCGACGGCGGCTGCTGCCCGTATCCGGGCGCGGCCTGAGCCGGCTCCGGCTGGCCGAACTGCTGCGGCTGCTGACCACCGAAGAACGGCGGCTGCTGGCCGAACTGAGGCTGGTAGACCTGCGCGACCGGACGTTCGGGAAGGACCTGCGGAAGCAGGTAGACCAGGGCGAGGGCGGTGAGCGCGAGCTGCGGCACACCCAGGAGCACGAACTCCACGGTCTCCCGGGCACCGATTCCGGCGAACAGGCCGAGGAGCAGCGCCAGCATGCCCACCACGGTCGCCAGGAGCAGCCCGGCCGCCGACCCGTACGTGATCGGCTTGGCCTTGGGCGTCGGCGCGCCGACCTTGGTGACGAGCAGCACCGCCCCGAGCAGCAACGCCGTCAAGACCGGGTTGGTCAGGCTCGGAAAGTTCGAGGCCGCGCGGTCCATGAAGGACGAGCTGGACGACGTGCCGATCAGGATGTGGCCGATCGTCAGCAGCACGTTCACCAGCCCGGTGACGAGCATGATCCAAGCGGCCGGCTCCTTCAGCCGAGCTACATCAAGTTTGCTCATAACTACCCCCAATGGACCCTTTGGCCCGAAGGGAGTTTGCCACATCACCGACATGCCCGGCGGAGGTCCCAGAAACCTCTTACATCACAAAAGCGCTCAACCTGGAGGTTCACCTCTCGATGAGTGGCGAAAACGACTCCCGAGACGGCGTTGTCAGAGGCCGGTGGAAGACTGGGCCGCATGCACATCGTGTCACTCGCCGGCGGCATCGGCGGCGCCCGTTTCCTGCGCGGCCTGCGCGCCACCGCGCCCGACGCCTCGATCACCGTCATCGGCAACACGGGTGACGACATCACCCTGTTCGGTCTGCGGGTCTGCCCAGACCTCGACACGGTGATGTACACCCTGGGCAACGGCATCGACGAGGAGCAGGGCTGGGGCCGGGCCAAGGAGTCCCACGTCGTCAAGGAGGAGCTGGCCGCGTACGGCGTGGAGCCGCAGTGGTTCGGGCTCGGCGACCGCGACTTCGCCACCCACATCGTCCGCTCGCAGATGCTGGAGGCCGGCTATCCGCTCTCCCAGATCACCCAGGCGCTGTGCGCGCGCTGGCAGCCGGGGGTGCGGCTGCTGCCGATGAGCGACGACCGCTGCGAGACCCACGTGGTGATCGAGGACGAGCAGGGCAAGCGCGCCGTGCACTTCCAGGAGTGGTGGGTGCGCCTGCGCGCCTCCGTTCCCGCCCGGTCGTTCGCGCTGGTGGGGGTCGACACCGCCAAGCCCGCGCCGGGGGTGCTGGAGGCGATCCAGCAGGCCGACGTGGTCATCCTGCCGCCGTCCAACCCCGTCGTCAGCATCGGCACCATCCTTCAGGTCCCCGGCATCCGCGAGGCCCTGCTCGCCAAGACCGTGGTCGGGGTGTCGCCCATCATCGGCGGGGCTCCCGTCCGGGGCATGGCCGACGCGTGCCTGACGGCCATCGGGGTGGAGACGACCGCTCAGGCCGTGCTGGAGCTCTACGGCGCCGAGCTGATCGACGGCTGGCTGGTGGCGGAGGAGGACGAAGGGGTCGCGCTCGACGGCGTGCGCGTGCTGGCCCGCCCGATCCTCATGCACGACGCCGACGCCGCGGCCGACATCGCCCGCACCACCCTCGACCTCGCCCAGGAGCTCGCCCGATGACCGTCCCGCCGCACGCCGAGGTCCCCCGCCACGTCGAGGTCCCCCAGCACATCGAGGTGCTCGCCGTCGCGGGCATCGGCGAGGTGCGGCCGGGCGACGACGTCGCCGCGCTGCTCCAGGACGCCGGCCTGCGCGACGGCGACATCGTGGTCGTCACCTCCAAGATCGTGAGCAAGGCCGAGGGCCGGATCCGGCACGCCCCCGACCGCATGCGGGCGATCGAGGAGGAGACCGAGCGGGTGGTCGCCAGGCGCGGCGACACCGTCATCTCCCAGACCCGCCACGGCTTCGTCATGGCCGCCGCGGGCGTCGACGCCTCCAACACCGAGCCCGGCACCGTGCTGCTCCTGCCCGAGGACCCCGACGCCTCGGCCAGGCGCATCAGGAAGGGCCTGCCCGTGCGCGCGGGCGTGATCGTGTCCGACACGTTCGGCCGGCCGTGGCGCAACGGGCTCACCGACGTGGCCATCGGGGCGGCCGGCGTGCGCCCGCTCGACGACTTCAGAGGCGTCTCCGACGGCTACGGCAACGCGCTCAACGCCACCGTCACGGCGCTGGCCGACGAGATCGCGGGCGCGGCCGAGCTGGTCAAGGGCAAGCTCTCCGGCGTTCCCGTCGCGATCGTGCGCGGGCTGTCCCACCTGGTCACCGAGGACGACGGGCCGGGCGTCAGGCCGCTGGTCCGGGCGGCCGACGACGACCTGTTCCGCTTCGGCTCGCGCGACGTCGTGTTCGCCCGCCGGACGATCAGGGAGTTCTCAGACCGGCCCGTCGACCCGGGCGCGGTGCGCCGGGCGGTGGCGGCGGGCATCGCCGCGCCCGCGCCGCACCACACGACCCCGTGGCGGTTCGTGCTGGTCGAGTCGCCCGAGACCCGCGTCAAGCTGCTCGACGCCATGCGCGAGGCGTGGATCGAGGACCTGCGTGGCGACGGCTTCACCGAGCAGTCGATCGCCAAGCGGATCAAGCGCGGCGACGTGCTGCGCGGCGCGCCCTACCTGGTCGTGCCGTGCCTGGTGATGGAGGGCTCCCACACCTACCGCGACGATCGGCGCAACGCCTCGGAGCGGGAGATGTTCGTCGTGGCCATGGGCGCCGGAGTGGAAAACCTGCTCATCCAGCTCGCCGTCGAAGGGCTCGGCTCGGCGTGGGTCTCCTCCACCATGTTCTGCCGGCCGGTCGTCCGCGAGGTGCTCGATCTGCCCGGCTCGTGGGACCCGATGGGCTGCGTGGCCGTCGGGCACGCAGCCGCCCCGCCGCGCGAAAGGGCCCCCCGCGACGCCGCGGACTTCATCGTCGTCCGCTGACCGCCGGGTCGAACACCCGGTCAGTGGCCGTTTACCGTTAGGAAAGTTTCCTTTACATTTGGAGCATCCCCCCATGTAAAGGAGCCACTTCATGAGAAGGACTCTCACGCTGGTCGCCGTGGTGGTGATCGCCATCGCCACCACGGTGTTCAACACCACACCGGCGTTCGCGCACGGCTACGTGAACTCTCCCCCCAGCCGCCAGGCCAACTGCGCCCAGGGCAGGGTGTCCGGCTGCGGCAACATCATCTACGAGCCGCAGAGCGTGGAAGGCCCGAAGGGGCTGCGTAACTGCCACGCCAACCTGGGCCAGTTCGCGCAGCTCAGCGACGAGAGCAAGGCGTGGCCCGTCGCGTCGGTCGGCACCACGGTGACCTTCAACTGGGTCTTCACCGCCAGGCACGCCACGTCCAACTACGAGTACTACATCGGCAACACGCGGGTGGCCTCGTTCAGCGGCAACAACCAGCAGCCGCCGGCCACGGTCGCGCACACGGTCAACTTCTCCGGCTACTCCGGCCGCCAGAGGGTCCTGGCCATCTGGAACATCTCCGACACCACCAACGCCTTCTACTCCTGCATCGACCTGCAGATCGGCGGGGGTGGCGGCAACCCCACCCCGACCCCCACCCCGACCGTCACCCCGACGCCGACCCCGACGCCGACGGTGACCCCGACGACGCCCTCCGGCACGTGGCGGGCCGGCACGGCCTACGCGACGGGCAGCACCGTGACCTACAACGGCTCCACCTACCGGTGCCTCCAGGCGCACACCGCCCTGGCCGGCTGGGAGCCGCCCAACGTCCCGGCGCTCTGGCAGCGCGTCTGATCCGAAAAGGGGGCGCGCCCGCGCCCCCTTTTCTCAGGGGTGATGTCGCTCAGGTCGTCGGCTTGCAGGTGGGATGGCAGAGCCGGCGGGCCAGCGCCGCCAGGAAGACGTCGATGATCTCGCCAGGCTCCTGCGCCTCGTGCAGCGAGCCGTTCGTGGCCGCGGTGATCTGCGACAGACTGCCGCGGTCGACGCCCTTGCCGAACGCGATGACGATGATCTGTACGGGCTTGTCCGGGTTCCAGCCGCGCCGCAACTCGTCGAGCAGGTGCGGCAACTTCGTGCCCTTGCCGTCGTCCCGGCCCGCGGTGATCACGAGGAGGGTGTTGTTCATCTCCTCGCGGTACTCCGCCGACATCTTGCGGAAGCCGCTCAGCACGGCGTCGTAGAGCGAGCTGTCCAGCTTGGGATGGGCGGTGATCGTGCTCGTCAGCTCGGTCAGCCGGCTGCGCCGGATCACCTGGCCCGTCTCCGGCTCGATGATCGGGCCCAGCCCGACGTGTTCCTGGTAGCCCTTGATATGCCCCAGCTTGTCGGCGAACTCCCACAGGCCCATGTGCGTGGAGTCGGGGAAGAGCTGCAGCCCGATCTTGGCCGCGGCCAGGGCCACGCTGACCCTGCTCTTGCCGTTCAGCGGCTCGGCCATGTGCTTGGAGGTGTCGGCCAGCACGAGGATGTTCGTCGGCGGGGCCAGCCTGCTCCAGGCGCGCAGCGCCTCGTCGATGTCCTGGGGCGAGACCGACTGCCGGGTCTTCGGCGCCTCGGAGGGGATCTGCGGCCCCGGCGAGATCGGGCCCCGGGTGCCGTCGCCGGACCGGAAGCCCGCCCGCCGGACGATCTCCTGCGCCTGCGCGCCCTTCAGCCAGGCGGCGAAGGCCGTGGACGCCTCGGCGACCGTCGGATCGGTGGCGGTGACGACGTACGGGTAGTCCAGGTTGATCGTGCCCTCGCGCGGATGCAGCGCGACGACCGGGTCGGAGGACGGGCGCAGGTTGTGGTTCCACACCGCCTGCTCGGGGACGATGACGACCGGGCGCCGCCAGAACGTGCGGTCGTCGACGGCGGCCAGCATGCTGCGGTAGTCGGGGGCCGAGCCCGCCTGCGCCCACCGCACGAACGCGGTCAGCGCCTTGTCCGCGGCCGGTCCCGTGCCGACGACGTCCCGGGCGGCGGCCACGGTCGCGATGCCGGCCCCGGCCAGCGACGGGTCCGGCACGCGTACGACGTCGGGCTCGTTCTCGGTGGGCGTCAGCCGCCCGCGCACGGTCGAGGGGAAGACCATCCGCCAGTTCATCTCCGTCTTGCCCACGGTGAAGCGCTGGGCCAGCGACGACCGGGTGGCGAAGACCAGCGGCGAGGTCGCCACCACGCTCTCACCGCTGGGCAGCGCGCTCGCGCCCTGCTGGCGGGCCAGCCTGATCCAGGCCGACGAGTCCGCGATCCAGCCGTCGGGCCGCTCGCGCAGCACGCCCGCCCGGTCGCCGATCAGCGTGCGCAGCACGGTGGCCGGCGGCTGCTCGGTCACCTGGACCAGCACGCACCGGCCGCCGATCGACGTCTTCGTCTCGTTGAACCGTCCCGCCGCCTCCATGACCGCCGGCGCCACGTCGACCGCGGCGGTCACGCTGACCAGAACAGGCTCTCGTGTGGTGCACAGCGCGCCGACGCCGCCGAACACCACCACGAGCGCGGCCGCCACGATGGCCGCGGCCGTGAGCCCGGCCAGCATGCCACGCTGGAGCGCTTTCTTACGTCGCTGCTCGCCGGATAGCGCGGCGCGGTGCCGACCCAACCGCACGGTGAACCTCTCTCCAAGGGAGTGACGATTCTTCCAGCGTCTCCCCCAGCGGACGCAAGGCTTGTTAGAACATGTTACAACTACGCCATCGGCAGGACCCTCCTGACACTACGGCAGACGCCGTCGCTGGCCGCCGAGGCCCGCAGCCGCTCCTCCGCCGGGACGCCGTACTCGGTGGTCCGCTGCCTGACCGGCCGGCCGCTGACCTCGACCATCTCGCGCAGCTCGCTGATGGTCTTGTACGAGCCGTTCTCCGAGCCCGCCATCCTGCTGATGGTCTCCTCCATCAGGGTGCCGCCGAGGTCGTTCACGCCGCCCTGGAGCACCTGGCGGCACAGGTCGTCCTGGAGCTTGACCCACGAGCACTGGATGTTCTTGATCGCGCCGTGCAGCAGGATCCGCGACAGGGCGTGCACGGCCCGGTTCTCCTGCGCCGTCGGACCCGGCCTGGCGACGCCGGCCAGGTAGATGGGCGAGCTGGTGTGCACGAACGGCAGCAGCACGAACTCGGAGAACCCGCCGGTCTCCTCCTGGATGCGCCTGATCAGCTTGATGTGCCTGACCCAGTGCAGGTGGTTGTCCACGTGGCCGTACATCATGGTGGACGTCGTCGGGATCCCCACCTTGTGGGCCGTCGTGATGACGTCGACCCACTCCTTGGTGGGCAGTTTGCCCTTGGTCAGCACCCAGCGCACGTCGTCGTCCAGGATCTCCGCCGCCGTTCCCGGGATCGAGTCGACGCCGGCCTCCTTGGCCGCGTGCAACCAGTCCTCGATCGACAGGTTCGTCCGGCTCGCGCCGTTGATGACCTCCATCGGGGAGAACGCGTGCACGTGCATGCCCGGCGTCCGCTCCTTCACGGCCTTGGCGATCTCGAAATAGGCGGTGCCGGGGAGGTCGGGATGGATGCCGCCCTGCATGCACACCTCGGTCGCGCCCGCCTCCCAGGCCTCCTGCGCCCGGTCGGCCACCTGGTCGAGGCTCAGCGTGTACGCGTCGGCGTCGGTCCTGCGCTGGGCGAAGGCGCAGAAGCGGCAGCCGGTGTAGCAGACGTTGGTGAAGTTGATGTTCCGGTTGACGACGTAGGTGACCTCGTCGCCCACCGCCTGCCTCCTGAGGTCGTCGGCGATGGCGGCCAACTCGTCCAGCGCCGCCCCCTCCGCGCTCAGCAGGGTCACGGCCTCGGCGTCGGTCAGCCCGGCCGGGTCGGACCCGGCCTTCTTGAGCGCCTGCCGCACGGCGCTCGGGAGGGTGGCGGCCATGGGCGCCGCGTCCGGGCCGAGCCGGTCGCGCAGGGCGTCCCAGTCGCCGTAGACGTGGTCGAAGTCGTCGCGCCGATCCGCGGTGCGCCCCGAGGTGTCCACCTCGACGTGCAGGTCCACCCGCCCCGATGAGGTGAACCCGCCGTCGGGCTCCTGCCACGGCAGGCCGCGCGGCTCGGCGTCCTCCCGCGCCAGACCCGTCTCCGGGTCGGCCAGGGCGGCCACGTGGCCGAACAGCCGCGGGTCCAACCAGGGCTCGCCGGCCAGCACGTACTCGGGATAGATCGTCAGCCGCTCGCGCAGCCGGAACCCGGCCTCGGCCGTGCGGGCCGCCAGGTCGTCGATCTGCGGCCAGGGCCGCTCCGGGTTCACGTGGTCGGGGGTGAGCGGCGACACGCCGCCCCAGTCGTCGATGCCCGCCCGGATCATGAGCTCGTACTCGGCGTCCACGAGGTTGGGCGGTGCCTGCAGGCGTACGCGGGGGCCGAGGATCAGGCGGGCGACCGCGATGGTGGCCGCGAGCTCCTGCAGGTCGGCGTCGGGCAGCCCGCGCATGGCCGTGTCGGGCTTGGCGCGGAAGTTCTGGACGATGACCTCCTGGATCGCGCCGTACTCGCGGGCCACCCGCCGGATGGCGAAGATCGACTCGACCCGGTCCTCGATGGTCTCGCCGATGCCGATCAGGATGCCGGTGGTGAACGGCACGTTCGTCCGGCCGGCGTCCTCCAGCACGCGCAGCCGTACGGCCGGGTCCTTGTCGGGCGAGCCGTAGTGCGGCTGCCCCTTCTCCTCGAACAACCGCCGCGAGGTCGTCTCCAGCATCATGCCCATGGACGGCGCGACCGGCTTGAGCCGCTGCAGGTCGCGCCAGCTCAGCACGCCCGGGTTGAGGTGCGGCAGCAGCCCGGTCTCCTCCAGCACCCTGATCGCCATCGCCCGCACATAGGACAACGTGTCGTCGTAGCCGTGCGCGTCGAGCCACTCCCGCGCCTGGTGCCACCGGTCCTCGGGCCGGTCCCCCAGCGTGAACAGCGCCTCCTTGCACCCCATCGCCGCACCCTGCCGGGCGATCTCCAGCACTTCGTCCGGGCTCAGGAACGGCGCGTCCAGCTTGTGCGGCGCGGTCGCGAACGTGCAGTATCCACACCGGTCCCGGCACAACCTCGTCAACGGGATGAACACTTTCCTGCTGTACGTGATGACCCCGTCGCGACCGGCCGCCCGCAGGCCGGCGTCACGGACCCGGGAGGCGTGTTCGAGCAGCGTGTCGAGCTGCGCGCCCCGGGCGTGCAGGAGAACGGTGGCCTCGGTGACGTCGAGGGCCTTGCCGTCGCGGGCACGGGCGAGGGCTCGGCGAACGGCGGAATCACTGACAAGACTCATAACGGCACAGTACGACGGGCTGAGTTCGCCGGTCGCACCCAGGGCCCCGTATGTCAGAACGAGCGATAGTCGCGCACGGCCATCCTGGGCCCGCGTGCGGGCGGGCGCAGGCCGGTCAGATAGACGAGCACCGTGGCGCGATGCCGGTGCCCCTCGTACGGCTCCAGCAGCCGCAACATCCCGGGGTCGTCGGTCTTCTCCCCGGTCAGGGCATAGCCGACGAGCTTGGCCAGATGGAAGTCGCCGACGCTCACCGCGTCCGGGTCGCCGAAGACGCGCTGGCGCACCTCGGCCGACGTCCACACCCCGATCCCCGGCAGCGCCCGCAACAACCGGTCGAGCTCCTCCGTGGTGGCGGCGGCCTCCAGCTTGCCGGCGTGCCAGGCAGCGTTCGCGATCGTCCGGGCGCGGACGGCCTCGGCGCCCGCGCGGTGCCAGTGCCAGGTCGGGATCTGCCGCCACACCGCGGGCTCCGGGATCACCCGCATCCCGTCGGGCGCGGGGCCGGGCGCGGGCTCGCCGTAGCGGGTGAGCAGATAGCGCCAGGCCCGCCAGGCCTCCCGCCCGACCACCTTCTGCTCCAGGACGGCCGGTACGAGGGCCTCCATCACCCGGCCGGTCCGGCCGATCCGCAAGCCCGGATATTTCCTGACAACCTCGGCTAGAACGTCATGTTTGACGCTGAATCCGGAAATGTCGTCCAAGCCGCCGAGCAGCGCCGGCATCTCCTCCAGCACCCACTCCGCCCCGGGCCCCCACGCCTGCCCGTGCACGGCGCCGCCCATGACGCCCACTCTGAGCGTGCACGGCCCGTCGGGCGTCCTGGAGGTGCGCCACACGGTGCCGTCACCGCCCTGGCGCCAGGTGGGGTCGCCGCTGCCGCGCTGATGCGGCCGCAGGGCCAGCACCGCGTCCACCGGCCCGCCGGGCACCCACCTGCGCTCCCTCACCCGTCCAGTGTGCCCCCGCCCCTCACCTGGTCAGACCAGCCGCCCCCGGCCCCGGGCCGGGCGCCGCCGGACGCACGGCCAGACGCCGCCGAACCCGGGCCGGACACCGCCGGACGCGCGGTCAGGCATCGCCGAACCCGGGCCAGACATCGCCGGACACGCGGTCAGACGTCGCTGGAGTAACGCATCGCCCGCTCGGGCAGCTCGACCCCCGGCCAGATGCGTACACCGTTCTGCAGCTCGTTGCCGGGCCCCACGACGGCCCCGTCACCGATCACCGCGTCACGGACCACCGTGCCGGCGCAGACCCGCGCGCCCAGGCCCACCACCGAGTCGGTCACGGAGGCGCCCGACTCGATGACGCTGTCGTCGTTCAGCACCGACCCGATGACCGAGGCCCCGGCCTCCACGACCACCCGCGCGCCGACCGCCGTGCCGCCCTGGACCTTGGCCTCGGGCGAGATGCGGGCGCCTTCGAGCGCCAGGTGCTCGCCGGTCGGGCCGGGCAGCGCGGGTGAGGCCAGCCGCCCGAGCACCAGGTCCCGCGAGCCCTGGACGTAGGCGGCGGGCGTGCCGACGTCGAGCCAGTAGGTGCGGTCGGCGTAGCCCAGCACCAGCTCACCCGACTCGATCAGTCCGGGGAACGTCTCCCGCTCCACCGACACGACCTCGTCGCGCGGAATGGAGTCGATCACCGACCGGGTGAAGACGTAGCACCCGGCGTTGATGCGGTTGGTCACCGGATTGGGCGTCTTCTCCAGGAAGGCCGTCACGCGCCCCGACTCGTCCGTCGGCACGCAGCCGAACCGGGTCGGATCGTCGACCTCCGTCAAATGGAGCGTTACAGCGGCATTTCGCGCCTGGTGAGCGCGTATCTGATCGCCGATGTCATGGCCGGAGAGAATGTCGCCGTTGAGGATGAGCACCGGGTCGGACGGCCCCGACGTGAGAGCCTCCGCGGCGTTGCGGATCGCCCCGCCGGTGCCGAGCGGCGTCTCCTCCGTCATGTAGTCGAGCGAGAGCCCGAAGGCCCGCCCGTCACCGAAGGCCGGCTCGAACATCGACGCCTTGTACGAGGTCGCGAAGACGATGCGGCGAACGCCGAATGATCGCGCGCGCGCCAGTTGGTGGGCCAGGAACGGCACGCCGGCGGTAGGAAGCAGCGGCTTGGGCGTGCCCAGTGTCAGCGGACGCAGGCGCGTGCCCTGCCCTCCGACCAGGAGGATCGCCTCGAGGTCTGGCAAAGAGCTCTCCATCACTCCGTGAGGTTACCGAACTATTCGATCGCGCGTTGATAGGAGCTGAGATGAGCCTCCGCGGAGGCGTCCCAGGTGAATTCGCGAGCCCTGGCCAGACCGGCCTCCTGCAGCTGCTGCCGCCGCTCGGACGAGGCGAGCAGTTGCCCGAGCGCCGTGGCGATACTGTCGGCGTCCGGCTCGGTGTAGGCGACCGCGTCGCCGCCGACCTCCGGCAGCGAGGTGCGATGCGTGGTCAGGACCGGAGCGCCGCAGGCCATGGCCTCCAGCACCGGCAGCCCGAAGCCCTCGCCCCGCGAGGGGAAGGCCACGACGAGCGCCCCGCCGAGGAACCCGGACAGGTCGGCGGGGCCCAGGTAGCCGGGACGCACGACCTTGACGGTGGCCTCGACCTCGCGGCAGGCGGCGTCGACGTCGTCCTCGTGCACGCCACCGCCGAGCACCAGCGCGGGCGGCTTCTCCAGCGACTTGACGGCCGCCGCGAAGCCCCTGATCAGATTGGGAACGTTCTTACGGGGGTCGAGCGCGCCCAGGAACGCCACATAAGGCTGGCCGTGCAGCCCGCATCTCATGACGGCCCTGCGGATCTCGTGCTCGCTCGGCGGGTGGAACTGCGTCAGATCCACGCCGTGGTAGGCGACGTCGATCCGGGTCGGGTCGGCGGCCAGCACGCGCACGAGCTCGTCCCTGGTCGCCTTGGACGGCACGATCACCCGCTGGGCATGGCGGACGGCGGTGCGGGTGGCCGAGCGGAAGAACGACGCCCGTGCGCCGTGCTGCTCGGGCTCGGTGAACCAGGTGGCGTCGTGCACCGTCACGACGGTGGGCAGGCCCGAGCCGAGCGGGATGGAGTAGTAGGGGGCGTGGATGACGTCGGCTCCGGCCTGGCGGGCGAGCAGCGGCAGGCCGGTCTGCTCCCAGGTGAGCCTGGTGGCTCTGTTGTTGATGGCGACAGGGCCCGCGATGATCCTGGCGGAGGGCGCGAGCAGCCGGTAACGCTCCGCTTCGGACCGCTGGCAGACCACGGCCAGGTCCGCCCCGGCCCGGTGGAGTGCGGCCACGAGGCCGTCCACATACCTGATCAACGCGCCGCGGTCTGCGGGGACCGCAGCCGCGTCGACGAGCACACGAGGCATTACGTAGATCTTCTCCCCTCAAGATCAACGTGGGACTGGCGTCCCCCTCTGATAGTCAGCTTATGACCAGCCTCCCCTAAATCGCGGGCCAAATCACACCGAGTCGCGACGTGCCGCAATTCCCGCCAAGCCTGCGCAGATCAGATCCCCCATGATGATGACAATGCGGGAGGAAAGGGCCACGGCAATTGCCGAACCCGCGTCGAGGTGCGGCGCCAGCACCGCAACCATCGCAATCTCCCGCACCCCCGCGCCCGCCGGGATGACGAAGGTCAAGATGCCCAGGGACCACGACAGCGCGAAGGCGCCGACCGCGAAGAGCAGGCCGCCCTGGGGCGCGATGAAGTAGAGGTGCACGCCGTAGCAGAGCCAGCCGGCCACCGCCCAGCACAGGGCGGTGAGCATGCCGCGCCGGGTGAGCGGGCGGTCGAGGGGCTCGCGCTTGAGCTTGCGCAGGGCGAAGCCGATGAGGCCGTTGACGACCTTGGGTTCGAGCAGGACGAGCAGCAGCGGGATGAACAGCAGCAGCCAGCCGTAGCGGTCCCAGCCGAGCGTCACCAGCGTGACGAGCAGGCCGGTGGCGATCTGGACGGGCATCATCAGGAAGAACGCCGCCGCGCTGCGCGAACGCGGCACCCCGAGGTCGCGGCCCATCTCCATCTGCGCGAGCATCGGCCAGACGGCGCCGGGGATGTACTTGCCGAGCTGGCCGACGAAGAAGACCTTGGCGGCGGGCCGCAGGGGCAGCGGCGAGCCGAGGTCGGCCAGCAGGGTGCGCCAGGTGAGCATGGCTCCGAGCAGCGCGGCCACCACGGCGGCCAGCGACCCGGCGAGCGCGGGCCAGGACAGGCGGGCGAATCCGGCGGCCACGGCGTCCCACTGCTTCAGCACGGCGTACGCACCGAAGCCGAGCGCCACCAGGAGGAACCCGAACCGGACGACCTTACGAAGAACGGGCCGCCCCTTACGAGCCGGCCTCACGTCATCCGCCTCAGCATTGCCGTCAGCACCGCCCGCACCGCCGCCGCCCAGACCGCCGTCCTCAGCACCGCCGCCGCCCAGACCGCCGTCCTCAGCACCGCCGTCCTCAGCACCGCCGTCCTCAGCACCGCTGCCCGGACCGCCCTCAGCGCCGACGTCGAGGCTTTCGCGTCTGCCCGCCGTCCCGGATCCGCCGGTGTTCACAGCGGGCGGACCCGCTCGGGCGGCTGGGGCAGCGCGGCCCCCACCGGACGCCGCGGCGTCTTGGTGGCCACCCACAGGTACGTCGGCACCACGGGCAGCAACAACCGCAACAACGCGCGCGGCGCCTTGCCCAGCACGGCCCGCACCACCTTCCCCAGCACCCCGGGGAACAGCTCGGCCCCCGCGAATTGAGTAGGCGTGGCCAGCACGGGGAAGGTGTAGTCCCACACGTGGAAGGCCCGCAACATCTTCCGCAGCCCGCGCCGCGTCCTGAACCGCTCGTAGTAATGATCGGCCCGTCCGGACGCCCGCACATAACGGTCGGCCAGCGCGGGCGGCAGGTAGGACAGGAAGGGCAGCTTGTAGTGGGGCTCGACGACCCCGAGCCGGTTGCCGAGCCCGAGGTAGAGCACCCCGTCGTCCGACAACACGCGGCGCATCTCGGCCACGACCGCGTCGGGGTCGACCACGTGCTCGTAGATGTGGTTGAACACCAGCACGTCGACCGAGGCATCGGGGAACGGCAGCGCCGTGCCGTCACCGCAGACGAACGCCACCCGCTCGCCGAACCTGTCGGCCGCCCTGCGCAGCCCCGGCACGTCGATGTCGATGCCCAGCGTGTGCTTGGCCCCGGCGCGCGCGAGCTCGTCGGCGATGAACCCCGCGGAGCAGCCCACGTCGCCCACGGTCAGCCCGCCGAGCGGCCCGTGGAAGTGTTCGAGCACCGCGATGATCTTCGCAGCCTTCCGTCTCCGCTTCTCCTCATCGAGCATGGCGGACTGGAACTCCGAGTATTCGAGCTGCGCGACCCGTTGCTTACCCACGGGTCCACACAGTACCGACCTCTGCGCCGTCACGACGTCAAACGACCTTGGGTACGGCGGCCGACCTGGTCATACGGCGCACCGAAGACCCGCGGCCGCCGGGGTCGCGCTCGGATCGGCCGTGCTCTGGCTTTATCCGGCGGACCGCGCGTAGCCTGGGCCAATGCTCCGACGCCTGCTGCGCGTCCTCCTCGCCCTGGTGGCGATCGCCTTCCTGGGCTACGGCCTGGCCGCGAACTGGGACGAGACCACGTCGGCCGTGGCCGCGATGTCGCCGTGGGCGGTGCTCGGGGCGTTCGCCGCGGTGCTGCTGGGGCAGTTCTTCATGCTGGTGGCCTGGCGGGAGATCTTGGCGGGGCTCGGCACGCGGGTGCCGCTGCGGACCGCCGGGCGCATCATGTTCGTGGGGCAGCTCGGCAAGTACATCCCGGGCGCCGTCTGGGCGTACGCGGCGATGATGGACCTCGGGCGCGACCACGGCAGCCCGCCGCGGCGCACGTTCGCGACGATCTCGCTGGGGCTGGTGATCAACCTCGGGGTCGGCATCTCGATCGCCGCCGCGACGCTGGGCTCGCTGGCCGCGGTCCGGCAGGCCTGGTATCTCGTGCTGCTGGTGCCGGTGATCATCGTGTGCCTGCATCCGAAGGTGCTCACCTGGGGCCTCAACCTGGTGCTCCGCCTCGCCCGCAAGGAGCCGCTGGAGAGCGTGCTGCCCGGCCGCACGGTGGTGGTCGCGGTCGCGTGGACGGCACTCGGCTGGTTCGTGTACGGCCTGCACATCTGGCTGATCGCCGGCCGGCCCGACCTCTATCTCGTCTCCACCGGCGCCTACGCGTTCGCCTGGGCGACCGGGATCCTCACCGTCGTGGTCCCGGCGGGCGTCGGCGTCCGGGAGGGCGCGCTCGTGCTCGTGCTCGGCCCGATCATCGGCACCCCGGCCGCGCTGGCGGTGGCGATCGTGTCGCGGCTGGCGTTCACGCTGGCCGACGCGACGGCGGCGGGCCTGGCGTTCCTGCTGGGCCGTCAGGCGCCGAGCAGCGCCCCCGCGTACGCCGTCCAGAACGGCTCGGGATCCACCGCCTTGACGCCCGACCGCAACCTCTCGGGCTCGCCGGAGGCGTAGAACCGCTCGATCGCCGCGCGCAGGGCGCCGGCGTCACCGGGCTCGACCAGCAGTCCGTCGACGCCGTCGGTGATGTGATCGGCCAGCGCGCCGACGCGGGTGGCGATCACGGGCACGCCGTGCTCGTGGCCGAGCCAGACGTTCTGGCTCGCGGTCGCGCTCCGGTACGGCAGCACGAGCGCGTCGGCGGCGGCGAACAACGCCGGCACGTCCCCGGCGGCCACGTAACCCGGCCGCAACTCCACCCGATCGCCGAGGCCGAGCTCGCCGATCAGCGCCTTGGTCTCGTCGAGCCCGCCCCAGAACTCGCCGGCCACCGTCAGCGAGATCCCCTCGGGCAGCGCTCTGAGCAGCAGATCCAGCCCCTTGTACGGCCGTACGATGCCGAAGAACAACAATCGCCGGTGCACCTCGGCCGACCGCTCGGCCGTCGTCGACGGCAGGTGCGGCGGCATCGACGCCACGGTGGCCGGCCGGTCCGTCAGCGTGGCGGCCAGCTCGGCCTGCTGGTCGGAGTGGGTCAGCACGCCGTCGACCCGCTTGAGCAGGGCCTTCATGAGAGGGGCGTCGTAGGGCTTGCTCTCGTGCGGCAGCACGTTGTGGCAGAGCGCAATGGTCCTGACTTTTCGCCCTATGCCGTACAAAATCCCCAAATAGGCGGGGACCTGCACCGGGCTCAGCACCGCCAGCACCACCAGGTCAGCGGACCGCGACCGCCGCCCCGCCGCGACCCACCCGCCCGGCCGGCGCCAGTCGAGCCGGCGCGCGGTCTTCGGATAGGGCGTGCCCTCGGGCGCGGAGATCGTCTGCTGCCCCGGATAGAGGAACGAGGGATACTGGGCCCGCCACGACTCGATCACCACGTCGTGCCCCTGGGCCGCGAGCCGGTGCGCCAGCTCGGTGGTGTGCTGCGCCCCGCCCCCCTTGTACGGATAAGTCGGGCCGACGATCGCGATCCGCACCGCTCATTCTCCCCGCGAGCGCACGATCAGGTCGGCCAGCAGCGCCACGGACCCGATCAGCATGCCGGACAGGAAGATCATCACTGTGTTGGCCGGGAAGTAGAACGGGTGCTGGACCATGTCCCAGACGCCCTTGACGAACCCGATCGCCACCAGCCACAACGCGGGCGGCATGAGCACCTTGAGCGGGTTGAAGTACATGATCATCCGCAGCACCTGCAGGATGTAGCGGTAGGCGTCGGACACGAAGCTGAACTTCGACGTCCCGGCCCGCTTCGCGTAGCCGATCGGCAGGTAGTAGACGTCGTGCTGGTTGGACAGGAACGACAACGTGATCGTCGTCACACAGGAGAACCCGGGAGGCAGCAGCCGCAGATAGGGCCTGGCCACCGACTTGCGGAAGGCCCGCAGCCCCGAGTTGAGGTCGGGGATCTTCTGCCCGGCGAGCTTCTCCGCCACCTTGCGGATCACCCACTTGGCCGGCACCCGCAGCAGCTTGTGCGAGCCCTCCTCGCTGGTGCGCGCGCCGACCACCTGGTCGACCGTGTCGTCCTTCTCCAGGATCTGCACCAGCTCGGGGATGCGCTCGTTGGGGTAGGTCATGTCGGCGTCGGTCCAGACGACGATCTCGCCCTTGGCCTCCTGCGTGCCGATGCGCCGCACGGTGCCGGAGCCGCCGTTGCGGTGGAAGGCCCGCACGCGCAGGTGCGGATAGCCGGGCGCGGCCTCTTCCAGCTTGGCCAGCGTGTCATCGGTGGAGCAGTCGTCGACGGCCACGAGCTCGTAGGTGTAGCCGCTGGAGTCCATGGCCTTCGTGATGCGCTCGACCTCGTCGATGACGTGATCCTGCTCGTTGTAGCAGGGCAGGACGATGGTGACGTACGGCGCTTCTTCCACAGCAGGTCCACTCTTGGGGGTCTCAAGCGTGCTCACGGGGGTCGAGGTTACTCTGCCCAACCACAAGCCGAGTCCACATCACCACAGCAGCAGCTCCGGATTCGCCCTTTTTTTCACCAGTCTGGCCCCCGGCGCCGGGCCTCCCGGGCCTCGGTCAGACCACGGCCATCCATACGTTGACCCGCAACGCATACGTGCCGTTCGGGGCGTCGACGAGCGAGCGTTCGTCCTGGCGGGTGACGAGCGCCATGACCTGCGTGGCCGGCCCGTACGGTGATACCTGCGCGGCTTCGGCGGCCAGCACGACGGGCACCCGGCCGGTGGCGCGCACGCGCTCGATCAGGCGGCGGACCTGCGGCTGCGGCGCGGTCTCCACGTTGTTCCTGTTCACCCAGGCCGCCGGGCGGCCGCACATGCCGCGTACGAGCTGGGTGAAGCGGTCGGCGGTGACCCGCTCCACGATCAGCACGGAGGCGTTGGCGGGAATCCTGGCGCACAGGGCCTCGACCGCCGCCGCCTCACCCCGCTCCACCGGCGTGAACGCGGTGCCGATCGAGGTCACGGCCGGCGGCACGAGCACGAGCAGGACGATCACCGCCGTCGTCCAGCGGCGGACGCGCGGGCCACGCCGCCCGGCCACGTCCCGCACCCAGGACAGCCCGTAGGAGGCGAGCAGGATCAGCCCGGGGATCACGACGGGGACCAGGCGGCGGGCGGCCCACGGGTGGTCGGGGGTGATCTCGGGCCGCAGCAGCGTGGTGACCGTCGTCCAGCCGACGACCGCGAGCGGCAGCAGCCACTCCACGGGCCGGCCTTCGCGCAGCAGCCTCCGGACGAGCAGCGCCGCCGCGATCGTGGCCAGCACGACCACGGGGGCGCCGACGTACCAGACGACCCAGTGCAGGGAGTCTTCGAAGTAGAGCCGGGTGCCGTCGATGGGCAGGCCGTTGGCCTGCTGGGTCTGCTCGATCATCTTGGCCGTGCGCCGGTCGTCCCCGCTCACGGGGACGCGGGTCACCCGCTGCACCCACGGGCGGGCGTAGAGGGCGGCCATGAGCAGTACGACCAGCCCGGCTCCCGCCGTGGGAGCCCACTTCGGCAGCCGTACGCGAGTCAGCATCGGGGCCGCGGCCGTGCCGATCGCGATGAGCACGAGGACGGCGGCGCAGATGAGGAGCAGCGGCCGGACGGAGGTGGACAGATAGTCCAGATAGGGCTTGGCCAGCAGGTACGCCGCCAGCATCCCGACCCCGGCCCCGGCCGCCAGCCCCGCCAGCAGCGGCAGCCCGATCCGGCCCTGCGGCCGGCCGAAGCGCCGCATCGCGATCAGCAGCCCCGCGAACGCCAGCACCGGCAGCACGTCCCGCAGCCCGTCCACCCTGACCAGCACGGCCAGCCCGAGCACCAGCCCCGCCAGCAGCCCGCTCGCCCTGCCCGCCTTGGCCAGTGCGTCGTGCGCCAGCGCCAGGCCCCCGAACAGCAGGATCATGGACGGGATCTCGCTGAACGTGCTGCGCGAGGTGTAAAGGATCGGCAGGCTCATCGCGAACGCCGCCGCCGCGGGCACCGCCCACCGCGCCCCGGCCAGCCGCGCCACCACTCCGGCCAGGGTGAGCACGGCCAGCGCGCCCAGCACGGCGGGCATCACGAACGGCGCGCCGAGCCAGTCGCCGATCGCGAACACCATCGGCGGCCCCGGCATGAACTGCGGCACCACCGCCCCGTCCCACGAAAAGAACCCGACGCTGTCGAAGACGAGCCAGGGATCGGCGCCGCCGAAGGCCGCCGCCTGAGTGGGGATCGGCAGCGAGCCGTGGCGGGCGATCCAGGCGGTGTACTGGGCGTAGGTGGCGGGGTCACGCCGGACGATGATCTGCTCGGTGTGCATGATCACGTTGAACACGCCCGAGGCCGCCGCGACCGCGACCACCCCGGCAACCTGCCAGAACGTGGCCTCCACGGCCACACCCGGCGAGTCCGTCCCCGTCTCCCGAGCCGCCCTGCCGACCTCTCGCGCGCCCGCCCCGCCGACCTCTCGCGTCCCCGCCCCGCCGAGCCCTCGCGTCCCCGGCCCGCCGAGCCCTCGCGTGCCCACACCGCCGAGCCCTCGCGTGCCCGCCCAGCACAGCAGTGCGGCCACGGGCAGGCCGAGCAGCAGGGCGGGCAGCGGCGCGAACCGGCCGAGCAGCAGCAGCGGCAGCCCCGCCAGCAACCAGCCCGCCACGGCGAGGGCGGGCAACACCGAGAGGGCGGCGAGCAGCCGGCCGGGTCGAACGAGTTCCATCGGTGAGCGAGCGTATCCAACCCCGCGCCCGCATCAGCCCACACGCACCGCCGACCGGCACCCCGATCGCAAGCCGACACCCCACCCCCGGCCGTCGGCACCCCGATCAACGCTCCGCGCTCCACCCGACCGCGAGCCGGCACCTCGCCCGACGCCTCCCAACCGGCCAGAAGCACGGGGTTCGCGCAAACGCCGGTAGCGTACGCGAGACAGCCGCAGTGGCCGGAGGACGGGAGGACGTGCGGGTGATGTCGGAGGCTCGCGCCCAGGAGCCCGTCCCAACCGGCCACGGAAAGCGCCGCCTGCCTCGCGACCGGGGCCGGGACATTCTGCGGCGGCACGGCTGGTTCCTCGCGGTCCTCTCCCTCGGTACGGCCCTGCGCGCGCTGGCGATGCTCGGTTACCGGCCGGCCCTGTGGTTCCCCGACTCCTACACCTACATCGTCACCGTCTTCAGGCCGCGGCCCGACCTGGTGCGGCCGGCGGGCTACTCGATGTTCCTCAAGCTGCTGGAGCCCTTCCACTCCTTCGGGATGGTCACGGCCGCCCAGCACCTGCTCGGCCTGGCCGCCGGCGTCCTGATCTACCGGGCCGCCCGGCGGGCTCCCCGGTGGGCGGCGACGCTGGCCACGGTGCCCGTGCTGCTGGACGCGTACCAGATCGAGCTGGAGCACCTGCTGGTCTCCGACACGCTGTTCATGTTCCTGGTGTTGTCGGCCGTGGTGCTGAGCACGACGCGCCGGCCGGCCACGGTCGCCGCCATCGGCCTGCTGCTGGCCGCCGCCACGCTGAGCAGGACCGTGGGCCAGCCGCTGATCGTCGTGCTGGCGGCCTGGTTCGCGCTCTGCGGACGTGCCGGGCCGACCGGCGCGCTGCGCGGGCGCTCCGAGCCAGCCGACACGCTGCGCGAGCGCACCGGGCCAGCCGGGGAGCTGAGCGGGCGGGCCGGGCTGGCCGGCGTGCTTCGCGGGCGGGCCGGGCTGGCCGGCGTGCTGATCGCCGCCGCGCTGGTGCCCCTGCTGGCCTACGGCGCCTGGTTCTACGCGACCTACCAGCGGGTCGGCCTGGTGGGCGCGAACGGCGCCTTCCTCTATGCCAGGACGATGTCGTTCGCCGACTGCGCCAAGATGAACCCGCCGCCCGACCTGCGCGTCCTGTGCGACCCGCGCCCGCCGGACCGGCGACCGCCCTCCCAGGAGTACATCTGGGCGAAGGACGCCCCGCTGGTGCTGCTGCCGGGGATCACGTTCACGCGGGAGAACGACGACCTCGCGGGCAGGTTCGCGATGCTGGCGATGACCAGGCAACCGCTCGACTACGCGGCCTCGGTGCTGGCCGAGCTCGGCCGTACCTTCCGGTGGGACCGTCCGGTCTATCCGGATCAGGAGATCTACGGCTACTACCAGTTCCCGGTGACCCCGCCGGGGCCACCTGGCCGCTATCCCGCGCAGGTCGGCGCCGACTATGCCAAGCTCTATGAGCAGGGTGCGATCGGCACGGAGATCGTCGAGCCTTATGCCGGCTGGCTGCGGGCCTATCAGAGCATGGCGCGGCTGCCCGGCCCGGTGCTGCTGGTGGTCCTGCTGGCCCCGCCGGTGGCGGCCATCGCGCGCAGGCGTAAGGGAAAACGGCGCCTCGCGGGTGCTCCGGCCTGGCTGGTGCCCTGGTCGGCGGCCGTCGTGCTGTTGATCACACCGGCCGCTGCGGCCGAGTTCGACTATCGCTACGTGTTGCCGGCCGTGCCCCTGGCCTGCTTGGCGGCGGCTCTCAGTATCAGGCCTGACGTGCTAAGACCGTCCGGAAGCTAGAAAGAGTTTGGCGATGATATTCCACCCAATGTCCGGCTCTGAGTATGCTTTGCCGCGAAAACATCACGCCCGGGTCACAGCCGTTCCTCGCGGTCATGGCCTCGGGCACGCCGTACGTGACCTAGTCTCGTGGCGCGAAGCGACCAAGCCAGCGCGTCAGGCGCGAGCAGTGAGGCTAGGGGGCGTATGAGTGACTACAGGAGCGCGCCGGTAGTCGATTCGATGCACGACCACCGATCCGCCCCTACGGCGCCGGGCAGCCGGATGGCGCGCAGAGCCGCGTCGGCCGGCGGGCCGCCGCCACCGTACGACGACGGGCCGCCGCGCGGCCATCGTGGCGGCGCGGGCGGCGGGCAGGGCAAGATGCGGATGCTGGCCTGGGTCAGCATCGGCATGACCGCGCTCATGGTCGCGGGATCGCTGACCGCCTACACCGTCTATCGCGACGTCTTCGGCAACATCAAGCAGAAGAGCGTCAACAACGACATCATCAACCCGCGACCCCCGGACACCGGCGCGCTCAACGTGCTGCTGGTCGGCTCCGACACCCGCGCGGGCGACGGCAACGCGAAATACGGCCAGCAGCTCGCCAGGCAGGCCGACGCGGGCGGCAAGCGCACCGACACGATCATCCTGCTGCACATCTCCCCCAACCGGGACAAGGCACGGCTGATCAGCTTCCCGCGTGACTCCATGGTGCAGATCCCCCGGTGCAAGAACGAGACCACCAAGCAGGAGATGGCCGCCCGCCGGGACATGATCAACTCGGCGTACAACTCCGGCGGCATCGCCTGCACGATGTCCACGATCGAGACCCTCACCGGCATCCGCGTCAACCACTTCGTAGAGATCGACTTCAGCGGCTTCAAGAGCATCGTGGACGCGCTCGGCGGCATCGAGATCTGCCTGAAGTCCGGTGTCAACGACAAGGCCTCCAAGCTGGTCCTGCCGCCCGGCAAGAGCCTGCTCAACGGCGAGAAGGCGCTGGGTTACGTACGCCTGCGCAAGTACGGCGACGGCAGCGACATCCAGCGCATCAAGCGCCAGCAGATCTTCCTGAGCAAGGTCGTCGCCAAGGCGACCAGCAGCGAGCTGCTCACCGACGTGGGCCAGCTGCGCGACTTCATCGCGGCCGCGGCCAGCTCGGTCACCATGGACCCCGAGCTCGCCAACGACACCGAGCAGCTCATCACGATCGCGTCGAGCGCCAAGGAGCTGACCGCCAAGGGCGTGCAGTTCACCACGATCCCGTGGGGCCCCGATCCCGTGGACCCCAACCGGGTGGTCTGGAAGGAGCCCGACGCCACCAGGCTGTTCACCTCGGTCAAGGAGGACACCGAGGTCATCGCGCCGGCGCCGACGACCAGCGCCAAGCCCAAGGTCGCGCTCAAGCCCGAGCAGGTGAAGGTCCAGGTGCTCAACGGCACCAAGACCGTGGGCAAGGCCCGCGAGGTCGCCGACCAGCTCGCCGATCAGGGCTTCAGCGTCGTGAGCGTGGGCAACTACGAGGCCGCGGACGGCAAGAGCCTGGCCAAGAGCGAGGTCCACTACGCCAAGTCCAGCGCCACCGCGCCCGACTACGCCGCCACACTGGCCGGCTCGGTCGTGCCCAAGCCCGCTCCCGCGTCGGGGAAGGTGGCCGTGACCAACCCGCAGCAGTACGCGGCGACCACCGCCGCCACCGCCGGGGCGGCGACGAAGGGCACTCCGGTGATCCAGCTCGTCGTGGGCGAGGATTTCGATTCGATCAAGGTCACCAAGCTTCCTGACAGCGTCAACAACAGCACCATCACCGCCTCCGACCAGAAGAACGTCTGCACCTGAAAGGCTCCAAGTTCCCTGTGGAATCGGGCATTCTGGGTTTCCGCGAGGGACAGGAACCTGGCGAGCGGGATAGTCTGTTGCGGGTCGGCGACGCAGCACGACACCCCGCCGTAAGGTGGATTTCACGTCGTGTTGTCGTCGTGTTCCCCGGCCCCGAGCGAAGCTGAGCGACTCCTCTGTGTCTGACACCAGATCCTCCCCACCCGTCACGACCCCGCGGAGCCCCGATGAGGATGGCGGTCCCGCCAGCACAGGGGCTCGCTGGCCACTGCCGGAGGAGGCCTTCTGGAGTGAGGAGGCCGATCCCCATGGGGTAGCTCCAGGAGAGCGCACCGAGCCGCACGCCGCGGTGACGGGCGACGGGCCCCAGGAGCAGCCGGAGCCCGCACCTGAGCCCGAGAAGCCGAAGCGGCGGCGCGATCCGTTCCTCGACAACGTCAAGTTCGTGCTGATCGCGCTCGTGCCCATCGGCCACTCGCTGGTGCCGACGCTTTCGGCCGACTCCTCCAGAGCGCTCTACATCTTCATCTACACCTTCCACATGCCGCTGTTCGTGCTGATCAGCGGCTACCTGTCCAGAAACTTCTGGAACTCCAACGCGAAGACCAACAAGCTGGTCGACACGTTCGTCGTTCCCTACGTGATCGTCGAGGTCGGCTACGCCGCGCTCCGCTACACGCTGGGCAGCAAGTGGAGTCTCACGATCATCGACCCGGCCTGGCTCAACTGGTATCTGCTGGCGCTGCTGTTCTGGCGGCTGTCCACGCCGGTGTGGAAGCGGATGAAATATCCGGTGCCGGTGGCCATCGCGATCTATCTGTTCGCCGGGTTCTCGCAGATCGAGGGCGACTTCAGCATGGACCGCTTCTTCGGTCTCATGCCGTTCTTCGTGATCGGCCTGGTCATGCAGCCCGAGCACTTCGAGCGGCTCAACCGGCGCTGGATCAAGATCCTCTCCGTGATCACGATCCTCGGCGCGGCGGCGGTGGCCATCGTCGTCGCCCCCAGGGCCCCGCTCGGCCCCTTCTACTTCAAGGACAGCTACCAGGACCTCGACCTGTCCTGGTACATGGGCCTCGGCATGCGCACCGGCATGCTGCTGTGCGCGCTGGCGCTGTGCGTCGCCGTGCTGGCGCTGGTGCCCAGGACCGAGACCTGGTTCACCGACCTCGGCACCCGCACCCTCTACTGCTACCTGCTCCACGGCATCCCGGTGCTGATCGCCAAGGAGATGGGCTGGCTGGAGTTCCCGTGGCTGTACGGGCCGCTCGGCGTGCTGGCCATCAGCGCCAGTTGCTTCGCGCTGGCCATCGTGTTGTGCCTGCCGGAGACCCGCACGGTCTTCAAGTGGGTGCTCGAACCCCGCCTGACCTGGCTCTATCGTCGCCCCTCACGAAGTTAAGCGGCCGTTCCACCGGCATTAACGCCGTTGACCTGGTAGGCGCGGAGCATCGGCATATGCGCGCATGTGTCGCCACGACCGTCCACCATCCCGAGGACGCCCGGATCATGCATCGGCAGATCCGGGCACTGCTCGACGCGGGCCACGAGGTCACCTACGTCGCGCCGTTCACCTACTTCAACGTGACCCCCGCCATGGGACTCGCGGCGGTGGACGTGGCGCACCACGCCTCCCAGGGCCGCGCCCGCGCCGCCCTCAGGCGCGGCATGAAGGACGCCGACCTGCTGATCGTGCACGACCACCGGCTGCTGCGCGTGCTGCCCCACCGGCGCCCGCCCGTCGTGTGGGACGTCCGCGAGCAGGTCACGCCCAGGCGGCTCGCCCGAGCGGGAAGGCGCCACCAGGTGGTCACGCCCCTGACGGTGCCCGAGGCGACCCTGGTGTCGTCCGACCCTCCCCCTCCGGGCGACACCAGGGTGGTGCACATCGGCCGCCTGTCGGCCGAACGCGGCGTGTCGGAGCTCATCGGCCTGGCCGAGCGGCTGGTCCCGCACGGCATCCGGCTCGACCTGATCGGCGCCGCGGCCCGCGAGGTGCGCCCCCTGCTGCGTGACGCACAGCGGGTGGGGCTGCTCGACTGGTTCGGGTACGTCCCCAACCGGCACGCCCTGCGCATGGCCGAAGGCGCGCTGGCGGGTCTGTCGCTGGCGGACGACACGGTGCGGACGCTGCCCACGAAGATCATGGACTACATGGGCCGGGGCCTGCCCGTGATCACGACTCCGCAGGGCGCCTCACTGGTCGAGGGCGCCGGCTGCGGGGTCGTGGTGCCGCTGGACGTGGACGCCGTGCTGAACGCCGTACTGGATCTGAAGGAGAACCCGGCGCGGCGGGCCGGGCTGGGCGGGCTGGGGCACGCACAGGCGCGCCTGCGCCACCACTGGCCGGATCACGCCGCGGCCTTCGTCCAGCGGGCCGAGTCGTGGGCGGGGCTGACGGCGCACGCGCTAGCCGTCTGATGCCGCCCCCCGTGTTCTGCCGATTGTCACCTCGCATCTAGACGGCACCGGAGCGGGAATGGTCACACGGCTTGGAGGTTGATGTACTGGTCCCATGGCATCACATCTGATCCAGGGCCGGACGGTGGGCCTGCCTGTCCGGGTGTGGGACGCCGAGGTCTGCAGCGCCTTCTATCCGGTACGCGCCGACGCCGCCAGGGCCGTCATCGCCTACTCCGGCCTCGACGTGGCCGAGATCCTGCCCGGCAAGGCGGTCTGCGTGCTGCTGTTCGTGGACTACCGTGACGGAGATCTCGACACCTACCACGAGTTCGGCATGGCCTTCCTGGTGCGGCCGCCGGGTCTGCCGGGCTCGGTCGGGCTGGGAGATCTGCGGCATGCCGGGGTGTTCGTGCACTGGCTGCCCGTGGACCAGCCGTTCACGCTGGAGGCCGGGCGGACCCTGTGGGGGTTCCCGAAGGAGCTGGCGGACATCGACCTGCGGCTCGCCTCTCCGTACAAGAGGTGCATCCTGCGCAAGGACGGGCGGCTCGTGCTCGACATGCTGATCAAGCCTGGCGCGCCCATGCCGGGCGCCACGGCGATGGCGCCGCTCGACGCCTACACCCACCGGGACGGGGTCACGCGGCGGGTCCCCTGGTCCGTACGCGCCCGTGGGGCGCGGGTCCGGCCCAGCGGCGCGCTGATCCGCCTGGGCAACCATCCCGTCGCCAAGGAGCTGAGCGAGCTGGGGTTGCCCAAGCGGCCGATGTTCAGCTCGACGATCGCGCACGCGGCCATGAGCTTCGGCGAGGCCACTCCCATCTGACCCGGCCGGATCAGATGGACGGGCGGCGTCAGACGATCGGCGGGCGGCCGAGCTTGACCATGCGCCAGGCCGTGCGCCAGGCCATGGGACGGCGCTCGCCCGCCGGCGTCCGCAGGCCCTCGAAGAACCCGGCGAACCACGCCTTGAGCGCCACCCCGGAGCCCCGCTCACGCAGGAGGGTGAGCACGACCCAGTTGGTGAGGTAGAGGAACGCCAGCGGCCACGGCAGGTTGCGCCGGGCCAGCCACACCCGGTTGCGGGCGTTGAGCTGGTAGAACTGGGCGTGCCGCGTCGGCGGGACCTGCGGGTGATACATCACCGTCTCGGCGTCGTACTCGATCCGGTAGCCCTCGCCCAGCAGCCGCCAGGCCAGGTCGGTCTCCTCGTGCGCGTAGAAGAACTGCTCAGGCAGCCCGCCCACCTGGAGGAAGGCCGAGCGCCTGATGGCCGAGGCGCCGCCGAGGAACGTCGTGACCGGCGAGGAGCGCTCCGGATCGCCGGCCCGCAGGCGCGGGACGTGGCGCCGCTGGCCGATGCCGCCGTCGGGGTCCATCACCCGGAAGGAGATCACCGCCAGGTCGGGCTCCGTGGCGAAGCGGTCGCGCACATGGGAGACGACCTTCTGGCTGGCATACCAGCCGTCGTCGTCGAGGAAGAGCACGACATCTCCCGAGCACTCCTCCACGCCGCGATTACGGCCTGCGGGAATGCCCGTGTTGCGGTCGAGCCGGATCGATTTCACGACCGCGGCCGACCCCTCGGGTGGCGTCGCCGACAACTCGGGCACATCAGCGCCGTTGCCCACGATCACCACCTCGACGTCTCCGTCGACCTGGTTGAGCGCGGACTCGACTGCCCGGTCCAGCTCCGCGACCCGGTTGCCCATGGTGAGGATGACGCACGAGATCTTCAACGAATCATCGTCCTGACGCGTTGAGAGCACGGGCGGAGCATTCTTTCATGATCACCGAGTCTGCTGGTCTGCATATTTCTCAATATTGGGTGAGCTAAGCGTATCGGAACCGAGGGTGAACCCCCACCGAACGGCGGACGTCCGATCAATACGACGGACGGGAGGCCCGTCCGGTTCCGACATGAGATCACGCCAGCCGCCTCGATGCGAGAATGCTGACCAAATGCAGGACAACCTGTAGGCAGGCCGCTACGAAGCAGGCGATGAGAAGCAGCCGGGTGACCACGAGGTCGCCGACCACCAGATCGACCACCGCCGCGGCCAGGACCAGCAGGGACAGCTCGATCGGCTGCACGATCCGGTGGAACTTCGTCGCCGCCAGCACCCGCCGGCCCAGCCCCAGCAGCCCGGAGCGGAACTGCACGCCGGACGCGTCGCTGGCCGCCGACAGGCCGCCCTTGGCCCGCGCCACGTCCACGAGGTCGCTCTCCGCCTTGATCAGGATCGCGCCGAGCGCGGCGGCGACCCCGAGCACGGTGTACCAGTCGGGCAGCACGGCCGACGCCCGCCAGCCCAGCCCGACCAGCAGCGCGGCCTCGGCGAAGTAGGCGCCGACGCGGTCGAGGTAGACGCCGGCCAGCGAGGTCTTGCCGGTCCAGCGGGCCAGCTCGCCGTCGGAGCAGTCGAGCAGCAGGTAGATCTGCACGAGCACGGCGGCGGCCACGACGGCCCAGAACCCCGGCAGGGCCAGCACGACCCCGGCGGCGATCCCGGCCACCGTCATCACCCAGGTGAGCTGGTTGGGCGTCACCGGCGTCTTCGTCATCAACCAGGTGACATAGATCGACAGTTTGCGCATGTAGAGCACGCCGGCCCAGTGCTCGCCGTTCCTGCGTTCGAGGTGGCCGGCGGGCTGAGCGACCCGCCGCAGCTCAGCTACCGAAGGCGCGGACATAGTCCCCCACCCGATCCCGGATCTCGGAGTCCTGCATGCGCAGGTGCTCCAGGATGGTGTAACGGCCCGGCCTGGTGGCCGGAGCCAGGGCGACGACCTCGGCGAACTGCTCGCTGGTGAGGCCGATGTCGGCGGGGACGACGGGCAGCTCGTGCTGGCGCAGGCAGCCGACGACCTGATCGACCCGGGTCGCGTCCTCCCTCAGGAAGAAGCAGAAGGCGGCACCGATCCCGGCGAGCTCGCCGTGGTTGGAGGTGCCGGGAAAGAGCTGATCCACGGCATGAAGGATCTCATGATCTCCACCGCTCGCGGGCCGTGAGGAGCCCGCCACCACCATCGACATGCCCGACAGGATCAGCGACTCGGCCAGAACGGTCAGGAACGCGTCGGACTCGATGGAGTCCTTGCGGCCGATCAGCGCCTCGGCGGCGGTGCGGGACATCGAGCAGGCCAGCCCGTCGATGGGCTCGCCGCGCTCCAGATTGCCGAGCTGCCAGTCCTCGATGGCCGACAGGTTGCTCACCACGTCGCCCACGCCCGCTCTGACGAGCGACTTCGGCGCGTTGTGCACGAAGTCGAGGTCGACCAGGATGGCCAGCGGCATCGGCACCCCGAACGTGCCCTTGCCGCCCTCATAGAGGAGGGAGGCCGTGGGCGAGCAGATGCCGTCGTGGGAGAGGTTGGTGGCCACCGCGACCATCGGGATGCCCGCGAGCGAGGCGGCGTACTTGGTGGCGTCGATCGTCTTGCCGCCGCCCACGCCCACCACCACCTCGTAGGCGCCCTTGCGCAGGTCGGCGCCGAGCGACACGGCCGCGTCGACCGACCCGTCGGCCACCCTGAACACCTCTGCCTCGCCCAGCGTGGGCGCGATCAGGCTCTCGATGTGGTCACCCTGGCCGGGGCCGACGGCCACCGCGACCCTGCCGGAGGTCGCCACGCGGCTGTCCGCCAGCAGGGCGCCGAGCTGCGCCACCGCGCCGCGCCTGACCTCCATGGTCAGGGGCGCCGGAAGCATCCTCGCTAGAAGCGGCATCAGCGCCCCCTCAGTAGCGAACGGCTATGGTGCGAGCCTTGGCGAGGTCCTCGTGGTTGTCCACTTCGACCCAGTCGACCTCGCCGATCGGCGCGACCTGGATGAGCTCACCGCGCTCGACCAGCTCCTGGTAACCGTCCTCGTAGTAGAGCTGCGGGTCACGCTCGAACGTCGTCTTCAGCCCGTCGGCCAGCCGCTCGGCGGCGCCGGGACGGATGAGCGTAGCCCCGATGTACTCGCCGTAGGCCTCGGCCGGGTCCATCAGCTTGGTGATGCGGCGCAGCGCCCCCTCGGGCGAGAGCGTGACCTTCATCTCCTCGTCGGCGAGCTTCTTGACGTTGTCGACGGCGAGCAGGATGTCACTCGTCTCCGGCGCGGACAGCAGCGTCTTCTCGACCGAGACCGGGTGCACGGTGTCGCCGTTGACCAGGAGCACGCCCTGCGCGAAGTAGTCGCGGGCGCACCACAGGGAGTAGGCGTTGTTCCACTCCTCGGCCTTGTCGTTGTGGACGAGGGTGAGCCGGACGCCGTGGCGCTTCTCCAGCTCCTCCTTGCGCTCGTGCACGGCCTGCGCCGCGTACCCGACGACGACCACGACCTCCCGCAGGTCCACCTCGGCGAGGTTGCGCAGCGAGATGTCCATGATCGTGGTTTCGCCGTCGACCGGCACGAGCGCCTTGGGCAGCGTGTCGGTGTACGGCCGCAGGCGTCGTCCGGCTCCAGCGGCCAGAACCATTCCCAGCAACGTGCACTCCTCAGTCGAGCATGTGGGCCGCCGCATTGCGGCTCACCGTACAAACAAAAAACCGTTACATCCTGTGGAACGCGGGGGCGCGTCCCACCGTAGGCCCAAAGAGTATTCGTCTTTGGGCCCTCAGCGGGTAATCCGGCGTTAGTCTTGCGTTCCCATATCAGCCGCATCCACTCCGGAGCGGGGCGCGGCCAGCCAGCACGTCAGGCTCTCCCAGCCGAACAGCCCCCACAGGTAGAGCGCGAGCACCAGGTAACCGCCGGTCATCCAGCCCGTGAGGGCGACCAGCGAGACCACCATCATCCGCCCGTCCCAGCCGAGTCCGAACGTGGCCAGCCACGCCGGCGGGTAGACGTGCTGCCTGAGCCGGTACACAAGATCATAATGGTGGAAGGCCAGCGCTCCGAGCAGCAGGAAGATCAGTACGGGATGCACCTGGTGCGCGAACCCGCACGCCGCGACGAAGGTGTACTCGATGAGCCGCAGAACAGGCGGCACCAGCCAGTCGAAGCGGCCGTCGTGCGGATGGCTGCTGCCCGGCCCGGCCAGCAGCAGCGTCACGGCCGGCGCGAACACCGCGAGCCCGTCGGACCCGGCCACGCCGATCAGCAGCAGCACCCCGGTGACGAACGTGCCCGCGATCACCGGCGGCAGCGGCGGCAACTGCCCGGCCACGAGCAGGCCCATCGCCCGCGAGAGCGGCCCGTCGTCGCGGTAGGCCACGACCGTGCTGCCGGGGACGGGTGTCATGTGCACAGAGATCACTGCGACGACCTCGCGATCCGTCCGGCGAGCTGGTAGAGAGCCGCCACCCCGCCCCAGCAGAGCAGCGACAGGAACGTCACCCTGGCGTTCCATCCGGCGGCCGTGATGGCGATCAGCGCCATCCGCTCGCCGATGGGCAGCACGATGATCTTCTTCAGCCAGTGCGCGATCGTGTCCCGCTCGATGCGCTGCGCCAGGCCGAGCACGCCGTGCGCCCGCCCGGCGTCGGCCGCCTCCAGCAGGGAGCGGGCCGGGCGGCCCCAGAGCGCGCCGACGCGGGTGGCGTCGGCGACGGCCCCGGCGTAGGAGTAGTCGACGGCGTGCCGCACGACCTGGAGGATCATCGCGGCCACGGCGAGGTGCCAGATGCCCTCGCCGCCGCCGAAGCCCAGCGCCAGGCCGACGTAGACGGTGTACTCCTTCAGGCGGTCGGACATGCCGTCGGCCCAGGCGCCCATCGGGGAGAACGTGCGCGTGTAGCGGGCGAGCTGGCCGTCGAGGCAGTCGAGCGCGAACGACAGGTAGAGCAGCGCCGCCCCGGCCAGCCGCTCGCCCTGGGTGCCGCCCGAGAACCAGACGGCCGACAACGCCGCCAGGCCGATCGAGATGCCGGTGACGGCGTTGGGCGTGAGCTTCAGGCGGACGGCGGGTGTGATCAGGTGGCGGGTCCAGGGGGAGACGAGAAACGTGGCGAAGAACCCGTCGTCGTCCTTGACGGAGGTGTCGAGCCTGACTCTGGCCTCGTCCACGTCGGCCAGCCTGGTGACCGCGCTGTCAGCGGCGTTCTGGCCGGTCACCCGGTCGGCGTGCAGCGGCCCGATCGCCGTGGCCCGGACCCGCACGCCCGATCTGACGAGCCCGACCAGCAGCAGGTCCACGGCCTCGACGGCGGTGACGGGCCCGAGCTTGCCCGTGTCGGCCAGCTCGGCCAGCTCCTCGGCGACGTCGGCCAGCGCGGCCAGGTCGGCCTCACCGGTCTGGAGCACGCCCCTGAAGGTGGCGTTGGCCTCGGGCACGGTGTGGAACGAGCTGCCCGCGGCGACGATCCGGCCGCTCTGGACGCGGACGGGCGGCCGCATGGGAGAGGCGGTCGCGTCGTGCGCGACCAGCGCGCCGGTGTCGCGCGCGGGGTGCTCCAGCAGGAGCGCGAGCGCTTCGGTGTGGGCGACGAGGTCGGCGGGGAGCACCGCGACGGCGCCGGTGGCCGCTCTGGCGATCTTGGCGACGGCCCGGAGATCGGCTCCGAGGCCGCCCGCGTTCAGCACCTGGACGTCGTGGACGAGCAGCACGGCGAGCTGGTCGCTGACGCGGTCGAGCAGCGTGCCGTCGGCGCAGGAGAGTTTGCAGGCCGGGGTCGTGGCGAGCAGCACGGCCGCCGGGGTCGTGCTTTCACGGGTCAATGAGTCGGGCAAAGCGCAGGTCTCCTCCCGGTCGTTCGGGAGCCGCGTGGCTTGGGGGTGCGTAGCCACAGCGTAGCGACAGGTCAACGCAATATCACGGAACAGGACCGTTACGCTCGCGTCATGGATTCACGGTCGGTTGCAGTGCTCCTCGCGGGCGGTGTGGGGCAGCGGGTCGGGCGCGACACGCCGAAACAGCTCATCGAGGTGGCGGGAAAGACGATCATCGAGCACTCCCTGGCCGTGTTCGAGGGCGCGCCGGAGATCGACGAGATCGTGGTGCTGATGACGCCGGGCTACGCCGATCGGGTGCGGGAGATCGTGGCGCGCGGCGGTTACCGCAAGGTCAGCAAGATCGTGGACGGGGGCGCGAGCCGTACGGAGAGCACGTGGCGGGCGTTGCAGGCGCTGGGCACGGAGGAGTGCGACGTGCTGCTCCACGACGCTGTACGCCCCCTCCTGGAGCCCCGGATCATCACCGAATGCGTCAAGGCACTGGAGACGCACGCGGCCGTCAACGTGGCGATCCCGAGCTCCGACACGGTGTTCGTGGCCGTTCCCGAGCCGGGTGGCGGGGCGGGCGGCGAGGTGATCGGCGAGGTGCTGGACCGGTCGCTGCTGCGGCGCAGCCAGACGCCTCAGTGCTTCAGGTTGTCGGTGATCCGCGCGGCCTACGAGCGGGCCTTCGCCGACCCCGGCTTCGCCGACCGGCCGGCCACCGACGACTGCGGCGTGGTGCTGCGTTACCTGCCGGACGTGCCGATCCACCTCGTGCCGGGCAGCGAGCGCAACATCAAGGTCACCCATCCCGCCGACCTGCGGATCGCCGAGTTGCTCTTCCAGCTAGCCGACGGATGAATGCGACCTATCAGTCCAAGTCATAGACGTGCGCGTGGACGCCCCTTGACCTGACGGTTGTTACCGTGCGGACGCATGGGGAGACTCATCGTGTTCGCGGCACTGCTCTGCTGCTATCCCGTGCTGCTGGTGTCGGCGCTGTGGCCGGCGCCGCTGGTGTTCGGGGTGGTGGCCGCCCTCTCCTATGCCCTGGAGTACATCGCGCCGCGCGCCGCCCGGCCGCTGCCCGACCTGCTCGGCAAGGTGCATCTCGGCATCACGCTGCGGTTCGCGGCCAGGGAGACCGCGGCCCTGCTGCTGGTGGCACGGACCGCCGGGCCCGACTCGCCGTGGTTCGTGGCGCTGGCGGCGGGGGTGTTCGGCGTCCACGTGGTGCGGGCCGCGCACACGGGGCTGGCGCTGCGGCTCAAGCAGACCCTCAGCCAGATGCCGGTGACCACCCGCAACCTGGACGTCTCCGCGCTGCGCATCCCCAAGATGCCGCCGCTCTTCCTGGGGGACGCCCGCAGCGTGCGCTTCCTCTACCTGGACGCGCTGCCGGTGCTCGGCGCGGCCTTCGGCGCCGTTCCCGCCACGCTCGGCGCCGGGCTGGCGCTCGTGGCGGGCGCCCTGGGAGCGCTCGCGCTCATGCCCTACGTACGCCGCGCGACCCCCCTCACGGACACCGCCAGGGTGATCGAGGTGGTGGGCGAGCAGGTCAGGAAGTACGACCCCGAGATCATCCTGTACTTCTCCGGCACCCCCGCGGCCGCCTACCAGGCCAGGATGTGGCTGCCCACGCTGGAGCTCGTCGGCCGGCGCGCCATCGTGGTGCTGCGCGAGCGCGGCATGGCCACCCACCTGGAGCCGACCACGCTGCCGATGCTCTGCATCCCGTCGGCTGCCGACCTGATGAGCTTCCGCTCCCTCTACAGCGCCCGCCTGTGCCTGTACGTCTCCAACGTCGGCAGGAACGTGCACATGTTGCGCATCCCGACCGTGCGCAGCGCCTTCCTCAACCACGGCGACAGCGACAAGGAAGCCTCGTTCAACCCCTTCTCCCGCGTGTACGACGAGGTCTGGGTGGCCGGACCCGCGGGCAGGGACCGCTATCGCCGGGCCAAGGTGCGCGTCAGGGACGAGAACATCCGCGAGGTGGGCCGGCCGCAACTCGAAGGCATCTCGACGGAGGGGCCCGCGCTGCCGTACCGGACCGTGTTGTATGCCCCGACCTGGGAGGGCTGGAACGACGACCTGTTCCACACCTCGCTGATCACCATGGGCCCGCGCATCGTGCGCGCCCTGCTCGACCACCGGCCCGCGCTGCGCGTGATCTACAAGCCGCACCCGCTCACCGGCACCCGCGACAAGAGCGCCATCCGCGCGCACCGGAAGATCGTGGCCATGATCGAGACGTTGGAGCTGGCCAAGTCGAAGGCCAGGCACCCGTCGAGCGTGGCGGCGGCGACCTCGCCGATCAGGCATCTGGTGGTGACTGGGCGGGAGCCGCACCTCTACGACTGCTTCAACGAGTGCGATCTGCTGGTCAGCGACATCTCCAGCGTCGTGGCCGACTTCCTGGCCAGCGAGAAGCCGTACGCGGTGACGAACGTCGCGGGACTGCCCGAGCGGGCCTTCCACGAGCGCTATCCCAGCACCGAGGCCGGGGTGCTGCTCGGGGAGGACCTGGCCGGGCTGGCGGACTTCCTCGGTGGGGAGGACACGCTCGCCCGGGCCAGGATCAAGTTGCGGAGTTATCTGTTCGGGCCGGAGTATCCGGATGCGCTGACCCGCTTCGACGCGGCGATCGAGCGGGTCTTCGCGCAGTCATGACCCGGGTGGCCTGGCCAGCTTCTTCGGGCTGGTGAGGAAGCCCCAGCCCCAGGAGCAGTGCATGGCCGCGTACACGAGCGGCAGCCGCACCTTCGCCGCGGTGGGCAGCCCGCTGCCGGTCAGCCCCGAGCCCGCCACGATGGCGAGGACGTAGCCGCCGGGAACGATCAGCGCGAGCGGGAAGAACGGCGAGACGACCAGCGCCAGCACCATCGAGAGCACCGCGCCGGGCGGCGCCAGGTAGCGCAGGTTGATCGTGCCCTCGTGGGTGCGCGAGACCACCCGGCGCCAGCGGCCGTAGTGGAAATACTGCTTGGCCAGCGCCTTGACATTGGGCCGCGGCCGGTAGGAGACGCGCATGCGCGGCTGGAACCAGACGAGACCGCCGCTCTGGCGGATGCGGTGGTTCATCTCCCAGTCCTGGGCGCGCTGGAAGTGCTCGTCGTAGCCGCCGACCCGGTCGAGCGCCGAGCGCCGGAAGACGCCGAGGTAGACGGTGTCGGCGGGGCCCGCCGTGCCGCCCACGTGGAAGGCGGCGGCGCCGACCCCGATCTTGGACGTCATGGCGCAGGCCACGGCCTGTTCGAAGGGCGTGATGCCTTCGGCGGCCATGACGCCGCCGACGTTGTCGGCACCGGTCTCCGCCAGCGTCTGAACCGCCACGCGCAGGTAGTCGGAGGGCAACATGGCGTGCCCGTCGACCCTGGCGATGATGCCGTTGCGAGCGGCGGCGATCGCGGCGTTGAGCGCGTTGGGCGTGCGGCCCGTGGGGTTGGGCACCACCGTCACCCGTCGATCGGCCGCCGCGATGGCGTCGGCGACCTCCTGGGTGCGGTCATGGGACGGACCCACGGCGAGAACGACCTCGATCTCACCGGGGTAGCTCTGGGCGAGGACCTGATCAACAGCCTCGCGAAGGTGCCGCTCCTCGTTGAGGACCGGCATGACGACGGAGATGGGAGGCCAGCCGTGCGTCTCCGTGGGCGCGTGCGGCGAGTCGGGGAACTGCTTCATGGCGGGGCTCACGCTACTGTACGAGCACGGGAGGAGGGCAATCGAAGGCCCGATCCTCCGGGGTCACAAAAGGGGGACGGCATGCGCGACCCGGGCGAGGAGGACGCCGGTGTGCTCGTGGGCGGAGACGCCTACGGCGGCGTCACGCTCACACCCGCCCGCACCCGCAAGCCGTTCAAGAGGAGCGCCAAGGCCCGCCGGCGCAACATCGTGATCGCCGGCCTCCTGTCCACGGGCATCCTGATCACCACCGGCGCGGTGTGGGCGACCCCGCGCCAGATCGGCACCGTCGACGCGGGCGTGACCGCCTCCTCGGCCCGGGGCGCCGAGAACATCCTGCTGGTCGGCGTCGACAAGCGCGACGACCTCACCCGCCAGCAACAAAATCGTCTCAAGCTCGGCCGCGAGTCCGGCCAGCGCACCGACACCATGATGATCATCCATCTGTCGGAGGACCACCGGCAGGTCACCGTGGTGAGCCTGCCGCGCGACACCTGGACGACGATCCCGGGCAAGGGCGATCACAAGATCAACTCTGCCTATCAGTTCGGCGGGCCCAAGCTCGCCAAGCAGACCGTCGAGGCCGCCACCGGGCTGCAGATCAACCGCTACATCGAGGTCAACATCCTCGGCTTCATCGACGTCGTCGACTCCCTCGGCGGCGTGACCGTCTGCACACCCGTGCCGATCAGCGATGCCAAGATCGCGCTCAACCTGCCCGCCGGCACCCACCAGCTCGCCGGCGTCCAGGCGCTCGGCTATGCCCGCACCCGCGCCACCGCCCGCTCCGACCTCGACCGCATCGACCGGCAGCAGCAGGTCATCTCGGCCCTGCTCAACCGGGCGCTGAGCGCCGACACGCTGGCCAATCCGGCCAAGCTGGCCGCGTTCGTCAACTCGACGCTGAGCACGGTCAAGGTCGATCCCGACGACGGGCTGCTCGGCCTGGCCGGCCAGGTGCGGGACGTCTCGCTGGACGACGTGAAGTTCGCCGAGGTGCCGCTGTCCGACGTCGACTTCAAGGCGCCCACCGGCGAGTCGGCGGTGTTGTGGGACAAGCAGGCGGCCCGCGACCTGTTCGCCAAGATCGACAAAGACCAGGACCTGACCAAGCCCACGCCGGCCGCCAGCGCCACGCCGTCGGCCAAGCCGTCCCCGGTCTCGCCCGGGAGCATCACACTCAAGGTCAAGAACGGCACCCTCATCACCGGCCTCGGCGCCCGCACCAAGTCGGCCCTGACCGATTACGGCTTCAAGGTGCCCGGCGAGCCGGGCAACACCGGCAAGAAGGACTACAAGAAGACCGTCATCCGCTACGGCGAGGGCCGGGAGGCCGCCGCGCGGGCGGTCGGCGCCGCCATCCCGGGCGCGGAGCTCCGCAAGGCCGACATCGACGGCATCGAAGTGATCGCGGGCAGCGACCAGCCGAAAATCGGGAAGCAGAAGGCGTCTTCTCCACCATCCGCCAAGCCGAGTGTTACACCAACGACGAAAACGGCAATGCAGAACATATGTAAGAAATAGGCATAGCTTTCTGCGGTTCGGGCAGGTGAGGCCCCATGGTGGTCAGGTGTTGGCAAGAGCACCCTTGCACGGTGTTGCACGTCGAGGGCGACCTGGACGTCGCCGGCGCCCCCCGGCTGCGGGCCGGGCTGGAGCAGGCACTGGCCTCCGCCGATCCACCCAACCTGGTCGTCGACCTCACCGAGGTCCCGTTCTGCGACTCCGTCGGACTCGGGGTGCTGGTGGCCACGCTCAACACCATCCAGCACATGAACGGCCGCCTGATCCTCGTGCTCTCACCGGGAATGATCCGCCACCTGCTGACGATCACGAATCTCGACCGGTATTTCGAGACCAGCGGTTCCATGGGAGAGGCCCGCGCGGCCCTGGAAGCGGCGGCATAAACCACGGTCAGATGGCGTGGAGGTGTGCGAGAACATGGTCATGTTCATCACGGGCACACCTCTCTCCACGGCCTCATGACGTCGCGGGGAAGCCCCACGGCATGCGGAGGCTTTCACGTTGTTCGACCAGTTCCCCGAGCCTGCGCGCTCCCAGCTCGCGTCCGCCTTCGACGAGGGCAGGACCCGGCCTGAGTGGTGCTTCGTCGAAGGGCCGGCCCACCTGGCGTTCTGGGCCCCTCTTCCCGGCTCGGAGCCACTGCTCGTCTGGCAGTTCGACCCGGGGCCCGACCCCGTCGCCGCCGCCGGGCTGCTGCGCCGGAGCATGGCGGCGCTCGGGGTGCGCAAGGTGATCCACGACATCTCGCTCAAACCCGGGCTCACTCCCGTGGTCGACCGTCTCGTCGAGCACGGCGCGCTGACCGGGGCCGGGTTCACCATGGAGGTGGAGCGGCTGCTGCTGGAGTGGGTGGTGGGCAGCGACGTTCCCGACGACCCCGGCAGGCTGACCTACCGGCAGGCGCGCCACATGGAGCCCGCCGAGGTGCTCGACATCCTCGTACGCATCTCCGACGGCTCCCTCGACCACGACACCCGCGTCGAGGTGGCCACGTCGGGCGTCGAGCGGGAGGCCCGGTGGATGTACGACGACCTGGTCAACCGCAAGGCCAAGCCCAGTTGGTTCGTCATCGCCCACCTGGGCGACCAGCCCGTCGGCCTGGTGGCCCCCGACGACCACTCCATCGCCTACATCGGCGTCGTGCCCGAGCATCGCGGGCACGGCTACGTCAACGACCTCCTGGCCCAGGGGACCCGCACGCTCGCCGAGGCCGGGCTGCCACGCATCGTCGCGGCCACGGACGTGGGCAACGTTCCGATGGCGGATGCCTTCAAGCGTGCCGGATACTCGGAGGTCGGCCGCTTGTTCCGTTATTACTGGAGGGCACCGTGAGACTCTTCTGGAGGGCACTGTGAGACTCGGCGTCTGTTTCTTCTGGAGGGCACCGTGAGACTCGGCGTCATGTTCGACCGTGCCCTGCCGCCAGAGGAGCTGATCCCGTTCGCCAGGGCGCTCGACGCGACGACCGTCGACGATCTGTGGGTGGTGGAGGACCTCGGCTGGACGGGCGGCATCTCGTCCGCCGCCACCGCGCTCGCCGTGACGTCGCGGCTGCGGGTGGGCATCGGCATCACGCCCGCTCCGCTGCGCAACCCGATGCTGCTCGCGATGGAGCTGGGCAACCTCGCCCGCCTGCATCCGGGGCGGCTCGCGGCCGGCATCGGGCACGGCGGCGGAAACTGGATGCGCCAGGTGGGCGCCGCCGTGCCATCGCCGCTGTCGCTCCTGGAGGAGACCATCACCTCCGTACGCGCCCTGCTGCGCGGCGAGACCGTCACCCTGCACGGCAGGTCGGTGCAGTTGGACGGGGTGTCGCTGGTGCACCCGCCGGTCGTGCCCCCGCCCGTGCTGGCCGGAGTGAAGGGCCCCAAGTCGCTGGCGCTGTCGGGCCGCCTCGCCGAGGGCACGATCGTGCCTGAGGGGGTGGGGCCGGAGCAGCTTCCCGGGATCCTCGACCAGATCGGAGCCGGTGACGGTCACGAGCTGGTGGTCTTCACGTTCCTGCACACGGGTCCGGCCTCCGCCGAGGCCGTCGCGCCCATGGTGGCCGGGCAGGCCGAGTTCCTGGGGATCGCGGCTGAGGACGTGGTGATGGCGGTGGGCACGCCGGAGGAGGCCGCCGCGCAGGTCAAGAGCCTGTGGGCGGCGGGGGCTGAGACGGTGGCGGTGCGTCCGCTCGGCACCGACCCGCTCCGGCACGTCAACGCCCTGCTGTCGGCTTTGTAACCCCGGGGTCCTACGCGGTGCCGCTCAGGAGCAGGGACGGCCGCGAAACGTTCCGGGATCGAGGACGACACCAAGAGCGCCGGCAGCATGCCGGGCGACGTCCGGCCCCTGGCCCGCTGACCGGGGCGGCCGCCGGCAGCGGCGGCCACCCCGGAGCACGCCTACTGCCAGATGGCGGTGTAGCGGCCGTTCTCGGCGTTGACCTGGACAGGGGCCAGGCCCTTGCCCTTGAGTTCGTCGAACCGCTTCTGGTAGCCGGAGCTCGACATGTCGATGTAGTGCGCCCAGGACCTGACGCCGTCCTTGCGATACACGGCCGAGTACGTGCCGTCGGGCGCCACGGCCACCTTGACCGGCCGGAAACCCTGCTTCTGCTTGGCGTCGAAGTACGCCTCGTGCGCCTCGCGGGACTTGCCGTAGGAGTAGTACCAGGCCCCGCCGTTGTTGGTCGTCCACACGCCCACGTAGCGGATGTCGCCGGGGGTACCGTACGCGTCGACGGAGGTCAGCGCGAGCCCCTTGGCGGTGTACTGCTTGTTGGCCGCCTCGAACTGGCTCGGGGTGAGGTTAGACCTGGTGTAGAAGCTGCCGCCCTTCTTCTCGAAGATGGCGGTGAAAACGCGCGCGTCAGCCGGTCCGGTGGCCGAGACGGAGACCGGCTGCGTCCCCTCCCTCAGCCCCGCGTCGAACCGCTTCTGGAATCCGTCGGCGGACATGCCCTGCCAGATGCCCCACTTGGTCGACGACCCGTCCTTGACCCAGACGGCCGCGTACCTCTCCCCGTCCGAAACGTTCACCGTGATCGGCCGGTAGCCCTGCTGCTTCAACTGCTGGACCCGCGACACGCTCGCCGAGGCGCTGAGGTCGTGATAGGCGATCCAAGCAGCGGCCGACGCCGTCTCGGCGCCGGCCGCAGGGGCCACCGCCGCGATCGGGCCGGCCGCTCCGGCCAGCACGGATGCGACGACCACGATCTTCCGGGTAGTCCTCATGACCCTCCTCCAAGATTTCTTTACGTGTTAAAGAGAATGAGGGACGACCCTAACAGCCGTTACTGACCGCCCACTGGCAGGCCGTCGGCTACGCGGTGCTGCCGCCCGGTTCGCTCACGCCGCAGCCGGCCGGTCCTCGGTCAGCCGACCTTCTCGAACGGGGTCGGCGTCTGGCCCGTCCAGCGGTGGAGCTGCGCGACGCCCGTGTGCTTGGTGACGCCGTTCTCCGTGACCGTGCCCGCCTTGGAGACGTAGTAGCGGCCGCCGCCGAGTGAGATCAGCCCGTACTCGCCGGTGAACTCCCAGCCCCGGACGCCCGACGCGTCATGCTGCAGGCCGCCGGGCGCCAGGGTGAGCAGCCGGCCCTGCTCGGGCTGGGGCTGGCCCACGAGGTCGCCGTTCCTGGGCTGCGCGGCGCCGTCCACCATGAAGAAGGAGTAGTTGGGGAACTGCGGCTTCTTGCCCTTGTAGACGGCCAGCATCCAGTTGCCGGTGTGGTCGTCGTACTGGAGGTTCTGCACGCCGTACGTGGTGTTGCCGGTGTAGGCGAAGTACTTGCCGTCCGCCTGGTCGGGGCCGCTGGTGTGCGGGGCGTCCTCGGTGAGCGGCTGCTCGTACTTCTTCCACTGCTGGATGTCGTACTGGAGCAGGACCTGGTAGTCGTTGTCCTGGCGGGTGACGTTCGAGTAGATGCCGTACGCCACGGTCAGCTTGTCCTTGCCGTGCTTCTTGCCGAACTCCGGCCCGAACGACACCCCGTCGATGCCGCTGCAGCCGTAGCGGTGGTCGGCGGTGTCGGCGATGTTGCCGTCGAACTTGCCGTCACCGTTCATGTCCGCGACATAGTCGGCCACGACGTCCTTGAGGTAGACCGTCTTGACCACGTCGGTGGTCTGGGCGTCCATGTTCATGCTGGTGATGCGGTCGACGTCGAAGATGGCGATGTAGAAGGACTCCTGCTCCTTGTACTCCAGGGAGCCGTACACGCGGCCGTCCTTGGCGTTGAAGTCCATGTCACCGAGGTGACCGGTGAAGCCCGTGACCGAGCCGACCGGGTTCCCCTTGAGGTCCGTCTTGACGAGGACGTTGGTGAAGGAGAAGTACATGTACCCCTTGCGCTGGTCTAGGGCGATGCCTTGCACATGCCCTTCGGACCAGGCTCCGCCGTTGATTTCGGTCGGGAACGACTGGGGGCGATCGGCAGGAGAGGCGGTCGCGGGGGCTGAGAGCAGGCCGAAAGTCGTGGTGGCGGCCAGGGCGAGTGTCAGAACCTTACGCATGTGCAGTACCCGTCTTCGGTTACGGAACAGACCGAAACCTGACCGTATACCGACCGAATGCCGCTGTCTGACATTTACCTAAACTGACAGTGAATAGCCCACAAACCCCTCATTCGGGACATTCATCGGCGACCGGCGTACAGCTCATCGAGCCCGACCAGCAGCACCCGCCCATCCCCCGCGGCCACCGCCCGCAACTCCGCACCGAAACCCGCCGCCCCGAAGCAGGCCAGCACGGTGTCACGGGTGTCGTAACCCTTGCGCTCCAGCAGGTCACGCGCCCTGGCGAGCCGTTCGAGATGATGGCGCCCCATGACCTCACCCCACTTGGCCTCACCGAGCGACAGGATCCGCCGCGGCCGTCCGGGCTCCTGCGGGGCCAGCGCCACCACGTCGACCTCGATCTGCGTCCTGTTGGCCGGATCAGCCACCACGCCGGACCCGACCTCCGCCGCGAACTCCCCGAAAATCGCATCCTCGGCATCCAGGGCGAAGTCCCGGCACAACGCCTCGAAGTGCGGACCCATCACCTGCGCCAGGAACGTCTGCCTGGCCGCTTGCCACACGGTCTCCGCCCGGTGGATCTCCAGCTCCGGCCAGCGCCGCCGCATGATCGCCTCGTAGAAGGCGATCAACGGCTCCACGATCCGGTAGCGGGCGCGCCCGGACCTGAACAGATCGGGCTCCCGGGTGATGAGCGCACAGTCCTCCAGGACGTTGAGCGGGTGGGTGATCTGATCGGACTTGCGGCCCACGTAGCCCGCGATCCCGCCGTTGGTCGAGTTCCCGCTCGCGATGGCGGCCAGCACCGAGTGATAGAGCGCCGGATCCCGGATATCCGGCTCCTCCGCCAGCAGATAGCGCGCCTCGCGGAACAGCGGGGTCTGCGGATTCAGCACGGTCCTGACGACCCAGGAATCGAAATCGGCGAGGTTCTCCGGCACATCCCCCTGGGTGAACTCGTACCGGTAGGCAGGTGTGCCCCCCACCACCGCGTGCACCAACACGGCCAACCGCGGATCCTCGATCCCCCAGAACCGCGCCGCCTGCCGGTAGCGGAAGGGGCGGATCACCAGCTCCAGCCCGGCACGCCCACGGAGCGGCGCCTGCCCCGACAACAACCCGCCCATCACCGACATGGCCGATCCGCAGAGGATCAGGCGTGCGTCACTCTCTCTCCCGCTGCCTCCCGGCCCGAGCTCACGCTGGATGATCGACGGCAGCGCGGGCGATGCTCTGATGAGGAACGGGAACTCATCGATGACCAGGGGCACCGGCCGGGCGCGAAAGGCCCGGAACATGTACGTGATCGCGTCGTTCCAATCCCGGAAAGGGATCTCCACGGGCTCACGGGTGAAGCGGGTGAGCGCGTCGGCGAAGAGCCGCAGGGATTCGGCCTCCGTCGCTTCGATGGCCCCGAAATACATCCCGCCGGCCGCCTCCGCCAACGCTTGCAGCAGGAAACTCTTGCCCTGCCGGCGCCGCCCACTGACGACTCCGAGCCTGGCACCCGTACCCGAAGGCGGGCGACGCTCCGGAGCCACGAAGCGCGCCAGCCCTTCCCACTCCCGCAGGCGGTCGTAGACCCGCTCGGGCTTCTCCATCAAGGTCCTCCAGTGCGCGTTATACAGAACCATACTTCTCGGAAGTATGGTTCTGCATAACCCAGGGCCCTGAGCGCGGCGAACCGCCGGGTTGCGCGCGAGACGGCTGGAGACCCCCGACGGCGAGTCCCTGCACGTCAACATCTGGAACTGGTGGCCGACCCTGGCACTGCTGGACCTGCCTTATGCGCCCTGGCGATCCTGATGCCGCTGGCTCCCGCCGTGATCGTGCCCAAACCCGCGAGGGGCGGCGTGAGCCCCTTCCGCTGCGCTGGCGGTGGCCGCTGGCCATGTGGGCATCGCTCTGGTGCTGGCGAGCATGCGTGATCGCCTGAGAAAACGGCTCGATCATGTTGATGAGCAGCACATACTCTTGCGGTCGTCAGCGACGGACCAAGAGGAGAATGTGGAGGCGGCCCGTGGCAATGCCGAAGAAGGGCTCGCGGCGCATCACCGTCGACGGCACCGTCTACCACTGGTGCGTCAGCCACAGGCCCACTTACACCAAGGGCAAGAGCTGGATCCCCTTCACCTTCGCCGCCGAGCGAGCCGGGGAGCCGGGAGGCGTTCTTGTGGTGTCCCTCCCCTGCGCCCGGCCGGACAACTGGGCAGGAGAGCGGACGATCGCGGTCCGTCCCATCCTCGTCAGCGCATGCATCCGACGCGCCGCCGAACAAGGATGGAACTCGCGGCAACCGGGCCCGGCATTCACCCTCACCGTCACCGAGAACGAACTGACCGTGCTCCTGGGCGAACCGCCTCAGTATCTGATCCCCTTCCTCTGGGGCATGATCCCGGAAGGCGGCGGCATCGAAGACCTCCCTCGATGCACCCAAATTCGGTAGTGACTACGGTTCTTGGGGTGTTAAGTTCTGCCAGTAGCCCGCTCACTACGCTCAGTATCGTTATGATTTCTCACCGTGCCCGTAGCCGTCGGGCAGACACGCCTGGCCCATTTGATCGGCTGGACCAACATCGCCGCCACCGCCCACCACCGCAGCCACCGCGCCCGCCCGCCTCGGCACCCGATTCCGGAGGCTCTGTCTGTCCCGTTCATCGTGCTCACCCGTTCCTCGTGTTTGCATATGAGGAACGGGCGACGCCCGTGATCCGGGAAGGAGGCGTTCGTGATGATCGGGTCCGTGCAGCGGTCTGAACGTGTCGCTGTCATCGGAGTGGGCATCCTCGGAGCCGGCGTGGGCTGGAACCTGTCCCGGCACGGCGCCAAGGTGGTCTTCATCGACGCAGGCCAGCCGGGCGAAGGCGTCACCAACTGGTCTTTCTCGTGGGTCAATGCCAGCAACAAGACCGCGCGCAGGTCCTACTTCGACCTGAACGTCGCGGGCATGGCGGCGTACCGCGAGCTTGCCAAGACCATCGGGCCAGACTCCTGGTGGTATCCCAGCGGCCACCTGCGCTGGGCAGCCGACCCCGCAGCGGAGGCGCAGCTCCTGGAAACAGCCGGGCTGCTGGCTGGCTGGGACTACCGGGTCGAGATGTACACGGGGGCCGAGGTGCGCCGCCGCCTCGAACCTGGTCTCACGATGCCCGGCGAGGTTCCGGTCGTGTTCTACCCCGACGAAGCCTGGGTGCACGGACGTCATCTCGTCGGCCGCCTGGTCGGCCAGGCCGTGGCGTCCGGCGCCGAGCACCGGTTCGGCGCCGCGGTCTGTGACATCGGCACCGGCGCCGACGGGAGCGTCCGGACAGTCGCTCTATCCGATGGGAGCCGTCTCGACGTCGACGTCGTCGTGAACGCCGCGGGCCCCAGCGCCTCCCACATCGCCAGGCTCATCGCACGGCACTTGCCGATGCGCCGGGAACCCGGGGCCGTCACCCGGATCGGCTGTGCTCCGGTCCCGTTTCACCGGGTCATGCACACGCCTCGCATCGCGATCCGTCCTGACGGAGACGCTTCGGTGGTCCTCCACAGCCTCGAGATCGACGCGCTCATCGACACCGGCGAAGATCCAGCGGCACTCGGACGGCTGCTCCACGAATCGGCGCGGCACGTCGTTCCCGAGCTCGGGAACTCCCGCATCGTGCAGACACGGGTAGCCGACCGGCCCATCCCAGCCGACGGATTCCCCTCGGTGGGAGCGGTGCCGTCTGTGCCGGGCTACTACGAGGCCGTTTCCCACAGCGGCATCACGCTCGGGCCGGTACTCGGCCGGCTGCTTGCTTCGGAGATTCTCGGCGGGGAGAGAGATGAGCTGCTTGCGGACTTCCGCCCGGAGCGGTTCCCCCCCTGACCGCCCGAACGAGCGCCACCAGTACCGCGAGCCGCCGGTCCAGCAGTGCTCGGCCGCGCGTGGTGGCGTAGGCGAGGAACACGCCGATCTGGCAGTTCTCGATCCGGCCCGGGCACCACTGTATTGACGCTGCACCCTGCCGAACCGGTGCTCTTCTTGACGGAGCCGGTCGCATCGGCGATCAGCACGCCGCCGGCTCCGCGCCGGTCGGCGCGGAGCCGGCGTCGCGGCGCCCAGGCTTACACGCTGGTGCTATGAGGCAGATGCCGGGCAGAACAGCGAGATGAGGGCGTGGTCGAGTCGCCGCGCCACAGCGCCGCGCTCGGCATCGTCCATGGCCACCGTCACGGAAACCGCGAACTGCAGCTTCCCGTCCTGCGAGGTGTAGGTCGTGGCGACGAAGCCGGGGGCGCTGCCGCCGCGTGGCTGGAAGCTGGGGTTGCCCGCGCACGGCCCGCCCTGCGGCGGCGACGGCGCGCCGGGCACCGGGTCGGTGATCACTTTGCGCAGGGAGTCCGGCAGCAGCTTGCCCTGAACGAACGCGCGCTGGAAGGCGCTGACATCGCGCGCGGTGGAGATCACGCCGCCGGCGCCCAGCAGGGTAGTGGCGTTGAGCTTGTCGACATCGATCAGCGCGCCCGTCTCATCCAGCAGGTAGCCGTGCCCATGCGGGCCCTTGATCCCCTCGGCGGCCTTGACCGGCAGGTAGGTGTCCCGCATGCCCAGCGGGGTGAAGATCCGCCGCTTGAGCTCGGCCGCCAGCGAATGCCCGGTCACCTTCTCGATGATCATGCCGAGCAGGATGTAGTTGGTGTTGGAGTAGTTGAAGGTCCCGATCTCCGACGGCCGTTGCTGCTTGCGGGAGGCGGCCAGCAGATCGACGGGGCGATACGTGATCGTCGGGTCGAGCGCCTGGATGCCGGGCGTGAGGAAGTCGGGGATGCCCGAGGTGAGCTGGATCAGGTTGCCTACCGTGATCTCGTCGGCCCGTTCGACCAGATCCTGCTCCGCCACCTCAGGGAGCACCTTGCCGAGCTTGTCGTCCAGCTTCAGCTTGCCGCTCCGCACGAGTTGCAGGGCCGCGGTGGCGGTCATGTTCTTGGTCTGTGAGCCGATCCGGTAGCGGGCGGTGGAGGGGATCGCGCCGCCCGCGCCGTCGAGCAGCCGGGATCCGGCCGATCCCTTCCCGGCTCGCTTGCCGTTCACGTACACCTCGCCGATGGCGCCCACCACGTGGCCTGTCTTCACCAAGGCCTCCATCGCCTTCTGCACGTCCCCGACCTTGACGGAGGTGTTGTCAGTCGTGGCGATGGCGGGCGCGGACACGCTGAGAGCCAATGCCGCGCATGCCGCCGAGACGGCGCGCGCGCCTGCAGATCGACGCGAAACCATGAAGCACTCCTCCTGCAAAGCCAAAGCTCCGATGTGAAGCCCCAGTTCTAGACAGAAATCTGTTTCCTCAGCGTTTCCACAGAGCCGGGATGAGCCAGGCTCTGCCGCACCTTCCACAGGCACTCGCTACCGCGGTTCGAATTGGTCACGCGTGGACCTCTGTCACGCCGCAAGAGGCTTGGCATCGATATCAGTTGCGGCAATGTGCACTAAGTCAATAGCACGACACCGCCGCCAATAGCCTTAGCGGATGAAGTCCTATAAATTCGGATGATATCACCCTTAAGCTGACTTCAAAAAAGTGGCGAACAAAATGACGGCGCTTTCAGTCGTAGTGGATGTACGCAAATACCGGAGGCGGTTTAGCCGCCTCTGCTCCCCCTGGAGGAACGCCATGTCGTCCACCATATTGAGGGCCACCGTCTACCGGCTCAGCGGCGTCAGGCCGACCATGGAGGGCATGTTCGACGCCACTACTTCCAGTCGTCTGACCGGGCCGGGCGTCGATTTCGACGCGTTGGAGATTGCCGGCGCGCCGGCGCTTCTCTACTACAGCCAGCGGCCCACTACGGAGCCTGACTGGTGTCCGAGACTGTCCAGGCTCACGGGTCTGCCCCTTGCCCTTCTCAAGCAGGAAGCGGAGGCAGTACTCGTCATCGCCGTCGACGGTCACGTCTACGCACTTGGCTTCGGCCAGGGCTATCTATCCATCTCCGGTATCAAGGAGCGCGGCTTCGGCCTTCGCTGCGCGCTACGCACCGTCGACCCGGGCCAGGTCCAAGATGTCGTCCGCCGGACGATCGGCGGCCTCTCCCGCCAGGACTCGACGATAGCCCCGGGGGGCATTCCTATCGGCGTCGTCGGTGTGCGCGGCTACACCGAGCTGGTTAAGAGGCTCGGCGGCCTGATCAAGGCCTCTGATCTGGGCCTCAACCACCGTGAGTCGATTTCCGTCGAAGGCGGAGACGGGCTTCGACTTCCGATCCCGCTGGAGCAGGGGAGGTTCCTGGCACTGCTGCGGCGCCTCAACGAGATCCGCGACCGCCAGGTGCGTCCCGAGTTCGAGCTGCTTGAGGCCATCCAACCAGTGGCCGACGAGGAGCTGTGCGAGCGACTGGACGCACTGCTGGACGAAGGACTACGAGAGAACGGCGACATCCGGCTACAACTTGTCATCCCGGCGGATCTCGGCGAGCGTCGCCATGACTGTCGCTCCTACCTCATCAAAGTCGGCAGCGCGGCCGTTGTCAGGGAGGAGCTTGACCTGGCTGACCTGCGGTGGCGCTGCAAGGTCCAGTACCGTCGTACCCCCGTCGCCGCACTTCGGGAGGGTCGCATCGAGATGTGCTCCGACGGCGAAGGCACGCAGTCGATCGGCCGCACCTCGGCGATCCGTTGGATCGAGGCCACAGTGTCGATCGGGCCGCGTATCTACCAGCTCAGTGACGGTGAGTGGTACGAATGCGGCACTGTCTATCTGGATTCGATCACGCGCCGATTGCGCGAGCTGATCGTGGAGCAGCCAGAGCTCGCCATGTTGCCGTGGCATCCGAAAGAGACTGAGGAGGACTACAACAAGCGGATGCAGCGCCACTTCGGCCCGGCCACGTACGTCTGCCTCGACCGGCACCTCTTCCAGACGCCCCAGCACCGCAGAGGCAGGGGCCTGGAGGCCTGTGATGGGATCACCGACCAGCACACTCTGGTCCACGTCAAGGCGGCCGCCAGCTCCGAACCGCTGGGACATCAGTTCAACCAGGCACTCATCTCCACCCAGGCCCTGTACGAGGAGCCGGCGGCGCGGGCCAAGTTCAACGCCAAGGTCTCGGAGCTCAGCGGCGGCCGGCTCACGGTGCCGGAGGACTTCAGACCGAAGAAGGTCACGCTGGCGATCCTCCTCAAGGGCAAAGAACTGACCTCCGACTCGCTCTACCCGTTCGCGCAGGTGGCGCTCGTGAACCTCGCCGACACACTCATGCGGCAGTACGGCGTGGCGGTCGAGGTCGCCACCATCCCAGTCGAGCCGGCTTATGACACGGAGGCCGCATAGGGGGGCTCCGACGACCCGTGGTTCCGTAGGCGCGGGGGCTGCACAGCAGGCGCCTCAAGGAAAGCGCCTGAGGTCCTGTGCGCGAACTGCCCCCATGCGAAGACCTTTGTGCGGGCCGAAGGCACGCCGCAGGAAGAACGCCCGAGCGGAGCGAAGACCGCTCGGGACAGGATCCTGCCGTGCAACCACCAGACGGGCAACGGGTGGCTGAAGCCCAGCCCAGCGTTTCTGTCGGCCGCATGCGGCCGTTGCATCGGCGTAGTGGTGTCACATTTCCGGGATCTTCACCGATCCCGGTAGCGGGCTATCCGCGGAAGCCTGTGAGCCAATTCTTGGTCATCGTCGAAATCCCACTGTTCTCCATGGGGAACGCTGCCGAGCACCGGAATCAGTGGGAAACCGCGTGAAACGCCGCGAGCATTCGCGGCTTCGGCGAGCCCGTCCGGATCCTGCCCGGTCACCTTCTCGTAGGCGTGGTAGGCCACGTGACCCAGTGGATCGAACTCAGGTCGCTCCTCCCTCATCTGCTCCGGATCCTGTGGCCGGCGCTTGGCGGAGTTGGCATACGTCTCCTCCAGTTCCAGCAGGTGGAAGACCTGAGGCAGCTCGATCAGCCGATCAGGGCAGTCAGTGACAGCCTCGAACGTCTCACGTCCCAGGCTGACGAGCCAGTTCACGAAGTACTCGAAGCCATCCAGCGAGCCCATGCGGAACACGAACCAGTACGCCGCGTACAGATCGATGGTGCAGCCGCGATTCTGAGTGGTCGTCCACCAGATGTAATAGTCGATGATCTCTTCGACCGGACGGCGAGAGAGTTCGTCCACCAACCACGAGACACGCGTTCTCCTCGTGTCGGTCTCGCGCCCAGAACGCTCGATCAGGCCCCAGAAGTCATCGACATTCATGCCGCGTGATGCTGACACCCCTGGGCCGCCCTGTAAAGATCACGGAGCAGTGACGAGCAGGCGCATACCGAAGATCAGCCGGCGTTTCGGCGAACCCGGCCCACCTCACAGAAAGTGCCGGGTTTCCGCACTTCAACAGCTGGCGGGCCATGACCATACGCGGGATCTGGTTGGTGCCCTCGTAGACCTAGGTGATCTCCGGTGCCCCTGGGCAGCCACCTGCGGAAACCTGTCGATCAGGACCATGGACAAGGGTTACTGTTTCGACTGGCTCTCGTCGTTTCTCGCTGCTTCTTGGCCGTCCCACGGAACAGTGACGGGAACAGGGCAGGAGGTTGCTCATGGCGATCCCGAAGAAGGGTTCGCGGCTCATCACCGTCGATGGCACCGTATTCCGCTGGCGCGTCCGTCGTAAGCCCACGTATTGCCAGGGGAACAGCTGGCGCCCGATGACGTTCGCGGTGGAACTGGTCGGCGCGTCGGGTCGTGTCCTTCTGGTGTCGCTTCCCTGTTCACGGCCGGACGCGTGGTTAGGAGAACGGGCGATGGCCATACGGCCGGCCCTCGTGACGGCGACCATAAGCATGGCGCTCGGTCATGGCTGGAATCCGCGACAAGCGGGCAACGCCTTCGAGCTTGCCCTCTCTGATGAGGACCTGACCGAGCTGATGAACGGCCAACCGCCTGCCTACGCTGTCCCATTTACGCGTAGATAGAACCGGCCTGAGGCGTCGCGGTGATTCCGGACAGTCGATGTGTTGCAGAGCTCCCGGCTCAGGCGCGCGGGCCGGCGCCGTGCAGCAGGGAGTCGATGATGCGGGCGGCGAGGGTGTCCGGGTCGGTGCCGTCCGTGTTGCCGTGCAGGGACTCCCCGATGAGCGCGTAGTAGACCCGGCGCACCCAGTCGAGGTCGGCTGCTTCGTCGATGAGCTTGTCGGCCTGGGCCCGCTGCAGCACCGCGGTGCAACGGCCGGCAATGTCCTGCTGCAGGACGGCGGCCTCGCTGCCCGGCTCTGCCGGCAGCTCCAAGGCGAACGCCCAGGCGCCCTTGACCTGGAGCACGTTGGCCGTGATCCGGTGCATCGCCACCAGCGGCGGCGCGGTGTCCGGCCTGCCGTCGTCCACCGCTTGGGCGAGTTGGCGGGCTGCGGAGGAGGCCAGCGCCTCGATCAGCGCCTGTCGATTGGCGAAGCGCCGGTGGATCGTCGTGCGGGCTACTCCCGCGGCTGCGGCGATCTGCTCCATGGATGCGCCGGGATCTTCCGCGAGCACCTGCTCGGCCGCCTCCAGGATCGCGCGCACGCTGCGCTCCGCGTCCGCCCGCAACGGTCGTGCTGCCGTCTCACCCATCACGTCTCCCGTTAGACCATCTATCCAGAAAAACACTACACCCTCGATGCGATCTGAATCTAATCTGCATCAAGGCTGTTGCATATCAGCAGATAACTGATACGTTCTCCTTCCAGTTGCTCTCGACTGAAGGAGAACCCGTGCACAGCACCGCCCTCATCACCGGAGCGTCGTCAGGCCTCGGCGCGGAGTTCGCCGCGCAGCTCGCCGCCCAGGGGCACGACGTGATCCTGGTGGCCCGCTCCCGCGACCGGCTTACCGCCCTCGCCCAGCGCCTGATCGCCGAGCATGGCGTCCGTGCCCATGTGCTGGTCCAGGACCTCGCCGAGCCGGACGCGGCCCGCCGCGTCGCCGACGAGCTGGCCGCCCGCGCTCTGAGCGTCGATCTGCTGGTCAACAACGCCGGCTTCGGTACGTGCGGCCACTTCGAGGAGATACCCACAGCCCGCGACCACGACCAGCTGATGGTCAATGTCGTCGCGCTCGTCGACCTCACCCATGAGCTGCTGCCCGCCATGCTGGAGCGCGGCCGCGGCTCGGTGGTCAACGTCGCCTCCAACGCCGCCTTCCAGCCTTCCCCGTACTTCGCCGTCTACGGCGCGGCCAAGGCATTCGTGCTGAACTTCGGCCTCGCCCTGCGTCAGGAGTATCGCCGGCGCGGCATCCGCGTGCTCACCTTGTGCCCCGGCCCGGTCGAGACCGCCTTCTTCGACACCATCGGCACCCGCCGGGCGGCCGTCACCGGCTCCATGACCACCCCGGAGCCCGTCGTCCGCGCTGCCTTGCGCGCGCTGGAGCGCGACCGCGGCTACGTCGCCCCCGGACTCGGCAACGCCCTGGCCGCACACCTGACGCCCCGCCGCCCCCGCACCCTGGTCGCCGCCATCGCCGAACGCGTCACCCGCAAGGTCCTAGGCCCCTCGTCCGCCACCTCGACGGTGCGGGAGCACGCCGCATGACATCCTCCGCCACCGTCGGCGCGGCCTCGGCGATGCTGCTTGTCGGCACCTCGACCGCGGTCTCCGCCACCATCGCCGACTACCCGATCTTCACGGGACAGGCCCTGCGGTATGCGCTTGCCGCGGCGATCCTGCTCGCCGTCGTCGGCTACCAGCGCCTGCCCCGCGTCCGCCTGACCGCACGGGACATCCTGCTCCTGATCGCACTGGCCGCCACCGGCCTGGCCGGGTTCAACCTCTTCCTCGTCGAAGCCACCCGGCATGCCGGCCCCGCCATGATCGCCACCGTGGTCGGCGCCGTCCCCCTCATCCTGGCCCTCGTCGGGCCCTTACTGGAACGCCGCCGCCCTGCCCCCCGCACCGTCGGCGCCGCGATCGTGGTCGCACTCGGCGCAGCCGTCGCCGCCGGCCTCGGCTCGGGTAGCCTGCAGGGCCTGCTGCTGTCCCTGGGAGCGCTCGCCTGCGAGGTGGCCTTCTCCCTGCTCGCCATCCCCTTGTTGCCAAAACTCGGGCCCCTGAGGGTCGCCGCCTATCCCGCCGCTCTGGCCGTACCCATGCTGCTGGCCACGGGCCTCGCCCTGGACGGCACCGCCTCCCTGCGGCTGCCCACCCTCAGCCAAGCGGCTGCCTTCGGCTACCTCGGCGCGATCGTCACCGCGGCCGCCTTCTTCCTGTGGTACGACGCACTGCGCCGCCTCGGCGCCGACCGCGCGGGCCTGTTCGCCGGCCTCGTCCCGGTCGGCGCCCTGCTCACCACCGTCGCGCTCGGCCTCGGCCATGCAGGCCCCGCCGACGTCATCGGCGCCCTGCTCGTCACGGCGGGCGTGATCGCCGGCCTGCGGCAACCCGGTCGCGACAGCCAAAGACCACACCATTCCCAAGGGGTCACCGCGGACACCGCTTCGGGACATCGGAGTCATTCCGCCCCCTCTTCGTAACCGCGATGCCGCGAGCGCCCTTTTCGAGTGGGCTCGTGATGTTGCACTAGTGCACAGGATGGCATTTTCGGCTGCTGTCGTGGGATCAGTCCTTCTCCTGCGTACGGTGTCCACATGAAGTATCTGGAAGGGCATTTCGCGCCCGTCGCTGAAGAAGTCACCGCCTACGACCTGCCTGTCACCGGGCGGATCCCGGCCGAACTCAACGGCCGCTACCTGCGTAACGGACCCAACCCGCTGGGCGTTGAAGACCCCGTTGTGCACATCTGGGGCATGGGCCAGGGCATGGTGCATGGGGTGCGGCTGCGTGACGGCCGGGCCGAGTGGTACCGCAACCGTTTCGTGCGAACAGCGGGTTTCGCGCCCATGGTGCACGTTATCGAGCACGCCCAGCGCACCTTCGCCCTGGCGGAAGGCGGTCTGCCGCCCGCCGAAGTGGACGAGGAGCTGAATACCGTGGGCGTGTGCGAGCTGGGAGGGACCGCGGAGGGGTTCACGGCGGGGGCGCACTCCAAGCACGACCCGCTCACCGGCGAGCTGCATTCGCTGTCGTACATGGTGGGCCGCGACTTCGTTCAGTACATCGTGACCGACGCCGGGGGGACCGTCATCCAGACCACCGGCATCCCCATGACGCGGACACCGTTCATGCACGACTTCGCGCTCACCGAGAACCACGTGGTGTTGTGGGACACGCCGCTGGGCTTCGACGGGTTCGACTGCCGGTGGCTGCCGGAGCACCCGACGCGGGTGGGCGTCATGCCGCGGACGGGCGGCGACGTACGCTGGCTGGACATCGACCCGATCCACGTCAGCCACACGCTCAACGCCTACGACGACGGTGACTCGATCGTGGTCGACCTGGTCACGGCCGAGGGCCCGTTCGATCCCGCCGACCCCGGGGCGATCCGGCCCACACTGGACCGCTGGACGATCGCGCCGGACAAGATCCACCAGCGGCGCGTCGACGACCGGCCGCAGGACTTCCCCCGGCTGAACGAGGCGCGCACCACCCGCCCGTACCGATATGGCTATTCCGCCGCGACCGCCCTGTACGGGATCCCGTTCGCGCCCGAGGGCATGCCGCCGGACGACGCCTTCACCAACGCCCTGGTCAAGCATGACCTGGAACGAGGGACGACCGAGGTGCACGGGTTCGGCAAGGATGAGGCGGTCGGGGAGGCGGTGTTCGCCGTCGCGGGGGAAGGGGAGGACGAGGGGTATCTGCTCACGTACGTGCACAATCCCCTCCGGAACGCGAGCGACCTGGTGATCCTCTCGGCCCAGGACTTCACCGGTGAGCCCGTCGCGCGCGTCCACCTCCCGGTCAGAGTGCCGCTCGGCCTGCACGGCAACTGGCTGCCTGACCGCTGAGGCGTGGCAGCATGGCCGTTGTGAACGATCCGCAACCGCCGTACCTCCGGATCGTCGCCGACCTTGAACGGCGCATCGCCGACGGTGAGCTGCGGCCTGGCGATCCCGTCCCCACCACCAGAGTGATCATGCGCGAGTGGGGCGTCGCCATGGCGACGGCCAGCAAGGCGCTGGCCGTGCTCAAGCAGGCGGGCGCCATCGAGTCCAAGTCCCGGGTCGGCGCCGTGGTCGCCGCCCGGAGACTGCCCTCGCGTTCGGCCGGAGGTCTCGAACGTGACCGCGTCGTCCGCGTGGCCATGGAGATCGCCGACGCCGACGGCTTGGCCGCGTTGTCCATGCGGGCGGTAGCGGCCAAGCTCGGGGTCGCCACCATGGCCCTCTACCGGCACCTCGAGGCCAAGGCCGAGCTCACCCAGCTGATCGCCGATGCCGCCTTCGCCGAGATCGAGTATCCGGAGCCGCCGCCGGGATGGCGTTCCCGCCTGCGGGTGGCCGCGCGGCTGCAGTGGGCGGCCTACCAGCGTCATCCCTGGTTGCCGCGGCTGGTGTCCATCACCCGGCCGGTGACGCTGCCGGGGCAGATGGCGTACGGGCTGTGGACCCTGCGCGCTCTCGATGGCCTCGACCTGGACCCGGACACCCGGCTGCACATCTACGCCACGGTGGTCAACTATGTGCGCGGGACGGCGATCAACATCGAGAGCGAGGCCGTCGCCGAGCTGGACACGGGGATGACCAGCAAGCAGTGGGGCAAGGCCAAGCTGTCCGTGGACGGGCCGCTGATCGCCCAGGTCACGGAGCCGGGGGCGGAGCTTGACCTGGAATCACTGTTCACCTTCGGCCTCGAACGCCTGCTCGACGGCCTGGCCACCGTGATCGCGCCCCGGGAGGTCCGCCGGTGACCGGGTCTTCGCCGGAGTTGGCTGAGACGAAGAGGGAGGACAAGCGATGAGCCCAGGACGCAACTGGCGTGAGGTCAAGGCGGAAGCGCACCGGTTGTACCCCGAACTGGCCGACCCGCAGCGGCAGGCTGTCGCCGACGCGCAACTGGATGCCTACATCGCCGGCCACCATCTGAAGGAACTGCGCAAGTCTGTCGGCAAGACGCAATCCGAGGTGGCGGCTGCTCTTGGGATCTCACACGCACGCGTCTCTCAGATCGAGAACGGTGATCTGGACTCGATGGAGCTCGAGACCATCCGCACCTACGCAGCTGCTCTCGGTGGCCACGTCGACGTGACGATCAGCGTCGGCCCTCACTCTGTACGGGTCGCTTGACCATGAACCCGACCGTCGATCGGCATGCGACATCCCCTCGGCCGCAAGCGTCGTAGGCGATCCGTCCTGGGGTTCGAATAGCCAGAACTCGACACTCTGCTCTGGCTAGCCGTACACGTACTGATTCGGCCCACTCTGCTGGCCTCGGCACGGACGAACACCGGGGCTGCCCCAGAGCCCTCCAAGAACGCTGCGTTAGCAAGGCAGTAGTCCTGACGAACAAAGAAGCTCAAGATCACGGAACAGGCGGACCCCGAAGATCAGCCAGCGTTTCAGCGGACCCGGCCCATCCCCAGGAGAGCCGAGTTTCAGCATGTCAACGCCTACTTGAGCAACTGCCGAGCCATGACCATGCGCTGGATCTGGTTGGTGCCCTCGTAGATCTGGGTGATCTCCGACACTGGCTACGTCCATCTGGGGAAACAACCCGATCACGCCGCTGAGCAGGGACTGAGCCTATGACCGTCTCGCATCGCTTCTCGCTACTTTCGGCGCTCCCACGGAACAGCGACGGAACACCGCGCCTCATCGACTGGGTCACGTCTGGCTGGCTTTAGGTTTCCATCAGGCGCAGGTGGCCCAGTTCTCCATAGAACCTCTCTATCACCGCCCTTCGTTCTCCCGCCTGGCACCCACTGCCCTTCCGCGCCGCAGAAGCAGTGGCTGATCGCATTTCCCTCGGGGCCCTACGACGGGCGCGGGACGTCGGCTTTTGCCCGTAGCATTCCCTTGTGACGGCAGCCGAGGACTTCAACACCTTCCGCAGGACGGTCAAGGCACGTTCGCAGGAACATCATCAAGCCATGGATGTCGCCCTGGAACGGGGCTAGTGGGCGATTGCCGGCAGCGTGCTGCGCATGGAACTCGACTCTATGATCCGCGTCAGATACCTACTGCACAACCCGGATGTGCGGGACCGTATCTTGGCATCGTGTGTAACCGGCAACGGATTTAAGGATGAGCGAGGCCGTATCACTGATCGACGCATGATCGACGTCGCTATCGGTGACAACAACTGGATCTCCGCCGTGTATGGATTCGGAAACAAGTTCGTGCATCTGACCGACGTACACGACTACGCAGACGTAGATCCGTTCCAGGCCTACGACCATAAGCATGAGGTTATTAATTACCTCTACCAGTATCACGGAGGCAAGCTTCCTGGTCGGCCACTGGAGACCAGCTCCACATTGCGGGACATCGCCGCGTATACTCCACTCGTGCTAGGTAAGATCACCTCGAACTTATCCGGATACATCGAGCGTCTGCGAGAAGAAGTGGCTCCCCTCAATGACGGCTGACGTGAGGATACCCTTCATAGGGAGGCAGACGGGGGCATCGTTGTCACTACAGCCATATTCCTCCCTGGCCCCCGCAAGCAGGCCCGCCGCTGGCGCCACCTGATCGGCTTGCGCGCCTTGCACTGGTGTCACATGAGCGCCTACTTGCAAAAGGACCAGTATTAACGTTGAGGAGCCTTCATCCTCGTCCGCCGACAGACGCTGACTGATGGTGCATGCTCGTATGCGGCGACGTTGCTTTCCTCTGCTGCCGTACAGCACCACCACCGCAAGATCAGGCGTTCATCCGGCGGCAAGCCCAATGACGGGATTTCCGGCGACCGATCGCCAAGCATCGACTGATGCCAGGCGTTCAGCAAGGATGGCGCTGCCTACGCAATTTACTAGGATTCCTACTTCATCCGGGATCCCGCTCGCCATAGCTCTCACCCAACGTTAGCGGTAGCGGAGCCATCAATATTTCGTTTGGCTGTACGTCAATCCCCATGATTTGCAATTCATCTACGTTTTGCGTCTCCAAACTGCAGGCTTCGCAGTGATACTGTGTCGCACGACTCACTATCTTCATACCTCGCAAGTGCGGACAGCTGAATTTTCCCGGATGTTCACAATCGCAAGGCTTCGTTTCGACATGGCCAAAGATTTCACCATTGGAGTATCCACACGCCGGACATTTTATGCATTCTCCAGATGAAGCTATCCCCGGAGAGAGGCGCTCCCATCCTTGCGCATCCCAAAGGTCCCCTTTGCGGCAGATATCTACATCCTTCAGGGATAACGGCTTTCTTTTTCGCCACCTCGCTTCATAGATTTTGCGAGCATAGCGGAGCTTCATCTCAACCATATGCTCAACAGACGATTTCTGTCGCCCGTCTCCATGCTGTTCGGCTCTGAGCGCAGGAGATATATTTCGCTTCTCAGAAGCTTCTATATACATCTGCAGTCGGCTAAACTTTTCACTCTCGACACGTTCCCGTACATGCATCAAGGACTCTCGCTGAGCTTCTAGATCGGCCCTCAGGATACATAACTGCCCCAGAATTCACCTTCTTCTACTTGAAGTTCGATACGAATGGCATCTGCGACCTTGATAGCGAAGTCAAGGGTCTCTGCAGTTCGAGACTCATCATGGAAAGCCGAGTGAGCCACACCGTTTCTTGCCGCAAGAATAAGCTCGAAGTCCCTCGCACTGATTGGCATTCGATTATTCATAAGCGCAGCTGCCTGCTTGAATGATTGGTCGGCACTTATTGTACGAGCCTGACTTAATGGCGTTAGAGCAGCATCCTCTCGACCAATTGCATGAAACCGAAGAGAAAGATCTCGTGCGTCCGATATAAGCAATGGGTGATAGTTGACTAGATATGCCTTGAGAAGATGCTCACACCCAATACCGGCATTCATGACGGCCATGTCGTCATAGTTGCTGTACCAACAATTCAGTGCGACGACCATAGACCGTGCGCCGGAAGTTTTGAGTCGTTCTACGTCCACGTACGCCTCCATTGCACTGGCAGCGAAGTACAGTCCTAAGCGAACCCAATCGAGCCGTACTTATCAGCTCTCTTGGCCAGTCTCGCACTTTGGTTGGCAATCTGCTACCAACTTGGGAAGCCGCCTCCACCGGCCTGCTTCCTTCATCGGACCGGAGGACCTCCAGCAGGTCTATCCCAAGACGAGCACGCCCGATAGGAGCGCCGTACCTCTGCTACAGCAACGACTCGATCTAATACCCCGATACGGCGAGCCACCCGGACGTTCCGGTGGCAAGCCGGCCCAGAGCGCAGACCCTCAATCCGAGCACCGGGGCGGCGCGGCAGTCAACCACCCTGGCCACCTATGGGTGAACCGAACTCAGCGATCGTCACGGCCGCCACTGAGCACTTCATTACGAGTCAAGCGGAGGGCCGTGGTCGAGAGCCGGCGCTGCTGCTCAACCGCGTGACGCCGTACGGGACGATCAGGCCGTGTGAGGCGGCGTTGCTGTACTTCCCTGCTGTACAGCAGACCACAGCAACCCGCGTATCCGGTGGCAAGCCGACCCGGAGCGCAGGGCCGCCAGGCCCGAGCACCGGAAGCGGCGCGGCAGCTCCTCTTCACTTTTCGCCACGGGGCCAGTTTGGCGTAGACAGTTGTTCTTGGCAGAAGAGGTGCGTTAGGACTGCCTCCCACACGGGTGTGGGTCAGCGATCAGAGCACCTTGCCGTGTGCAATGATAATTTGTTCGGCAGCGAACCTCATTAGCGGGATCTCGCGCGCAAGCTCGATGTCATGCACGAAAGGGGCGTACTTAGGGAGCGCCCCCTCCTTAGCATGCACAAGAGCGTTTCGCACCTTATATATCCTCTTGGCAAGGGCACCCTTGACCTCGCTATGATCGCTGGCGGTGAGGTCTGCTTTTCCCGATTCAGCAAAGGGTGCATGACTGGTCTTGTAGTAAGTGATCAAAGAACTGTCATAAGCATTAAGGTCGCTAGTGAGCCGATCTATATCTACAAACCGCTCCAGAACTAGCTGCAGCGCACGCTGCTCATTAACACCTCCTTCCTCCCTAACTTGACGCTGCACCTTATTAATGGCCTTAATCACTCTATGAATATCCGTTGAGCGGCGGGCCGAGAAGGAGGGATCGGTGATCTCATTGCGCACCTGCTCTACCAGATCGTCATTGAACACTTTCTCGAAATAGTGCTCGGCGATATGATAGTAGGCCAAGTACTCGAGCAGAGGTATCTCTGCCGATACGCCCATGAGATAGTGCTGCACGAGATCTGATCCATATACCCTCTTCGGGGCATCGAGACCACTGGGATCGACTCTACGAACCCGTTGGATGCGGCTATCGCGAAAAACCTCGTCGAACCCTCCACTCAAACGCGCCGCTGAATCAAGATTGTACGCAGCATGAAATAGGAAGGATGTGGCGAGCCCCTCGAAGTCGTTTCTGCTCCCCGGCGCTGCAACCTTCAGCGTCGTCATCGGCATGAAATCCGCAGCGGCGTCTAGCACTGATGTGTACGTCACTTTTTCGCCATCTCTTACCGGACCATAGCGAGATGCTCGCCTAAATCTATCTCTAAGAAACATTAATCTGCGCGATCTCCTATGCTCCGTCGCATTTGCGAAGAAGGCGCAGAGTAGAATGACTAGTTCTCTCGAAGGCGGCCCCGCCGCATAAGAGAGCGCGTTTTCGCCATAACCGACGACACTGTTACCCGAGAAGATTCGGTCAAATCTGCCGTCGCCCAAGGGTGTAATAAGAAACTCTGCGTGATCCGCCCACGCAACTCCAGCATCCCTTACAAGCATGGAACCAGATAGTGACTCTATCAGGGAATCCACTTCAGATATAGGAATTCGATCATGCGCCTGGTCCTCGGATAGCCTCAGCTGCTCGCTTAGCAGTATATATTCCCCATCAATCGCACTTCGAGGGAAAATACGCGTAAGTCCCTCGACGACGTCTTCTCTACTTACTATCGCTTTCCCTCCCACTACGGGAAACATTAGGACCTCATTTATCAGTGCGGCTGAAAGATGTGGCAGAGACGGGTTAATACGGCGAAAATCAGAACACATTTCCTCGTGGGCGCTATACAATTCGATGCATGGCGATGGCGACCAATAACTAGTACATGCTGCCACTAGTGGTCGCCAACTGCAAAGTGCTTATAAGCATCGTTATCGTGACCCTCTAGGCCATCGGCTACCCATCTGGCTCTCCGCGCGGGCGGTGCTGGCCGCGACCGGCCGGAGAGCCGCAGCGCGGCCAGCGACCGCCCGACGCGCGGCAGGCCGCCGCAGGCGGACTGCCCTTGAAACCGTAGAGAAAGTTCTCATCCACGAACAGGACCGCGACAAATGATCTTGATGCGTGCTCGAGCGCATGGCGCCGGAGCTGCGGGTGCGCCTACTGTACGCGTCCTTCGAGTAGGGCCTGCCACGTGGCGTGTCCCTGTCGCATGCTCATGCGGTGGGTCTCCACGCCCTTCTCCGTCGCTGGGTCGGTGCGCCAGAGGAAGGCTTGGCCGCCGGTGGCGCACAGTTCGTAGAAGACGTCATCGCAGTGGCAGGTCCAGAGGAGGGCCCTGCGTCGTGGTTCGTTTCGTGCCTTGAGCCAGATCAGGCGCTTGCAGTCCACCTGCGGTTCTGGGATGTGGGGAGACAGGCAGTCGCTCATGCGGCTTGGTCGTCGGGTGCGAGGGGGATGAGTGCCCAGACGGTGCGGCCGGCGTTGTCTCCGTGGACGCCCCAGCGGGTGCTCAGTGTCTCCACGAGGTAGAGGCCGCGGCCGCTCTGGTCCTCGTCGTCGGCTTGGCGCAGGTGTGGGGTGGTGGGGCAGCCTTCGTCGTGGACGGCGAGGATGAGCAGGGTGCTGCCTGCGTGGAGGGTGATGCCGAATCGGCCGCCAGGTAGTCCGCTGCGGGTGTGGCGGATGGCGTTGGTGGCGAGTTCGGAGACGACGAGTTGCGCGGTGTCGGCTTCGCAGCGATCGCCGAGATAGCTGGCGACGAACTGGCGCGCCTCGCTGATCTGGGCCCTCGCGCCAGGGAAGCTGCGACACCACCGGTGGATTTCTGCGGGGCTGTTGAGCGCTGAGGCCATCGCGGTTTCCTTGAGTTCATGCAGGTCAAAGCACTGCGATTCGCTATCAGTACTTAAAGTACTAGTGCTATACTTCAAGTACAAGCGACTTGATGTACGCCGCACAATAAGTACTGGTCGAGTAAAGAACCGAGATCCCAGACACCGGCGGCGACCCAGGAAGGTGCACATGTTCGGACTAATGGTTCGATTCACCTGCAAGGACGAGGGCAGCGCGGCGGCGTTCGACACCCTTGTCGGTGAGACAATCGAGGCGATCCGCCGGCACGAGCCGGAAACGATCGTGTACGCCTCGCACCGGGTGGACGGTCAGCCGCTCCAGCGGATCTTCTACGAGCTGTACCGAGACCGCGACGCCTTCGACGCCCACGAGCAGACCGAGCACACCAGGCATTTCCTGGCCGCTCGCGAAGAACTGCTGGCCTCGGTTGAGGTCGACTGGCTGGATCTGCTGAGTGGGAAGGGCACGACGTCGTGAGCATGGAGTATCAGCGGGCGCTCGGACGGCGTATCGCCCAAGAGCGTAAGCGGCGCGGTCTGTCACAGGCTGAGCTGGCCCGGCTGGTGGATCGGTCGGTGGCGTGGATCTCGCAGGTAGAGCGGGGCGTGCGCAAGGTCGATCGCATGTCGGTGCTGGAGAAGGTCGCCGAGACGCTGGATGTGCCGCTGTCGGAGCTGGCCGCCGAAGCGCCCGTGGTCGCTGCCACCAATGAAGAGGTGCCCGGCACGGCTGGGCTGCGCCTTGTGCTGTCCGGTGCTCATTCACTGCAGGCCATGTTGCACGCCACGCCGGTGCCCGCGATCGATCAGCTCAAGCCGCGGGTCGATCACGCGTGGGAGCTGACGCACCAGAGCCGCTACGTCGAGCTGACCGAGTTGCTGCGCGGACTGGTGCCCACCTTGGAGAACGCCGCCCGGTCCGCTCCTGCTGAGCAGCAGGCCGGGTTGTTCGAGTTGCTGTCGGTGGCCTATCAGACGTGTTCGGCTTCGCTGGCCAAGCTGGGCGAGCCTGAGGCGGCGTGGATCGCCGCTGATCGGGCCATCAGCGCGGCCGAGCGGGCGGGCAGCCCGTTGCTGATGGCGGCCGGCGCCTTCCGGCTGGGGTTCGTTTTCCTGGGAGCGCGTCACTTCGATCAGGTGGAGGAGACAGCGCGCACCACCGCCGAGGCGCTGTGGATCCTCACCGATCAAGGCAACCTGGAAGCAATGTCGTTGTGGGGCGGGCTCACCTTGCAGCGGGCCGTGGCCGCCTCAAGGCTCAATCAAGCCGATGTCGCCTACGAACACCTGTCGCGAGCCCGTGAGATGGCGGCGCGGGTGGGCGAGGGCCGCAACGACTACAACACCGAGTTCGGGCCGGCCAACGTCGCCCTGCACGAGGTGGCCGTGGCGGTGGAGGTCGGCGACGCCGGACATGCGCTGCGCGTAGGGACCGCAATGGACGCCTCGTCGCTGTCGGCGGAGCGGCGGGCGCGGCTGGCGGTGGATCTCGCGCGGGCTCACGCGCAGCGTCGTCAGGTTGATGAGGCGGTGGCACAGCTCCTGGAGGCCGAGAGCATCACCCCTGAGCAGATCCGTAACCATCGAGTCGTGCGGCAACTTGTCTCCGACCTGCTGTCGATGCAGGAACCAGCGCCGTCCGCACTGCGGGAACTGGCCGAACGAGTCGGGGCGTAGAGCATCAGGTCGTCGGAGGGGTTGAGCAGCATGCCGAACGTGCCATCGATCCCCGCCTGATCGACCGTTGTACTCCCCCGGTTCTGACGCCGCATCGGGATGGGCTTCCGTCGGCCAGCCTGGTAACCAGGCAACGGGAGGGCCCGATGGCGCCGCAGGCGCGGGGGTGCGCCGCAGGCGCCTCAAGGAGAACGCCTGAGCCCCGTGCGCGAAGCGCTCCCAGGCGAAGACCTTTGTGCGGGCCGAAGGCACGCACAACAGGACGCCCGAGCGGAGCGAGGACCGCTCGGGTCGGGATCCCGCCAGGCGACCACCCAGACGGGCAACGGGTGGGTGGCAGCCGGCCCACCTACTTCAGGAGCTGCCGGGCCATGACCATGCGCTGGATCTGGTTGGTGCCCTCGTAGATTTGGGTGATTTTGGCGTCGCGCATCATGCGCTCCACCGGGAAGTCCTTCGTGTAGCCGTACCCGCCCAGCAGCTGCACCGCGTCCGTGGTGATGTCCATGGCCGCGTCCGAGGCCGCGCACTTGGCCGCGCTCGACAGGAACGTCAGGTCCTTCTGCGGCGTGCCGTTCATGGCCAGCTCCGACTTGGCCGCCGCGTGGTACGTGAGCTGCCGGGCCGCCTCCAGCTTCATCGCCATGTCGGCGATCATGAACTGGAGACCCTGAAAGTCGGCCACCGCGCGGCCGAACTGCTTGCGCTGCTTGACGTAGCCGATCGCGTAGTCCAGGGCGCCCTGGGCGATGCCGAGCGCCTGGGCGGCGATGGTGATGCGGGTGTGGTCGAGGGTCGCCAGGGCGGTCTTGAAGCCGGTGCCGGGCGCGCCGATCATGCGGTCGGCCGGGATGCGGACGTTGTCCAGGATGACCTGGCGGGTGGGCGAGCCCTTGATGCCGAGCTTCTTCTCTTTCGGGCCGAAGGAGACGCCTTCGTCCGACTTCTCGACGACGAAGGCCGAGATGCCGCGCGCGCCCGCCGACGGGTCCGTCACCGCCATCAGCGTGTAGAACTCCGACACTCCGGCGTTGGTGATCCACGTCTTGGTGCCGTTGAGGACGTACGAGTCGCCGTCCGCCACCGCCCGCGTCTTCATCGCCGCCGCGTCCGAGCCCGCCTCCGCCTCCGACAGCGCGTACGAGAACATGGCCTCCCCCCTGGCCACCGGCTTCAGGTAGCGGGACTTCAGCTCCTCCGAGGCCGACAGGAGGAGCGGGACCGTGCCCAGCTTGTTGACGGCGGGGATCAGGGAGGACGACGCGCAGGCGCGGGCCACCTCCTCGATGACGATCACCGTGGCCAGGGCGTCCGCCCCGGCGCCGCCGTACTGCTCAGGGACGTGCACGGCATGCAGGTCAGCGGCCACGAGGGCCTTGTAGACGTCCCAGGAGAACTCCTCGTTCTCGTCGGCCGCGGCGGCGTACGGCGCGATCTTCTCGTCGGCCAGGGCCCGGACCGAGTCCCTGAGCATGTCGTGCTCTTCGGCCGGCGCGTATAGAGGAAAGCTCATGCGTCAAATACTAGGACGTCCGAACTTCTTGTTACCAGTCGGTACGGTTTGCGAATAAGTACAGGTGGCACGTAGGAGGTAGCGAGGGCCCTGTAGCATGCCTGCGCGATCGAAAGGAGCTCACTCGTGCCATATCGCCTCACGGTGATCGGGACTGGATACCTGGGCATCACTCATGCGGCGTGCATGGCTGATCTCGGCTTCGACGTCCTGGGCCTCGACATCGACGCCGACAAGATCCAGCGCTTGAACGCCGGCGAGCTCCCGATTCACGAGCCCGGACTCCAGGCCGTCCTCCGCCGCGGGCTGGACTCCGGCCGCCTTCGCTTCACCACCTCCTACGAGGAGGTCGCCGCCTTCGGTGACGTGCACTTCATCTGCGTGGGCACACCGCAGAAACGCGGCGAGTACGCCGCAGACGTCACGTACATCGACAACGCCGTCGAATCCCTCGCGCCGCTCCTCGACCGCGAGTGCCTGGTCGTGGGCAAGTCCACCGTGCCCGTCGGCACCGCCGAGCGCCTGGCGGACAAGCTCGCCCGGCTCTCCCCCGCCGGCACGCAGGCCGAGCTGGCCTGGAACCCCGAGTTCCTGCGGGAGGGCTTCGCGGTCAAGGACACCCTGCACCCGGACCGCATCGTGTTCGGGGTGCGCACCGAGCGCGCCGAGAAGGTGCTGCGCGAGGTGTACGAGCCGCTCGGCGAGGTGCCGATCGTGGTGACCGATTTCGCCACGTCCGAGCTGGTCAAGACGGCCGCCAACGCCTTCCTCGCCACCAAGATCTCCTTCATCAACGCGATGGCCGAGGTCTGCGAGACCGCGCACGCCGACGTCAAGCAGCTCTCCGAGGCCCTCTCCTACGACGACCGCATCGGTGGCCGCTACCTGAACGCCGGTCTCGGGTTCGGCGGCGGCTGCCTGCCCAAGGACATCAGGGCCTTCATGGCTCGGGCCGGCGAGCTGGGCGCGGACCAGGCGCTGACGTTCCTGCGCGAGGTGGACGCCATCAACATGCGGCGGCGGGCCCGCATGGTCGACCTGGCCAGGGAGCTGGCGGGCGGCTCCTTCCACGGCTGCACCGTGGGTGTGCTGGGCGCGGCGTTCAAGCCTGACTCCGACGACATCCGCGACTCCCCCGCCCTCGACGTCGCCGTCACCATCGGCCACCAGGGCGGACAGGTCACCGTGTACGACCCGATCGCGCTCGACAACGCCCGTAAGGCCCATCCTGAGCTCAACTACGGCGCTTCGGCCGTCGAGGCCGTTCGCGGGGCGCATGTGGTGCTGCTGCTCACGGAGTGGCAGGAGTTCGTGGAGCTCGACCCCGAGCAGCTCGGCGCGGTCGTCGCCACCCGGCGCATCGTGGACGGGCGCAACGCGCTGAGCGCCGAGGCATGGCGGTCGGCCGGCTGGCACTACCGCGCTCTCGGGCGTCCGTAGCCGTCTACCGCGCTCGGGCGTCGTAGCCGCCTATCGCAGGTGCCGGACCCACTGGGTGAACAGCGGGCGATACCCCCTGCGCGCCCAGAACGGCGCCGAGAGCGGGTTCGGCACGGCGTGGTGGAGCACCATGGACCGCACGCCCCGCGCCGCCGCGTGACTCTGGGCCGTCTCGGCGAGCGCCACGCCCACGCCCTGGCCCCGCACGGACGCCTCGACGTACAGAACGCCGAGGTAGGCGACCGGCGAGGCGCGTACGGACGTGGCGATCCAGCGGGACCTCTCGGGCGGCTGGACGATGACCACCCCCACCAGCTCGCCCTCCACCTCCGCCACCCAGCACCACTCCAGCGGCAGAACCTCGCCGGCCAGCAACTCCCGGATACGCGCCGGGGTCGACGCGCGGACGGTCACCCAGCCGAACTGCGCGTCGTACGCCACCAGCCGCTCGTACAGCCGCGCCACGGCCTCCAGATCACCCCCGGCGAGCCGGCGGACGGCGGGAACGCGTACGGAACGTTTCTGGAGGGAACGGACGGCCGCCACGGCGATGGGCGCGAAGCCGCGGATCGCCAGGGCTCTGACCGGCGCGGTGTCCCGGCTCGGCCATGACACGGCCAGCGCCTGCTCCGGCTCGCCGGGGCGCAGGCCCGCCAGCCACCGGTCCAGCAGCCCGCCGAGCGCGGCCTCCGGGTCGGCGCCCGCGACGCGGGCGTCGAGACGGTGTACGACCAGCGGGGACCAGGTGGCCCGCAGGCTGTCCGGCTCGATCCGGTCCACGGAGACGAGCCCGACGGCGCCGGGGGCCTCCAGCGGCTCCTCACCGCGCTCGCGCAGGTCGTCATGGCCTGCGACCAGCGGATCCGCGGCGCGCACCCGGGCGGCATGCCCGCTGATCACGTCCATCCCGGCACAGTAGCCGCGCGCACGCCACCCGTGGAAGAAGATGCCAGGAACACCCGCACAGAGGCCACCCGTCCGCCGTCAGGCAGCCCCAAGCGAAGGCCACCCGTCAGGCAGCCCCATCGAAGACCACCCGCCCGCCGCCAGGCAACCGAAGCCGAAGCCGAAGCCACCCCGTCAGAGGTCGGCGGCCTCCGCGCGCAGTTTCGCGCCCTTGGCGTACGCCTGCTCCTTCAACGAAACCTGGAACTCCTCCATCCGCTGCCGCAGCCCGGCGTCGGAGGCGGCGAGGATGCGTACGGCGAGCAGCCCCGCGTTACGCGCCCCGCCCACCGCGACAGTGGCCACGGGCACCCCGGCCGGCATCTGGACGATCGACAGCAGGGAGTCCATCCCGTCGAGGTATTTGAGCGGCACCGGCACCCCGATCACCGGCAGCGGCGTGACCGAGGCCAGCATGCCGGGCAGGTGCGCCGCGCCACCGGCCCCGGCGATGATCACCTGGAGGCCGCGGGAGGCGGCCTGGCGGCCGTAGTCGATCATCTCGGTCGGCATGCGGTGCGCGGAGACGACGTCGGCCTCGAACGGCAGCCCGAACTCGGCGACGGCTTCCGCCGCGAGCTTCATCACGGGCCAGTCGGAGTCGCTGCCCATCACGATCCCGATGCTCACGCTGCCTCCCGCACGCACGACGAGACGGTCATGTGTATTCCCCCGTGGTGAGGTAGACGACGGCGTGGCGGGCGCGGGCGCGAACCTCGTCGAGGTTGGAGCCGAGGGCGGTCACGTGGCCGATCTTACGGCCCGGCCGCACCTGTTTGCCGTAGAAGTGCAGCTTGATGCCCGGATCGTGGGCGAGCACGTGCTCGTAGCGCTTGAACAGGTCGGGGTCGTCACCGCCGAGCAGGTTGGCCATGACGACGACCTGGGCGGTCATCTTGGGCGAGCCGAGCGGCAGGTCGAGCACCGCCCGCAGATGCTGCTCGAACTGCGACGTCGTCGACCCCTCGATCGTCCAGTGGCCGCTGTTGTGCGGGCGCATGGCCAGCTCGTTGACCACCAGGCCGTCGGCCGTCTCGAACAGCTCCACGGCCAGCAGCCCGGTCACCCCGAGCGCGTCGGCGATCCTCAGGCCGATGCGCTGGGCCTGGGCGGCGTCCTCCTGGTCGAGACCGGGCGCGGGCGCGAGCACCTCGACGCAGATGCCGTCCTGCTGCACGGTCTCCACGACCGGGTAACTGACGCCCTGGCCGTGCGGCGAGCGGGCCACCAGCACCGCCAGCTCCCGCTCGAACGACACGAACGCCTCGGCCATCAGCTCCGCCCCGGACGCCAGCGCCTCCGCGGCGTCCTCGGCGGACCGGCACACCCACACGCCGCGGCCGTCGTAGCCGCCGCGCACCGTCTTCAGCACCAGGGGCCAGCCGTGCTCGGCGCCGAACGCGGTGACGTCGGCCGCCGACGACACCCGGGCCCACGCCGGGCAGGGCACGCCGATCGCGGTGAGCCGCTCGCGCATGACCGCCTTGTCCTGGGCGTGCACGAGGGCGTCGGCTCCGGGATGGACCACGTAGCCGTTCTCGGTCAGGGATCTGATGTGCTCGGTCGGCACGTGCTCATGGTCGAACGTGATCGCGTCGCAGCCCTTCGCGAATTCGCGGAGGTCTCCAAGATCGCGGTAGTCTCCGATGCGCGTGTCGACGATCACCCGGGCGGCGCTCTCGTCGGGGGCGTTGGCCAGCACCCGCAGCTCGACGCCCAGCGCGATGGCGGGCGGCTGCGACATCCTGGCCAGCTGGCCCGCGCCGACGATGCCGACGACCGGTCCGATGGGGCTGTAGGAACTCACGCCAGGTGAGCTTACCGGGACTGACCGACTTTTCCGTCAAGGCCCTCACCAGGCGCGGGGCTGGACGGCCGTTCCGGGTTGCCTCGCAGGCTTGACCAGCCGTTCCGGGCCGCCTCACAGGCACGACCGTCCAGCGTCCGGGTCGCGGGCGGGGCCCGCGGTGCACCGCAGCGTAATCCCCATCACTCGGGAATACCGGGCATAGGGCGATATTTCGAGGAATGTTCTTTGCGCGGTATGTTCTTGGCTCTGACACCCGCCCCCAGCATGGCCGGTACGCTGGGGACGACATCGCATGGCTAGGAAGGGACCGACCAGAGACGTGAACTTCGTCAAGCGCCTCTACCAGCGGTTCGCCTCCCTCGCCCATGAGCTGGCCAAATTCGGCAGCATCGGGATTCTCGCCTTCCTGCTCGACACCGGCATCTACAACCTGTTCCTGCTCGGGCTGGAGTGGGGGCCGCTCACGTCCAAGGTCGTGGCGACCTCGATCTCGGCGACGTTCGCCTATGCGGGCAACCGGTTCTGGACGTTCCGGCATCGGGAGCAGAGCGGGCTGCGCCGCGAATATTTCCTGTTCTTCCTGCTCAACGGCATCGCACTGCTGTTCGGGCTGCTGGTGATCGGTTTCACCACCTACACCCTGCAGCTGGACGACGGCCTCAGCCTCAACATCGCCAACATCATCGGCATCGGCCTCGGCACGCTGTTCCGCTACTGGTCGTACAAGAAGTGGGTCTTCCTGGAGGCCACCGAGCCGATCCCGGTCGAGCTGCCCGAGTCCGGGGTCAGGCAGGACCGCTGACCACCCGGTTCCTGCTGTCCTCCTCCACCGGGCGCAGGAAGATGGCGAACGTCGCCGGGCGGCGCCGCACCAGCTCCAGCCGTCCGCCGTCGGCGGCGGCCAGCGCGCGGGCGAGCGTGAGCCCGAGACCGGTGCCCCCGCCGCCGCTCACGTTCCGCTCGAAGATCTTGGGTGCGATCTCGTCGGCGATCCCGGGGCCCTCGTCCGCGACCTCGATCACCACGTAGTTGTCGCCGCAGGTGGTGGTGACGGTGACGTCGCCGCCGCCGTGCCGCAGGGAGTTCTCCAGCAGGGAGGCGATCACCTGGCCGAAGCCACCGGTGGTGGCCAGCGCCTTCAGCCCGCGCGAGCCGTCGAGCCGCAGCGAACGGCCCGCTTCCCGGAAGACCCGCTCCCATTCGGTGATCTGCTGGATGAGCACCTCGTCGATGGCGACCGGCTCGGCCTGGGCATGACGCTGGCGGCGGGCCGCGGCGAGCAGCTCGTCGATCACGGCGGTGAGCCGCTCCGCCTGGATGATCGCCGCCTCGCCCTCCTCCCGCACGACGTCGGGTTCGTCCGAGGCCGCGACGATCTCCTCCAGGCGCATGGTCAAGCCGGTGAGCGGGGTGCGGAGCTGGTGGGAGGCGTCCGTGGCGAACTCACGTTCGCGCGTGAGCAGGTCGGAGATGCGGGTGGCGCTGCGGTCGAGCACCTGCGCCACCCGGTCGAGCTCGGGGATGCCGTAGTGGTGCTTGCTCGGCCGCGCGTCGCCGGAGCCCAGGCGGTCGGCGATCTTCGCCAGGTCCTGGAGCGGCAGCGTCAACCTGCGTGACTGTACGACGGCGAGGCTCACGGCCACCGCCAGGGCGGCGACGGCCAGGGCCACGATCAGCAGGAGGCGAGCCCGGACATCCTGCTCGACCTGATCGCGGTCACGGCTGATCCGGACGTAGACGCCGGTGTTGGTCTGCGCGTCCTCGGTCATCAGGTGACCCGACGCCGGGGCGGTGCCGACGACGGTCACCCTCAGGGGGGTTCCACGTTCCCAGATCTGGATGTATCTGCCCGGGTATTTCTGCTCCAGTTGCTGGGGGTCGAGCGGCGTCTCCTGTACGCGGGCGTACTCCACCTCTCCCACGAGACGCTTGGCCTCCGCCCCGAGCTCCTGAGCCGCCTCATCGACGATCAGGCGGCTGACGACGACGCCCAGGGGGACCCCCAGCAGCAGGACCGCGATGACCGCGACGACCAGGGTGGAGGAGAGCAGTCGGCGGCGCATTCCTACTCGCGCTCGAACCGGAAGCCGACTCCGCGCACAGTGGTGATGTAACGCGGCTTGGCGGCGTCGTCGCCAAGCTTGCGCCGGAGCCAGGAGATGTGCATGTCGAGCGTCTTGGTGGAGCCCCACCAGTTGGTGTCCCACACCTCGCGCATGATCTGCTCACGGGTGACGACCTTGCCCGCGTCGCGGACGAGGACGCGCAGCAGGTCGAACTCCTTGGTCGTCAGGTGCAGCTCCTTCTCCCCCATCCAGGCCCGGCGGGAGTCTGCGTCGATGCGCACGCCCTGGACGACCGGGGTCTCGGAGGTGCCGCGGCGCAGCAGCGCGCGTACGCGGGCCAGCAGCTCGGCCAGCCGGAACGGTTTCGTCACGTAGTCGTCGGCGCCGGCGTCGAGCCCGACGACCGTGTCGACCTCGTCGACGCGCGCGGTGAGTATCAGCACCGGAGTGCCGTGGCCCTCGGCCCGGATCCGGCGGGCGACCTCAAGGCCGTCCATCTCCGGCAGGCCAAGGTCGAGAACGATGAGATCGATGCCGCCCGACAGAGCCCTCTCCAGGGCCTGCGGGCCGTCAGGGCTCACCTCTACCTGATAGCCCTCGCGGCGTAGCGCACGCGCGAGTGGCTCGGAAATCGAGGTGTCATCCTCGGCGAGAAGTACGCAGGTCATAAAGCGATCGTAGGACCTTAGGCGATCGTTTCCCGGGCACAGCGCGCGGTTTGACTCGTCGTTGACCTATCCATTGACCTGGGCAAACACAGCTAAATATCGGTTAGTCGGGATTAAAGTACCGCGATCACCGAGGGTATTTCTTGATGCCCGGACGCGCCGGCTCCGGCGCTTTTTCCCGGCCGTGCCGGCCGCGGTGCCGCGAGTGCCGCCCGGCCTTGTTAGCGTTGTCCCCCATGCCAGGCTTACCGGAGACACCGGCCGATCCGACCCTCTGGTACGACACGCCGGCCGTCGATTGGGAGACGCAGGCCCTGCCGATCGGGAACGGGGCGCTCGGCGCGACCGTGTTCGGCGGGACGGGCACCGAGCGGATCCAGTTCAACGAGAAGAGCCTGTGGACGGGCGGACCGGGGTCGCGGGCGGGATACGACTTCGGCAACTGGACCTCGCCACGGCCGGACGCCCTCGCCGAGGTGCGGGAGCGGCTCGATCGCGAGGGCAGGATGGCGCCCGAGGCGGTCGCGGGCAGGCTGGGGCAGCCGAAGGCGGGATTCGGGGCCTACCAGCCGTTCGGGGATCTCTGGCTCGACCTGCACGGCCAGGGCGCCGCGAGCGGCTACCGGCGGGAGCTGAGCCTGCGGGAGGCCGTGGCCCGGGTGGCGTACACGGCGGACGGGGTGCGGCATTCGCGCGAATATTTCGCCAGTCATCCGGCGAACGTGATCGCCGGCCGGATCTCGGCCGATCGGCCTGGTCAGGTGTCGTTCACCCTCAGGGTCTCCGCGCCGCACGACGGCGTGCGCGCCGGCGTGTCGGACGGGCGGCTGACGGTTCGCGGGGTGCTCGCGGACAACGGGATGACGTACGAGGCCCAGGTGCGAGTGGTCGTGTCGGGCGGCAGCCGGACGGACGGGAGCGACCGGATCACGGTCACCGGCGCGGACAGCGCGGTGTTCGTGGTGTCCGCCGCGACCGACTATGCCGGGATATATCCGGAATATCGCGGCGATGACCCGCACGCCGCCGTCGCCGCCGCCGTGGACAGGGCGGTGGCCCAGGGGTACGACGCGCTCAGGCGGGCGCACCAGGACGATCACCAGGAGCTGTTCGACCGGGTACGGCTGGACATCGGGCAGCGCACTCCCTCGCTCCCGACGGACCGGCTGCTGGCGGCGTACACCGGCGGGGCGTCCGCCGACGACCGGGCCCTGGAGGCGATGTTCTTCGCCTACGGGCGCTACCTGCTGATCGCCTCCTCGCGGGCCGGATCGTTGCCCGCCAACCTGCAGGGCGTCTGGAACGACTCCGTCACCCCGCCCTGGGCGGGCGACTACCACGTCAACATCAACCTGCAGATGAACTACTGGCTCGCCGACCAGACGAACCTGGCCGAGACGACGCGGCCGTACGACGACTACGTCACCGCCATGGTGGCGGCGGGCGAGCGGACGGCGCGGGAGATGTTCGGGGCGGCCGGGTGGGTGGTGCACAACGAGACGAATCCCTTCGGGTTCACCGGCGTGCACGACTGGGCCACGGCATTCTGGTTCCCCGAGGCGGCGGCCTGGCTGACCCAGCAGCTCTACGACCACTATCGCTTCAGCGGGGACGCCGGATACCTCCGCAGGACCGCTTATCCGGTGATGAGGGGAGCGGCCGAGCTCTGGCTGGAGACGCTGCACACCGATCCCCGCGACGGGACGCTGGTGGTCTCGCCCAGTTACTCGCCCGAGCAGGGGGATTTCTCGGCCGGGGCGTCGATGTCCCAGCAGATCGTCTGGGACCTGTTCACGAACGTGGCGGAGGCCGCGGGCGTCCTGGGCGGCGACGAGGACTTCCGGCAGCGGGTGCGCGACGCGCTGGGGCGGCTGGATCCCGGGCTGCGGATCGGGTCCTGGGGGCAACTCCAGGAGTGGAAAGGCGACTGGGACGATCCGCAGAACGAGCATCGGCACGTGTCGCATCTGTTCGGGCTGCATCCGGGGCGGCAGATCGTGGCCGGCAGCCAGGAGGGCACGGCGGCCGGGGTGTCGCTGCGCGCGAGGGGCGACGGCGGCACCGGATGGAGCAAAGCCTGGAAGATCAACTTCTGGGCGCGGCTGCTCGACGGGGATCATGCGCACCGGATGCTGAGCGAGCAGCTCAGGTTCTCGACGCTGGCGAACCTGTGGGACACGCATCCGCCGTTCCAGCTCGACGGAAATTTCGGCGCTTGTGCCGGTATCGCGGAAATGCTGGTGCAGAGCCAGCACGGCGTGATCCACGTGCTGCCCGCCCTGCCCTCGGCCTGGCCGGCGGGGTCGGTGCGCGGGCTGCGGGCCAGGGGCGACGTGACGGTGGACCTCTCCTGGCGGAACGGCGCCCCCGAACGGATCACCCTGCGCGCCGGGCGCTCCGGGCCGCTCACGGTACGCGGGGCCGGGCATCTCGCCGCCGGGCCGGGGCCACAGCCGCGCCGTTCCGGGGACACGGTGACCTGGGAGGCCGTGGCCGGGACCGTGTACACGCTCACCGGCCAGGCCCTCGGGCGGGCAGCGGGCCCGCCCGAGGCCGGAGGTCAGTCGTCGTACGAACGCGGCTCGGCGTATCGGGCCAGGTAGAGCTGCTCACCCAGGGCGCGGATGAGCGAGAGCTCCGTTTCGAGGTAGTCGATGTGCTCTTCCTCGTCGCGCAGGATGTCCTCGAAGATGTTCGCCGAGGTGATGTCGCCCTTCTCGCGCATGAGCGCGATGCCCGGCCGCAGCCGCTGCACCACCGACATCTCGACCTCAAGGTCAGCCTTGAGCTGCTCCTCGACGGTCTGGCCGATGTGCAGGGTGCCCAGGCGCTGGTAGTTGGGCAGGCCCTCCAGGAAGAGGATGCGATCGGTGAGGCGCTCGGCGTGGCGCATCTCGTCGATCGACTCTTCGCGGGTGTGCTTCGCGAGCTTCGTATACCCCCAGTTCTCCTGCATCTTGGCGTGCAGGAAATACTGGTTGATCGCGGTGAGCTCGGCGGTCAACTGCTCGTTGAGCAACTCGATGATCTGCTTGTCGCCCTGCATGAAACGGGCCCCTCGTCGCTATCGACTATGCGGTCGTGAGTTCTTCAGACCGTTTCAGGATGGCACAGATCTTCCGCACACAACGGGCACAGTCACCGCCAGCACCTGTGGTGTCGCGGACCTGCTTCGCGCTCGTGGCCCCGGAGGCGATGCAGTCGTGAACCTCGTTCTCGGTCACAGCACGACATATGCACACGTACACCGGGGGTAAGCCTCTCGCGAAGGGGTGGGCGCCATAAGGTTAGGCACTCCTAAGATAGCTCACTTTGGTAAGGCTTGCCTATGTTAGGCGCGCCACAGTGCGCCGGCCCCTCGCGAACGTCAGTGACCTCGGGTGATCCACTCCTCCAGATGCGGGGCCTCGGCGCCGATCGAGGTGGAGTAGCCGTGGCCGGTGTGCACGACGGTCTCCGGAGGCAGCGTCAGCAGCCGCTCCTTGATCGACTCGATGATCGTGCCGAAGGAGGAGTAGGAACGGCCGGTGGCTCCAGGGCCACCCTGGAACAGGGTGTCGCCGCTGAACACCACGCACGGATCCGGCGCGTACAGGCAGACGGCGCCCGGCGCGTGGCCCGGCGTGTGCAGCACCTGCAGGACGATCCCGCCGACCTCGATCTTCTCCCCGTCGGCCAGCGGCTCGTACGGCACCGCGTCGCCGTACTGCTGCTCCCACAACACCTGGTCGGCGGGGTGCAGCCGGATCGGCGCGCCGGTCAGCTCGGCGAGCGGCCGCGCGGCGTTGATGTGGTCGTTGTGCCCGTGCGTGCAGACGATGGCCTTGACCGTGCGCCCGCCGACCCGCTCGGCGATGGCGGCGGCGTCGTGGGCCGCGTCGATGACGACGACCTCGCGGGCGTCGCCGATCAGCCAGACGTTGTTGTCGACGTCCCAGGTGCCGCCGTCCAGCGAGAACGTGCCCGAGGTGATGACGCGATCGATCATCTAGATCCTCACCACCGAGCGCAGCACCTCGCCGCGGTGCATCTTGGCGAACGCCTCCTCGACCTGGCCGAGCCCGATGGTCTCGGAGACGAACTTGTCGAGCGGCAGCCGGTTCTGCAGGAACAGGTCGATGAGCAGGGGGAAGTCCCGGCTCGGCAGGCAGTCGCCGTACCAGGAGGACTTCAGCGCGCCGCCGCGGCCGAACACGTCGAGCAGCGGCAGCTCCAGCGCCATCTCCGGGGTGGGCACGCCGACCAGGACGACCGTGCCGGCCAGGTCGCGGGCGTAGAACGCCTGCTTGTAGGTCTCCGGCCGGCCGACCGCCTCGATGACCACGTCGGCGCCGAAGCCGCCGGTCAGGTCGCGGATGGCCTCGACCGGGTCGTTCTCCCGGGAGTTGACGGTGTGGGTGGCGCCGAACTCGCGGGCCCAGGCCAGCTTGCGGTCGTCCACGTCCACCGCGATGATCGTGCCGGCGCCGGCCAGTGAGGCGCCGAGCACGGCCGCGTCGCCGACCCCGCCGCAGCCGATGACGGCCACGCTGTCGCCGCGCGTCACGCCGCCGGTGTTGATGGCGGCGCCGATGCCCGCCATCACCCCGCAGCCGAGCAGGCCGGCCACCTCGGCCGGGGCCTCGGGCGAGACCTTGGTGCACTGGCCGGCCGCGACCAGCGTCTTCTCCAGGAACGCGCCGATGCCCAGCGCCGGGGACAACTCGGTGCCGTCCTTGAGCGTCATCTTCTGCCGGGCGTTGTGGGTGTTGAAGCAGTACTGCGGACGGCCGCGCAGGCAGGCGCGGCACTGGCCGCACACCGCGCGCCAGTTGAGGATGACGAAGTCGCCCGGCTCCAGGCCGGTCACCCCGTCACCGACCGCCTCGACGACGCCCGCCGCCTCGTGGCCGAGCAGGAACGGGTAGTCGTCGCTGATCCCGCCCTCCCGATAGTGCAGGTCGGTGTGACAGACCCCGCAGGCCTGCACGGTCACCACCGCCTCGCCCGGTCCCGGGTCCGGCACGATGACCGTCTCCAGGGAGACTTCCTGGCCCTTGCCTCGGGCGATGACGCCCTGCACTTCGTACGGCATGCCAGCCATCTTGGGTCAGGAGGATGATCTCCGCAAGACATAGGGCTGCACCACGCCGAGACCTCTGGCGGGACGGCGTCTGATCTTGTGCAGATCGAAGCCGTCCAGCGCCTCGGCCAGCCCGGAGTCGACCAGAATGGTGCCCGGCTTGGCGATGGCCGTGAGCCTGGCGGCCAGGTTGACGGTGGTGCCGAAGACGTCGCCCATCATGGGCACCACCGGGCCGTACGCCATGCCGATGCGCAACTCCTCGGTCTCGGCCAGGTCGAGCGCGATGGCCGCCGCCAAGGCCGGGGTCGGCGCGGTGAACAACACCTCGTCGCCCAGCGTCTTGACCAGCCTGGCGCCGTGGGAGGCCACCACGTCGGAGGCCCGCGACTCGAACCCCTCGACCAGGTCGGCCAGCTCCTTCTCGTCGAGCTCGGCGGCGCGGCGGGTGAACGAGACCAGATCCGCGAACCCCACCGACATCGGCACCTTCGACGGCACGAGCTCGCCGCTGACGTCGGCCAGGGCGAGCAGGCGGGTGCCGGCGGCGGCGAGCTGGGCGCGCCAGACGTGGATCAGCACGTACTCGAAGTCGGGCAGCAGGCCCTCGGCCAGGTCGAGCATCCTGGCCAGGTCGTCCTCGGTCGGCTCCGCTGGCAACATCGAGCCGAGCATGATCTCGGCCTGCCACTGCGCCAGCCTGGCCGTGGTCCGACCGAGCGCCCTGGTCATCCGGATGATCGTGGCCTCGTCGCGCAGGCCGCTGTCGAGCATGGACCGCACCCGGCGCAGCGCCTGCACGTCGGCGTCGGTGAACGCCACCGCGTCGGCGGGGCGCTGCGCGAAGCCGAGCGCGCGCCAGATGCGCTCGGCGAGTTGCTGCGACACCCCCGCCCTGGCCGCGACCTGCTCCCTGGTGAAGCGCGGTGGCATGCCGGTGAGCAGGCGCTCGATGTCCTCGGCGGTCGGTTTGCCGCGCGCGCCCTGGTCCACGCTCAGGCGCTCGACGTCCTCGGCGCCCTGGTCCACGCTCAGGCGCTCGACGTCCTCGGCGGCCTGGTCCACGCTCAGGCGCTCGACGTCCTCGGCGGCCGGTTCGCCGCGGCCGGATGGGTCCACATTCAGGAGGCTACTTCAGCGGCCGTCGAGCTCACCGTCCGAGGCGTCCTCGACGAGCCTGAACAGGTCGGTGCGGACGTCCTGGATCCTCGGGATGTCGCGCAGCACGATCTCGCCCCGGTCGCTGGCCGACTCCACGGTCAGGGTGCCGCAGCCGAGCATGCGCTCGGCGAACGTCTGGTCGGAGCTGACCGTGTTGACCTTGGTGATCGGGATCTCGTCGGTCGACTTGTTGAGCACGCCCGTGCTGATCGTGAAGCGGTGGGTGGTGAGCACGTAGCCCGTGTTCTTCCACCGCAGGTAGGGCACGAACGACCAGATCGTCAGCAGGATGAGGGCGACGACGCCGATCGCGATCCTGACGTAGGTGGCGTTCTGTCCCCATTCGGCCGGGACGAAGTAGATCGCCGCGCCCGAGGCGGCGGCGAGGAGGACCAGCGCGATGAAGGGGACGATGAGCCGCTTCCAGTGGGGGTGGAAGGATCGGACGCGTCGCTCACCCTGCGTCAGATGATGGTCGGGAAGGGTCATGGGTGAATGGTGCCACCAACGCCGCCCGGCTGCCATGCCGACGAAGGAACGGAGCACGGAGCCGTCCGGCGGTCGGGGCTACCCCGCCGGGCGCACGTGCACGACGTCGCCGGCGCTCAGCGTGTAGCGCTCGCCGCCCGCCGACTCCACCAGGAGGTGCCCGAAGCCGTCGACGCCCGTCGCCAGGCCGGTCACCGCCTGGTCGTTCGGCAGCTCCACCCGGACCCGCCGCCCGGTCGTGGCGCTGGCCGCCAGGTAGGCCGGGCGCAGCCCCGACGCCTCCGCGTCGCCGCCGGCCGCCGTCCACTCCCGGTAGTGGGTCTCGACCTCCCTCAGCACGGCCCGCAACAACGGATCGCGGTCGAGGCAGGCCGCCTTCTCGATGGCCAGCGACGTGGCCGTGCCGACCGGCAGCTCCTCGGCGCTGAGCGTGACGTTGAGCCCCATGCCGATCACGACGGCGTCGTCGGCCCGCTCGGCCAGCACGCCGGCCAGCTTGTGCTCGCCGATCAGCAGGTCGTTGGGCCACTTGAGCCGGACGTCCACCTCGGCCAGGCGGCGCAGGGCCGAGGCGGCGGCGACGCCGTACATGAGGGCCAGCCAGCCCTGCGTGGCGACCGGCACCTGGGGGCGCAGCAGGATCGAGAACGTCAGCCCGGCGCGCGGCGGCACCGACCAGGTGCGGCCCAGCCTGCCGCGGCCGGCCGCCTGGGCCTCCGCGACGAGGACCGTGCCCTCCTCGGCGCCCTGGCGGGCGGCCTCGGCCAGGTCGGCGTTCGTGGAGCCGGTGCTCTCCACGACGGTGACGCCCGTCCACAGGGAGCCGGGGCGGACCAGGGCGCGGTTGAGCGCCGCCGCCGAGAGGGGCGGGCGGCCGAGGTCGGAGTAGCGCGAGTCGGGCATCCTCCTATCTTCGCCGATGGTCGTGTCCCGGCCGGACAGGGGCAAGATGGTGGGATGAGCGAGCGTCCGGATCCGCGTATCCACCCGGCTCCCGTCAGCGCGCGGCCTGGCCCCACCTCCCGCGTGCGGATCACGGAGCTGACCGGCGCCGCCGCCAGGGACCGCCGCGACGACCTGGCCACGGAGGAGCCGCTGGAGATCCGCCTCACCGCTCCCGACGGCGCCCGCAAGACCATCGCGATCACCATGCGCACGCCGGGCCACGACTTCGAGCTGGCCGCCGGGTTCCTGCACGGCGAGGGCCTGGCCCGGGCCGCGGACATCGCCACGATCGCGTACTGCACCGACGAGGATCTGCCGCCCGAGGCGCGCTACAACACGGTGACCGTGCGCCTGCACGGCCCCATCCCCGACCTGCCCGCGCTCGACCGCCACTTCCTCACCTCCAGCGCGTGCGGCGTCTGCGGCTCGGCCAGCCTCGACGCCCTGCACGACCGCTGCGGGCCCATCCCCGGCGACACCCTCCGGCTCACCCCGCAACTCCTGTACGGCCTGCCGGACGCGCTCCGCAGGGCGCAGGGCGTGTTCGGCAAGACGGGCGGCCTGCACGCCGCCGGGTTGTTCTCGGCCACCGGGACGCTGGTGGCGCTGCGCGAGGACGTGGGCCGGCACAACGCGGTCGACAAGCTGGTCGGCTGGGCGGCGCTGGCCGGGCGGTTGCCGCTGGCCGGGCACGTGCTCATGGTCAGCGGGCGGACCAGCTACGAGATCATGCAGAAGGCGCTGGCGGCGGAGATCCCGGTGGTCTGCGCGGTGTCGGCGCCGTCGTCGCTGGCGGTGGAGCTGGCCAGGGAGTTCGGGATCACGCTGGTGGGGTTCCTGCGCGGCGAGCGCTGCAACGTCTACGCGGGCCAGGAGCGGATCGTCACGTAGCATCCTCTGAATAGTGGAATGAATTATTCCGTTCTGTCAGACTTTTGGGAACAGAGCCCGCCCGCAGTTCACCACGGAGATCGACGGGCAGCACCTGCACTTCATCCACGTACGCTCGCTGATCACATTACAGGCCCGGCCTGCACGACGATCGGGCTTCAGCCGTGGCCGAAACCCGATCACCTGCCGGTCAGCCGGTGTTCTGCAGGCCGGCCGCCACGCCGTTCACCGACAGCAGCAGCAGGGTGGAGAGCCGCTCGCGCTCCTGCTCCGACGGGTTGCCGGTGCGCAGGGCGCGCAGGGCCCGCAGCTGGAGGTGCGAGAGCGCGTCCACGTACGGGTCGCGGAGCTGGACGGCGCGCGAGAGCACCTTGCGGTTCTCCAGCAGCCGGGTGTGGCCCGTCACCTGCAGGACCAGGTCGCGGGTCCGGTCGTACTCCTCCATGACCTGCTTGCTGAAGTCCTCCCGGCCGCCCAGGGCCAGGTAGCGCTTGGCGATCGAGCGGTCGGTCTTGGCCAGCGACATCTCGGCGTTGTCGAGCATCGCGTTGAACAGCGGCCACTCCGCGTACGCGGCACGCAGCTCCTCCAGCGAGCCGACCGAGGCCAGGCCGGTGCCGAGGCCGTACCAGCCGGGCAGGTTGGCCCGGGTCTGGGCCCACGAGAACACCCACGGGATGGCCCGCAGGTCGTCGAGCGAGCGCGGCGCGCCCAGGCCGCGGCGGGCCGGGCGGGAGCCCAGGCGCAGCGAGCCGATCTCCTCCAGCGGGCTGACCAGGCCGAACCACTCGGGGAAGCCGGGCGCCTCGGTCAGCGCGCGGTAGGCCTGCTCCGAGGTCGTGGCCACCCGCTCGGCCAGCCCCCTGAAGCGCTCGGCCGCGGCGGCCGTGCGGGCGCCGATCGTGGGCGAGGAGGCCAGCAGGACGGCGTTGGTGACCTGCTCCAGGTGGCGGCGGGCGATGGCGATGTGACCGTAGCGGGCGAAGATGACCTCGCCCTGCTCGGTGACCTTGAACCGGCCGGCGACCGAGCCCGGTGCCTGGGCCAGGACCGCGCGGTTGGCCGGGCCGCCACCGCGGCCGAGGGCGCCGCCGCGGCCGTGGAACATGCGCAGCTTGACGTCGTGCTCGGCGGCCCAGGCGGTCAGCTCCTCCTGCGCCTCGTAGAGCCGGAGGGTGGCGGCGGCGGGGCCGAGCTCCTTGGCCGAGTCGGAGTAGCCGAGCATGATCTCCAGGCGCCGGCCGTTGTCCGCCAGGCGCTCCTGGAGCTGCGGGATCTCCAGCATGCCGGAGAGGACGAGCGGCGAGTTGGCCAGGTCCTGGCCCGACTCGAACAGCGGCACCACGTCCAGCACGGGCGCGCGGTCGCCGAGCGCGTACCCGGCCAGCTCGTAGACGGCCGCGATGTCCTCCGCCGTGCGGGTGAAGGAGACGACGTAGCGCGAGCAGGCCGTGACGCCGAACCGCTCCTGGATCCAGCCGATCACCCGGATCGTGGCCAGGACCTCCTCGGTGCGCTCCGACAGCTCGCCGCCGGCCCGCAGCTCCTCCAGCGCCGCCGCGTGCACCTGGGAGTGCTGGCGCACCTCCAGCTCGGCCAGATGGAAGCCGAACGTCTCGACCTGCCAGATGAGGTGCTGCAACTCGCCGTACGCCTGCCGCGGCGCCGAGGCGGCCAGCGACTCCTGCGCCAGGCGCAGGTCGGCCAGCAGCTCGGCGGGCGAGCGGTAGGCCAGGTCGAGGTCACGGCGGCGGGTGGCGGCGATGCGCGCGGCCGCGAGCAGCAACCACTGCCGGTGCGGCTCGCGCGGCGACCGGGTGGCCAGCTCGGAGACGAGCTCGGGATGCGCGTCCACGGCCGCGGCCAGCGCCGACCTCAGCTTGGCCGAGCTGGGGACGAACTGGGCGGAGGGCGTCAGCGTGCGGGCGATGCGCGTGCAGGCGGTCTCCAGCGCGGTCAGCACGTGCTCGGACTGGATCTGGATGGTCTCGCGGGTGACCTTGGAGGTCACGTTGGGGTTGCCGTCGCGGTCGCCGCCGATCCAGCTTCCGTACCGGATGAAGGGTCTGGCCTGCGGCGGGCGGGTGCCGGTGCCCTCGTCGAGCGCCGCGTCGAGCGAGCGGTAGACCTGGGGCACCATGCGGAAAAGGGTCTCGTCGAAGGCGGCCATGGCGGTGCGCACCTCGTCGAGCGGGTCGAGCTTGGTGGAGCGGAGCTGGGCGGTGCGCCAGAGGATGTCGATCTCCTCCAGGATGCGCCGCTTGCTCTCGGCACGCTCGGACGCGCCGCGGGCGGGCGAGTTGTACTCGGTGAGCTGGCCGCTGATGCGCTGGATGGCGGTGACCACCGCGCGCCTGCGCGCCTCCGTCGGGTGGGCGGTGAGCACCGGATGGAGCTCCAGGTCCGCCAGCAGCTCGGTGACACGCTCGTGGCCCAGCTCGTGTACGGCCTGCGCCAGCGACTCGCGCTGCACCCGGCCCTCCGCGTCCCGTTCGCGCAGCGTGCGGATGCGGTAGTGCTCCTCGGCCAGGTTGGCCAGGTGGAAGTAGCAGGTGAACGCCCGGGCGACCTCGACCGCCCGTTCGATCTCCCATGCGGCGACCAGGGCGGTGATCTCGTCGGCCGAGATCTCGCCCCTGCGTGCCGCGATGACGGCTTTGCGCAGCCGTTCGACGTCGGCCAGCAGATCCTCGCCGCCCTGTTCGGCGATCACCTGGCCAAGCAGTTTGCCGAGCATGCGCACGTCATGACGTAGCTCGTCCGGCATCTCGGTAACGGCGGCACTGCGACGCTCGAGCCCCTGGTCAATCATGTTTCGCAGGGTACCCAGTCGCTCGGAGCGCCCGTAGACCGGTCTCACCAATTGGACTAGACCATTGCCCTCAAGTGGCCTTGGAAACAGCTCCGAGCAGCTCAGGGAGCCGGGCGAAGCCGATCCGCGCGGCCAGCCTCCGGCCCAGCACCTCGGCCAGCAGCCCGTAGAACGGCGCCAGCACGGACACCCACAGGAGCCCGAACGCCAGCGGCAGCACGAACGGCAACGACAACAGCGCGATGCCGACCGTGGCCCCCATCGCGGAGGCGAACGCCTGCCCGCCCTGTCCAGGGGCGGCGCCGCTGAAGGCGTTCATCCGCTCGGGGACGGTGTAGGGGACGACCACGCTGGTCACCGAGCCGACGCCGAGCCCGATCCCGAGCGCTCCCCAGCCGGCCAGCGTGGCGGGCACGATCGTGCCGGGATGGCCGGTGAACAGGCCGGTGGCGACGGCGATGACGGCCAGCAGCGGAACGGCGATCACCGCGTTGGCCAGGTGCCGCCCGGCCAGGTCGGTGGCCAGGGCCCGCTCGGAGCCGAACGTGACGGCGTTCATCCAGAGGGAGCGGCCGTCGATGCCGAACGTGTTGCCCGACTGCAGCGCGATCATCAGCGCGCCGATGGTGGTGAGCACGATCGGCAGCCCCTCCGGCCCACCGCCACCGCCGCTGCCGCCACCCAGCGAGAACGACAACACGATGGTGACCACGACGGCGCTGAACCAGCCCACGCGGAACCTGGGCTCGCGCCTGATGTACTTCAGCTCCTTCGTCACCACCGCCGCCAGCGGCCCGTCGGGCAGGAACCGGTCGGTCAGACCGCTCTCCTTGCGCACGGAGGCGGCCTGGGTGGAGACGTCGGGCGTGACCAGGGCCCGGCCCAGTGCCTTGATCCACAACCAGCCGATCACCACCACGATCACGGCCACGGCGGCCAGCTCGGCCAGGCCGATCAGGCCGCCGTCCGCGATGGCGTGCGCCGCCATGCCAGGCGGGGTCCACCTGAACACGGCCGCCATCTGGTGCAACATGACCGTCGGATCGCCGAAACCGCGGTTCATCAGCAGGTTGGGGAGTTGGGCGAGCACCACCACGAGCAGCGCCGCCACGGCGAGCACGTCGCGCCCGCGCCTGGTGCGCAGCGCGCTGGACAACGATGTGGTGATCAGCCTCGACGTCACCAGGCAGAGCGCGAACTGCAGGAGCACCGCCGGAACGCCGAGCAGCAGGCCGCCCGGGCTCCGCGCGAGCGCGACCAGGGCCCCGAACGTGACGATCAACATCGCGAGCGGCCAGACGCCGGTGGCGGAGGCGGTGAACATGCCGACCGCCATCGCCCGTGTCCGCAGCGGGAACAACGACAACTTCGCCGGATCGAGCGTGTCGTCCAGGCCGAACGCGAGCAGCGGCACGATCATCCAGCTGATCAGGAAGATCCCGAACGCCACGATCACCAGCGACGCGGCGATGTCGCCGGGGGCCAGCCGGAGCAGGCTCATCAGCAGGAAGCCGAGCCCGGCCAGGCCGGTGGCCGAGATCAGGGTGAAGATGAAGCCGAGCTTGCGCTGCAGGTCGCCGCGGAGGTTGCCGGCGAGCAGGCGGAGCTTGAGCCCCGCGAAGAGCAGAACCGTGCTCATCGGCACTCCCGGACGCTCATCGGCGTGCTCACTGCTGGGCTCCAGGTTGAGCGCCGGGCTGGACGCCGGGCTGAGCGGCGGGCTGGGCGGCGGGCTGGGCGGCGGGCTGGGCGCCGAGCCAGGTCAGGCCCGGGTCGCCGCTTTCGCGCGGGCCGCCGACCAGCTCCAGGAAGACCTGGTTGAGGCTGCGCCCGCCGCGTACGTCCGCCAGCGGCCCCTGGGCCACGATGTGGCCCGCGCTCATCACCGACACCCAGTCGCACAGCCGCTCGACCAGGTCCATCACGTGGCTGGAGAAGATGACGGTCGAGCCGGACGACGTGTAGCGCCGCAGCACCTCGGTGAGCGTGTTGGCGCTGATCGGGTCGACGCCCTCGAACGGCTCGTCCAGGAAGAGCACCGACGGGTTGTGCAGTAACGCCGCCGCCAGCCCGATCTTCTTGCGCATGCCGGTGGAGTAGTCGACGACGAGCTTGTCGGCCGCGTCGGACAGGTCCATCACGGCCAGCAGCTCGCCCGCGCGCTGCTCGACCTCGGCCTTGGGGATGCCGCGCAGCCGGCCGTTGTAGAGCAGCAGCTCGCGGCCCGACAGCCGCTCGAACAACCGCAGCCCCTCGGGCAGCACGCCGATGCGGGCCTTGACCTCGACGGGATCTCGCCAGACGTGGAAGCCGTCCACCTCGGCGGCGCCTCCGTCGGGGCGGAGCAGCCCCGTGATCATGCTGAGCGTGGTCGTCTTACCCGCGCCGTTGGGCCCGACCAGTCCCGCGAAACTTCCGGCGGGGACCACCAGGTCGACTCCAGCCACCGCGATTTGCTGACCGTAGCGCTTGAAAAGGCCATGGGTGCGAACCGCATCCGTCATGGATCCACTCTAGGAGGAGGGACTAGCCTTGCGCGCATGAGCACAGCCTCGGCCCCGATACCGGAAATGCCGGATATTCACACCACTGCTGGGAAAATCGCTGATCTGGAGCGACGGCTCGACGAGGCCGCCCACGCGGGTTCCGCGGCGGCGGTCGAGAAGCAGCACGCCAAGGGCAAGATGACCGCTCGCGAGCGGGTGCTCGCGCTGCTGGACGAAGGCTCGTTCGTGGAGTTCGACGAGTTCGCCAGGCACCGGTCGTCGATGTTCGGGCTGGAGAAGCGGCGGCCGTACGGCGACGGCGTGATCACCGGCTTCGGCACGGTGGACGGGCGGCAGGTCTGCGTGTTCTCGCAGGACGTGACCGTCTTCGGCGGCTCGCTCGGCGAGGTGTACGGCGAGAAGATCGTCAAGGTGGTCGACCTGGCGATCAAGACCGGGTGCCCGATCATCGGCATCAACGAGGGCGGCGGCGCGCGCATCCAGGAGGGCGTGGTCGCGCTCGGCCTGTACGCGGAGATCTTCAAGCGCAACGTGCACGCCTCCGGCGTCATCCCGCAGATCTCGCTCATCGTGGGCGCCGCCGCCGGCGGCCACGTCTACTCCCCCGCGCTGACCGACTTCGTGGTGATGGTGGACCAGACGTCCCAGATGTTCATCACGGGGCCCGACGTGATCAAGACGGTGACCGGCGAGGAGGTCACGTTCGAGGAGCTCGGCGGGGCCCACACGCACAACACCAAGTCCGGCGTGGCCCACTACCAGGCCGCCGACGAGGACGACGCGCTCGACTACGTCAAGGCGCTGCTGTCCTACCTGCCCTCCAACAACCTCGACGAGGCGCCCGGCTTCGAGGCCGCCGCGGACCTGGAGCCCGAGCCCGAGCTCGACGAGCTGATCCCCGACTCGCCGAACCAGCCGTACGACATGCACCGGGTGATCGAGCACGTGCTCGACGACGGGGAGTTCCTGGAGGTCCACGCGCTGTTCGCGCCGAACATCGTGGTCGGGTACGGCCGCGTCGACGGCCAGAGCGTGGGCATCGTGGCCAACCAGCCCATGCATTTCGCCGGATGTCTGGATATCAACGCTTCCGAGAAGGCCGCGCGATTTATTCGAACATGTGATGCGTTCAATATTCCAATCCTGACTTTTGTCGATGTGCCGGGCTTTCTTCCCGGAACCGATCAGGAATGGAACGGAATCATCCGCCGCGGGGCCAAGCTCCTCTACGCCTACGCCGAAGCCACCGTGCCCCTGATCACGGTCATCACCCGTAAGGCGTACGGCGGCGCGTACGACGTCATGGGCTCCAAGCACCTCGGCGCGGACGTCAACCTGGCCTGGCCCACGGCGCAGATCGCGGTCATGGGCGCGCAGGGCGCGGTCAACATCCTCTACCGGCGTGAGCTGGCCGCCTCCGGCGACGCGGAGGCCGAGCGGGCCAGGCTCGTCACCGAGTACGAGGACACGCTGGCCAACCCGTACATCGCGGCGGAGCGCGGCTACGTGGACGCGGTGATTCGGCCAGCCGAAACCCGTCCCCAGATTGTCAGAGCGCTGCGCGCGCTGCGGAACAAGCGGGCCACTCTCCCGCCCAAGAAACATGGGAACATCCCGCTATGACGGCCGATCTGCATATTGTCCGAGGCGACGCCACGCCCGAGGAGATCGCCGCGTTGGTGGCCGTACTCGCGACCCGGCACGCCGCACCTGAGCCCGCTCCCTCGCCACGACGGCAAACATGGCGAAACCCGGCTAGAGGTATGCGTAACACTGTCGCCCCAGGGAAGTCGGCATGGCGGATGAGCGCACTACCCTAGATAGATCCTGGGAATCGGGTGTCAAGTTCTCTGGGAGTTGGGACTATCTAGAGAAAGTAGGCGTATATAGTCAGCCGATCAACTAACACCGCGGCCTGGAGGACGACATGGCCATCCCAGACCTCATGCCGCATCCTGTGGCAGCCAAGTACGCCGTCCTAGTGGATGTCGGTTATCTGTACGCTGCGGCAGGTGAAGTGCTGCTCGGCGCGAAGGAGCGCAAGGAATATCGGGTGGCCGCCGATGAGCTCATCCAGAGTCTACAGAAACATGCAGAGGAACGTATATCCGGCGAACTTCTGCGGATCTATTGGTATGACGCAGCCCGTGACCGTGTGCCCACCGTCGACCAGCGGGTCATCGCCCAGCTTCCCTGGGTCAAGGTGCGACTTGGCAACCTGAACGCCCGTGGTCAGCAGAAGGGCGTGGACGCGCAGATCAGGAGCGACCTGGAGGCACTGGCCAGGCATCATGCGGTCACCGACACGATCCTGCTGGCGGGCGACGAGGACATGGTCCCGGCGGTCGAGGCGGCGCAGGCGTACGGCGTGCGCATCCACCTTTGGGGCGTCGAGCCGCCTTATGGCACCAACCAGGCCGAACGCCTCGTTTGGGAATCCGACACCGTAGAAGTGATCTCTGCTGATTTCCTAAGGCCCTTTTTCAGCCGTGCTCCCCAGCCCGTCGCGGTGACTCCGCCCGTCACCGCCCCCTCACCCGCCCAGGTGTTCGCCGGGCGCGCGCCCGTCAAGCCGCACGCCAAGCCCGGCCAGGTCGCCAAGCTCGGGCCGAGCCGCCCGCGGGTGGAGGACGTCGGCGAGCACGTGGCGCAGAAGTGGATACTCACCCGTGGCCGCGACAACATCCGCGACCTGCTCCCGGGGCCGATCCTGCCGACCGTCATCGACACCGAGCTGCTGATCGAGGCGGAGAAGGAGCTCGGGCACTCGCTGCGGCCCTACCCGGAGGCGCGGGTCTGGTTGCGTGACGGATTCTGGGCGCGCGTCTACCGGGAGTTCGATCTAGGAGTGGGGGTCTCCTCCAAGTAGCGGAGGGCCCCGCCGCCGCCGTACGGGCATCGTCGCCCGTACGGCGGAACACCAGGTCCGATTCCCGCCAGTCGACCGCTCTCACCTGCTGACCTGCGATTCGACGCTGACGTCCGATTTCCGCCAGTCAGTGCCCGCGAGGAGCGCATACTGTCGGAGGTATGTCGCCACCAGAGCTCGATTTCGACTCCTGCTACCGGGCCGCCTCCGCCAGAGACTCCCGGTTCGACGGTCGTTTCTACACGGCCGTGACGACGACGCGCATCTACTGCCGCCCGATCTGCCCGGCCCGCACCCCCTCCTCCAGGAACGTGCGCTTCTACCGGCACGCGGCGGCGGCGGAGGCGGCCGGGTTCCGTCCGTGCAAGCGCTGCCGTCCCGAGCTCTCCCCCGGCGACCCCGGCTGGGACCTGCGCGGCGACCTCATCGGACGGGCGCTGCGGCTGATCGACGACGGGGCGGCCGACGAGCAGGGCGTCGCCGGGCTGGCCGGGCGGCTGCACATCACCGAGCGGCACCTGCACCGGCTGTTCGTGGCCGAACTGGGCGTCGGGCCGCTGGCGGTGGCGCGGACGAAACGGCTGCTCCTGGCCAAACAACTCCTCACGGAGACGGGGCTGACGGTCACGGAGGTGGCGTTCGCGGCGGGGTTCGGCAGCGTGCGGCAGTTCAACGCGACCATGCGGGAGACGTACGGGTTCACACCCAGCGAGCTGCGCGCCACGACCGGCCGCGTCCGGGTGGCCGTCGCGACCGCACCGGCCACGTTGCGGCTGCGGCTGCACCGGCGCGAGCCGTACGACGTGGAGGGGGTCTTCGCCTTCCTGGCCGCGCGGGCGATTCCCGGGCTGGAGGTGGCGGACCGGACGTCGTACGCCCGAGCCGTGCCCGGCGGGACGATCACCCTCACCCCGCAACGCGACCACGTGGCCCTGGACGTGGCGGTGAACGACACCCGGCAGCTCGCCCGCATCGTGGCCCGCTGCCGCCGCCTCCTCGACCTCGACGCCGACCCCGACGCGATCTCCGAGATCCTCGGCCAGACCTCGCTCGCGCCCCTGGTGGCCAAGCGGCCCGGGCTGCGGGTGCCGGGCACGTTCGACGGCTTCGAGCTGGCCGTGCGCGCCGTCGTCGGGCAGCAGATCTCGGTGGCGGGCGCCCGTACCCTGCTCGGCCGCATCGTCGCCAGGGCCGCCGCTCCCGACAACCTGTTCCCCACCGCGGCGCACCTCGCCGAGACCGACCTCACGGGCCTCGGCCTGACCAACCGCCGGATCGACACGCTCAAGGACCTGGCCACCCGCCTGGCGGAGGGCGAGATCGACCTGGACGGCGGCCAGGACCCGGCGGAGGCGGTGGCCGCGCTGCTGCGGGTGCCCGGCATCGGCCCGTGGACCGCCAGCTACATCGCGCTGCGCGCGCTCCGCGACCCCGACGCCTGGCCCGTGGGCGACCTCGTGCTCAACAAACGCATGGCCGGACTGGGCATTCCCGACGACCACATCGAACGGTGGCGCCCGTGGCGGGCGTACGCCGCCCTGCATCTCTGGAGCTCATCATGATCGCTGCCCAGCTCGTCCCGACCCCGGCCGGGCCGCTCGCCCTGCTCTCCCGCGAGGGAACGCTGGTCGCGGCCGGCTTCACCGCCGACCCCGAGGAGATGTTCGTCCGGCTCACGCCCGCGCTGCGGGCGGAGGGCCTGGAGGTCGTGGACGCCCGCGGCCCCGCGACGGACGCCGTCCTGGCCTACCTCTCCGGGGACCTGGACGCCCTGGACGCCATCCAGGTCTCACAGCCCGGCACACCCACCCGCCGGCGGCTCCATGCGGCGTTGCGCGAGGTCAAGGCGGGGACGACGGTGTCGTACGCGGAGCTGGCCGAGCGGGCGGGCCTGCCGAAGACGGCGGCCAGGGCGGCGGGGTCGGCCTGCGCCCAGAACCTCATCGCACCGTTCGTCCCGTGCCATCGGGTCCTGCCCAGCAGTGGCGGGTTCGGCGGCTATTACTACGGCACACCGGTCAAAGAATGGCTCATCGCCCACGAATCTGGACAAAAGTAGAACGTAGCGTAATCAGACGACAGCTTTCGGTAATGTTTTCGACATGCCAACGCGGCAGCACGAGTTTCTGCTTGAGCTCGTCCAACATCGCCCGTCTCTGGTCGCCACCCTGCTGGCCGAGACGGGCGTAAGAGTCCCGGCTTTCACGCAGGCGCGTCTGGAGAGCTGCGATCTCACCGATCGCAAACCGACGGAGTATCGCGCGGACTAGGTCGTCGTCATGGTGAACGACGAGAAGCCGGTTTCGGGCGTCATCCTGGAGGTACAACGGGAGTACGACGAAGGTAAAAATTGGACATGGCCGGTCTACCTGGCCACACTCCGAGGGCGGGTCAAGTGTCCCTGCATCCTGCTCGTCTTCTGCCCCAACCCGGCAGAAGCTCGCAAATGCGCTAAGCCCATCCACATGGGGCACCCTGAATGGACGCTCCATCCCATCGTCCTCGGTCCTGACCAGGTGCCCATGGTCACCGACATCGCCCGCGCCATCGCCGAGCCCGAGCTCATGGCTCTTTCCGCGATCGTGCACGGGGCCGGTGACGAGGGACTGAAAGTCCTCCAAGTGCTGTACGACTCGCAACAACACCTGTCCAAGGAGGAGCGCAGCTATTCTGACCTGGTAGTCGCGCTGCTACCCGAGTCCGTCGTCACCAAGTTCAAGGAGATCTCGATGGCCATCCTTGATGAGATCAAGCACCCGTGGGTCCGCGGCTGGATCGACCACGGCAAGGCCAAGGGTGAAGCCAAAGCCATTCTCATATTTCTGAACAGGCGCGGCATCCCGATCCCGCAAGAGGCGCAGGAACGCATCCTCGCCTGCACCGATCAGGAGATCCTGGAGTCCTGGATCAGCAGAGCCGTCACCGCCAGCAGCGTCGACGAGCTGTTCGGCTGAGTGAGGCCGGTACGACGTGCCGGCCTCACTCAGCTCAGGCCGGTACGAGACGGCGGCGGCCCTGGGCGCCGGCGAGTCCGGCCACCCCCAGCCCCACCACACCCAGCAGGGCGGCGGTCCAGGCGGGAGCCGTGTAGCCGAGTCCGGCGTCGATGGTGAGCCCGGCGATGAAGGAGCCGATGGCGTTGCCGAGGTTGAAGGCGCCGATGTTGGCGGCCGAGGCGAGGGTGGGAGCACCGCTGGCGGCGTCCAGCACGCGGGTCTGCAGGGGCGGCACCGTGGCGAAGGCGGCCACGCCGAACAGCGTGATGGCGATGACGAAGGCCACCTGGTTGTCCGACACCAGCGCCACGACCACGGCCAGCAGCGTGAGCAGGGCCACCGAGCCGTAGATGCTGGGCATGACCGCCCGGTCCGCGAGCTTGCCGCCGATCAGGTTGCCCACGACCAGGCCCACGCCGAACAGGGCCATCACCACCGGCACCGCACCCGGGGAGAAGCCGCCGACGCCGGTCATGATGGGCGAGATGAAGGTGATGACGGCGAAGACGGGCGCGAAGCCGAAGACGGTCATCGCCAGCGCCAGCCAGACGCCGGCCGCCCGGAACGCGGCCAGCTCCCGCAACAGCCCGCCTCCGGAGGGACGCGGCTGCCTCGGGACGAGGGCGAGCACGCCGGCGAAGCCGGCCACGCCGATGGCGACGACGACCCAGAACGTGGCCCGCCAGCCGAACGCCTGGCCGATCCAGGTTCCGAGGGGCACGCCCAGGACGTTCGCGAGCGTCAGGCCGGTGAACATCAGGGCGATGGCACTGGCCCGCCGCTGCGGCGGCACCAGGTCGGCGGCGACCACCGAGCCGACGCCGAAGTACGCGCCGTGCGCGAAGGCCGCCAGGAAACGGCCGACCATGAGCACCCCGTACGAGGGGGCCAGCGCGGACAGCAGGTTCCCGGCGATGAACAGCACCATCAACGACAGCAGCATGGTCTTGCGCGACAAGCGCCCGCCGAGCATGGTCAGCGGCGGCCCGCCGACGGCGACGCCCAGGGCGTATCCGGACACGAGCAGGCCCGCGGCCGGGATGGTCACGCTGAAGTCCGCGGCCAGCTCGGGCAGCAGCCCGTTGATGATGAACTCCGTGGTCCCGATGCCGAAGGCGCTGATCGCGAGGGCGAACAGGGCGACAGGCATAGAATTCTCCTCAGACGACGTTAGTAAGCGTAGACATTATTTGCACACGCCGACTAACTGACCATACAACCACGTCTGAGGAGGTCGTCACATGGCCATCGCCGATGACGCCGTGGAAGCGCGCGCCCAGGGCTGGCGCACCCTCGCGGCCCTGCACGCGAAGATCGAGGACAGGCTGGAGAAGGCCCTGCAGAAGGAGCACGGGCTGAGCGTGAGCGAATACACCGTGCTGGACGTGCTCGGCCGCCAGGACGGCTGGCACATGCGCATGCAGCAGCTCGCCCGCGCGGTCGTGCTCAGCCAGAGCGCCACGACGCGGCTGGTGACCCGGCTGGAGAACCGGGACCTGCTCAGGCGCTATCTGTGCGAGGACGACCGGCGGGGCATCTACTCAGAGGTCACCCCGGCCGGGCGCGACCTGCTGGCCCTGGCCGGCCCCACGCACGACGCGGTGCTGAAGGACGTGCTGACCGAAGCGGCGGAGCAGCCGGAGCTGGCCCCGCTCGCCGCGGTGATCGCCTGAGCGAGCGGAGCAACCGGAGCCCGCCCGCGCCGCCGTGATCACCTGAGCTGGGGTCCGGGCTAGGGCTTGACGTTGCTCTGGATCTCGCCGACCGGCACGTCCCTGCTCGTCTCCACCTCCACGGGCGCGAACTGGAAGGGCACCGCACTTCCCGTGGTCTCGACCGGCCACACGGTCGAGACGGTGAGCACGTATCTCTCGCGAGGCTGGTCGATCGACGCTCGCAGGTAACGCACGCCGCACGAGAACGTGCCGTTCTTGACGTACGGCTTGCCCGAGGCTCCGCACCCCTCCTGTTGCACTTCTGCCCGCTCCGCGGCCGTGCCCGGGTCGATCTTGATGCTCCGCAGCGTGGCCACCACGGTCACGCTCATGACCCCGGGCAGCGTCGCGGTGACGGATCTGCGCGGCTCCCCGATGCCTTCCAGCCAGACCCAGGTCGGCAGGTTCACGTAACTCTTGGCATCGGGACTGAGCTTGATGGTGGGCTTGGGCACGGTCAGCGCGGCCCTGGCGAGCTCGGCCAGTTCCTGGATCGTGATTCCGGACGGCGGCGTGGTGCCGGGCGGCGCGAACACGAACGGCTCGAGGCCGGCCCAGCAGGCGTGCCCCTTCGGATCGGCGGCGTTGTACGCCGGCCCCCACCAGCGCCCCTCTTGACCGATCTTGTCCTTGAACTGCTGAAGGAACGCCTTGAAACCCTCGGGGGTCGCGTCCTCGCTGAACCTGAAGAAGTACGGCCGCAGCGCCTCCTGGGTCTTGAGCATCTCGCTCGCGGTCAAGCCGGGCTCGTACCAGCATGGGCGTTTGACCACATAGCCATCGCTACTACCCCCCTTGGCACCGTCACCCGAAATAATGATCTTGGAATTGGCGAGCTCAACGCCCCGCACCCGGTCATGAGAGATGCCCTTGCCCGAGGGCGAATCCGGGGGGGCGCCGAGCACCAGCAGACCTGCGACAGCGATCGGGACGAAGGCGTTCATCCGGCGCATCCTTTCTCGTCGTACTGCAGTGCCCTGACCCGCCACACGCCGTCGTCGCCACGGTGCGCGAGCACGACCTGCAGATAGGGGGCGCGCACCCAGCCGGGCTGGGGCACAGCGGCTTTGCCGGTACGCCGGGAGATCAAGCGCACCTTCGTCTCGTCCACACAGGCGTTGACCTGTACGCCTTTGCCCACCTTCGCGGCGACACGCAGGTTGTAGAGCCGGGTAGTCCCTTTCACCGTCATCTCCTTGTCGGTGTAGAGGTGCACCCAGTCGTACGCTTCGCGGACCGCGGTGAGTTCGAGATCCAGATCCTGTAGGTATCGATCGTTTCCCGTCACGAGCACCTTCCTGGAGGCGACGAAGAAGTCGGTGACGAGCTTGAGGAGGGGGTCGCGGTCGGCGGGCCAGTCGATGTCCAGCTTGTGCCCGCCCCCGGAGGTGATCGCCTCCGGACCCGGCGAGGACGGGGCCGGCGACGACGGGGCCGCGCCGACGTCGGCGGACGACGCCGGTGCGGGGGCCTCCACCGGCGCGTACGTCCGCTCGGCCGGGCCGCAGCCCACCAAGACCGGCAGGACCAGCAGGACCAGCACCATCGCCATTCGTTTCATGCCGTCGACTCCCTCACGACGTGGATGCGCCACGTAGGCAGCAGTTCCTCGATCAGCGCCTCGGTCTCGGGCGCCATCCCGCCGCCGTACGGGTGCGAGGCCGCCCTGCGGGTCAGGCCCTCGACCACGGCGCGCAGGCGCACGGTGTCCGCGGTGGCGTGTGTCGCGCGCAGCAGGTCACGCCAGAGGCCCTCGTCGTCGGCCGCCAGCAGCAGCGCCGCGCGTACGGCGGCCACGGCCGCGTCCGGCTGGCCGTGGGCGAGCCTGAACTCGCAGAGCTGGTGCGCCGCGTCGGCCACGGCCGCGGCCACGTCGTACTCCAGGTCGTCGGCGGCCAGCCAGGCGTAGCGGCCGGGCTGGCGGGTGGTCAGCAGCGGGCCTCTGACCAGGCCGAGCGCCTTCTCCAGCAGGACGGCCCTGGCCGTCGGATCGACGTGCGAGCGGCGTACGAGCTCGCGGAACAACATCCAGTCCGTCCGCACCTCGGGCCCCAGCCGGAGCCGGCCCGCCTCGTCGGCGAGCAGGTGGTCGGGCCCCAGCCATTCGGAGACCCTGGCGATCGTCGCGTCCCTGACCATCGCCTGCACGCCACGCGGCCACAACACCCCGCCGAGCACCACGGGATGCACCCCGCCCGGATGCGTGGCCAGGTAGACCAGCAGCTCCGTGGCCAGCGCCAGCCGGCCCTCCTCCAGCGGCGCGAGGCCGGCGACCTCGACGGGGCCCAGGATCCTGATCTCGACGGCCGGCGGGTGCAGCCCCGCCAGCGGCTCCGCCTCGGGGATGGGCTCGCCGTCGAGCCGCTGGGCGGTGCGGAAGAGGTCGATCAGGGCCTTGTAGTGGCGGCGGGGCAGGAGCTGGGCCCGCACCTCGAAGCCCAGCTCGTCGATCCGCGCCTTGCCGTCGTCGTCGATCTCCAGGGTCCACGTGGCGTGCGGGACGTCGCCCGCCACGACGTATCCGGCGGTGTCCTTGCGGGCCAGCAGTGCCAGCCGTCTGGCCTCCTCGTGCGTGGGGGCCACCGAGGACAGCAGGTAGTGGGCCTCGCGGGGGCTGCCGGTGATGCGCCCGGTCAGCACCTCCGCGCGCGGGGTGGCGGCCGCCTCCAGCTCGGGCAGCACCTCGGCCAGCCCGCCGACCGCCCTGATCCGGCCGGGCGCGATGGCGGTCAGCTCCTCGCCGAAGCCGACGAGGGTGATGCGCATGCCGTCGGACCAGCGGTTCGTGGCCAGCTCCACGGCGAGGGCGGCCAGCGCGGCCGTGGTCTGCGGGCCGCGTACGTTGATCAGGCCCTGCGCGGCCTCCAGGTCGATCAGCACCCGCCCGCCGGCGTCCGTGCCGATCGAGACGAGCCCCGGGTACGGCGCCCCGCCCGGTCGCGCGTGGCCCCCTCGATCGGGCAGCAGACGGCCCTCGTGCGCCGGCAACCGCCAAACCTGCCCGCCGTCCTCGGCCGTCCACGGCACGGGCGCGTCGTCGTCCGGCGGATGGATCCACAGGTCCAGCGTGCGCGGCGACAGATGGGCCCCGTACACCACGGGTGGCGTGCGGTTCTGGGCGGCCAGCTCGGCGCCCAGCAGCCGCAGGCCGACGTCGAGAATGCGGGCGCCGGGCGCGTCGCCGCCGAGCCGGAGTGCGACCTCGGCCTGAGCGGCGTCGTCGCGGGGCCGGACGATCCGGCGGCCGAACACCCTGCGCCAGAGCTGCTCGCGGCGCCGCCTGGCCAGCACGAACAGCAGCCCGGCCGCGGCCAGCGAGGCGGCGGCGAGATAGTCGGCCAGGTCGGCGCTCTGGGCTTCCTGGATGACCGGCTGGTCGCGCCGCGTGTCCGGCTGGGTGTCGCGCTGCTGCTGCTCCGGCTGGCGGTGCTTGGCCTCGCCCTTCTTCTCCACGCGGTCGGACTTGTCGGCGGGGCGGTCGGCGTGCGCCCGGCCGGGATGCTCGCGCAGCGTGCGCTCGCGGGACTGTTCGGAGGGGACGATGTGCACGTTCTTCGCGTCGTCCGGCATGTCGAGCACCCAGCCGGGCCTGATCAGGTCGGCCATCCGCAGGCGGGTGCCGTCCGGCTGCTCCTTCGCCTGGTTGAGCCGGTAGATCTCGGGGTAGCGGCGGCCGTCGCCGAGGCATTTCTCGGCGATCTCCCACAGGCTCTCATGGTGGCGGCCGTGCGGGGGCTGCACCACGTACACCTTCTTGGTCTTGCTGGTCTCCAGCGTCCGCTCGACGATCGGCGCGGAGTAGGCGACCGCCGTCACGGGCGGCGCGGCCGGGGTCGGCGCCAGCTTGGCCAGCGGCACGATCATCGCCCCCGCCGTGAACAGCAGCAGCACGGCCCCGACCAGCTTGTTGGCCAGCACCTGCGTGCCACCGGAGAGCGGCACGCGGGCGGGCATGCCGACGCGGCGAACCCCGGCGTACACCTCGACGAGCACGCACACGAAGAGCTGGAACCAGGCCAGCCACACCAGCAGCCGCAACACCGCGAGGATCACGCTCGGGCCGACGGAGTCGGTGAGCAGGTCCAGGCTGAGCAGCGCGGGATCGACCGGCGGGCCGACGAAGGTGAGCAGCGCGTACGGCACGCCGCCCACGAGCGCGACCAGCACGACCAGCGCCCCGAGCCCGGCGAGCACGTCACCGGCACTGCGCCTGGCCGGGGCGCGTACGGGCACGTGACGTCCGGGTGGACGCGCTGGCTCTCGTGGCGGCATCGCCTCTCCCTTCTCCGGTCCAGCGTCGTGCCTCACACGTCGCTGATCCATCGAGCGGCTGGATTCGGTCTATCTCGCTTCAGGTCCGGCGGAGGCCTCGCCGTTCATCTCGGCTCCGGGAAAGCCGATCGCGCTCAGGAAGAACGCCTCCCACCGCACCGACACGGTGACCGTCACCTGCGCCGCGCCCTGGCCGGTGGAGCACGTGCCGGGGGTCACGTCGTCGGCGCCCTGCGCGGCCACGATCTCGTCGGCTCTGGCGCAGACCTGCTCCTCGCCGAGCAGCCGCGTCTCACCGGTGGCGCGCAGATGATCGACGTCGACCTGGTCGGCGCCGGCGCGGGCGGCCTGCTCGGCCACGTCGGCGGCGCGCAGCCTGGCGTTGATCGCCGAGCCGCCGTCCACCAGCAGGCCCGCCAGCAGGAACACGGCCACGGAGAACAACACGGTGAACACCGACATGGAGCCCCGCTGCCCGGACCTCATTCGATCCGCCTGAACTGCTCCAGCGGCACCACCGCGGTGCCGGTGAGCTGCTTGGTGCCGCCGAACCCGAGGAAGCCCAGGTCCAGCTCGCAGGTGACCTCGGCCTGGACGTGGCCGCCCTGCTCCCACGCGGAGCCGTCCAGGGACACCGCCGAGGACTGGCACTTGCCCTCCAGCGTGCCCGTGGCGATGGCCTCGGCCGCGCCTTCCGCGTCGTCCAGCGTGCGCTGCACCGACGCCGCGCGCGCGGCGTCGCGCGCCGCCCCGTTGACCCGGCCCTGCGACTCCACCAGCACCCCCGCGCCGGCGAGGAACATGATGAAGAGCAGGAAGACCGGAGCCAGCATCACCGTCTCCACCGCCATGGACCCGCGCTCGGCCCTGCTCATTCACAGTCCTCTCCGCCGTTGTCGGGGCGGAAGCACTCGACGGGGCCGCCCGCGGTGGCGGTGATCGTGAACGCGAGATCGGGCAGCAGCGGGACCACCTGTACGGCGCTGCCGGTCACCGTGACGAAGCGCTCGTCCGGCTCCTTCTCCGACGTGGTGGCGGTGGCGCCGCTGAGCAGCCGGGGACCGATGGCGCGCACGATCTCGGTGGCCTTCGCGCTGGCCAGACCCGGCCAGTCGCCGGAGTCGAACGGCGCGGACCTGGCCACCCTGGCGCCCTCCCTGGCGGCCGCCTCCGCGACCTGGCGGGCGTTGAACCAGAGCGCCACCTGCACGATGAGCAGCGCGACCGCGAGGATGACCGGCATCAGCAGAGCCAGCTCGATCACCGTCACGCCACGCTCGCCGCCGCGCCTCCTACGGATTGCCGCCACCGCCGCCCCCGCCGAAGGTCTCGTTCAGCGAGCCCTGCTGCTGCTCCACCAGCGTCTTGATCAGGGTGGCCAGGCCGAGTGCCACGCCGGCGATGATCGCGGTGATGATCACCCATTCGACGGCGGAGGCGCCGCGGCTCGGCGCGGTGCGGGCACGGCGGACGCGCTCGCTCAGGCAGGCGGTGAGATAGACGATCCAGGGATGGTTCTTCATGAGACCCCCAACATCTTCATAGCGGCGGGAAAGCTGAGAAAAATCACGAAACCGGCGCAGAGGAGGAGCTGGGCCACGAGCATCGACTGCGAACGCTCGCCGGCCCGGCCCTCGATCTCGGCCAGCTCTCTTCTGCGCAACGTGGCGGCTCTGGCCGTCAGCGACGCGCGTACTTTGGCGCCGTCGTCGGCCACCAGGCCGAGCGCGGCGGACAGGTCGCGCAGCTCGTCGACGTTGATCTCCTCGCCGAGCTGGCCGAGCGCCTGCCATGGGGTGATGCCGACGATCCTGGCGCCGCTCAGCGCGTCTCTGATGCGGCCCATCGCCCAGTTGGGCTGCTCGCCGCTGACCGAGACGGCCATCATCAGGGCCTCGGGGACGCCGCGGCCGCCGGCCAGGTTCATGGAGACGAGGTCGAGGAAGGCCCCGACGACGTGCCGGAAGTCGCGCCGCTTGGCCGCCGCGTCCTTCTTGATCTGCAGGTCGGGCAGGAAGAAGAACAGGATCGCCACGATCACGGCCGACCAGAACGGGATCGTCAGCGAGGTGGCCCAGCCCATGAGCGCGAGCCAGCCGAGCAGCAGCGGGAACGCCAGCAGGCCGCTGGCGGCCAGCAGCACCTTCGTGGCCAGGAAGGCTTCGAACGAGCGGCCGAGCAGGGCCAGGTCCGCCTTGACCGATCTGACCTCCCAGCCCCGGGCGCCGTACAGGCGGGCCAGCCGCACGCCGAGACCTCGGCGGAACGGGCTGACCTCCTCGTCCGGGAGCACGAGCTGGATGCGGGGGGCGTCGGCGTCCTCGCGTACGGCGTCCAGCGCCAGCAGGCGGGCCACCAGGCCAGGGCGGGCCGGGAAGATGGCCCGCAGCAACACGAACAGGCCAAGTCCCAGCGCGGCGCCGGACAGCGCGCCCTCAACCATGGCCGCCTCCTTCCGTCACGGCCGACGTGCCCTTGACCATCGCCGCCCCTCCCGTCGCCACCGGCGTGCGCTCAGCCATGGCCGCCTCCGCCCATGAGGAGGCGGGTGGGCTTGTCGAATCTGGCCAGCCGCCTCATCCAGGCGAAACCCGTGCCGAACAGCCCCGCCACCACCACCAGGACGGCCTGGCCGAGCCACGACGTGTACTCCTCGACGTAGGAGGGGTTGAACACGACGAGGATCGCGGCGAACGTGAGCGCGGTCATCACCACGATCTGGACGCTGCGCCGGGTGGCGCGGCGTTCGGCCTCGACGCGGCGGCGCATGTCGAGCTCCTCGCGGGCCGACACGGCCAGCGCGCCCAGCACGTCGCGCAGGCCGGGACCGCGCAGCCGGGAGTTGAGAATGAGCGCCGCGATCACCAGGTCGGCCGACGGGTCGTCGAGCTCATCGGCGAAGAGCGCGAGCGCCTCCGGCAGTGCCATCCGGGTGTGCAGCCGGTCGATCATGGCCCGCAGATGCGGCCTGAGCATGGGGGCGGCGGCTCTGATGGACGACGGGATGGCCTGTTCGAGCCCGGCCGCGCCGGCGATCGTGTCACGTAGCGACTCGGTCCAGGCGGCGAGCCCTTCCAGGCGGCTCATGGCGGCGCGCTCCTCGGCGGCGCCGCCCGACAAACCGCGCCAGGCGAAGACCAGCAGCACCGTACCCACCGCGACCACCGGCCAGCCGGTGATCACCAGGACCAGGGTGGCGGCCACGGCGGCGATGGCGGTGCGGGTGGTGAGCATCTTGACGAGGTGGCGCTTGGGCTGGGGCGGGCGGGGGCGCAGGCCGTACAGGGAGATGAGGAACAGGAACAGGCCGCCACCGGCGAGAGCGCCGGCCAGCAGCGCGAAGGGCTCGAAACTGATCGCCATGGGTCACCGGCTCCCTGGCCTGTTGAGGGTCACCATCGGTTACCAGCCCCCTGGCGAGTAGCCGTGGGCGGCGAGCTCTTCGAGGCAGGAGACCGGCGCGTGCGGGGTGGCCGTGCCGTCGGGGCCCGGCGCGAACACCTCGCTGGACAGGACGCGGCCGTCGCAGCCGTTGACCTCGCGGATGCTGGAGACGTAACGGCGCAGCGTGCCGCCGACGTGATAGTCGTTACGTTTCTCGATGAAGACCACGAAGTCGATCGCGCCGGCGATGAGCATGTGGGTGGCGTCGATGGGCAGGCGCTCGTTCGCCTGGAGGGCGTAGGTGGAGATGCGGTTGAAGACCTCCATGCTGGAGTTGGCGTGGATGGTCGACAGGGAGCCGTCGTTGCCCTGGGTCATCGCGTTCAGCATGGTGACGATCTCGTCGCCGAGGACCTCGCCGACGATGACGCGGCTGGGGTTCATCCTGAGCGAGCGCCGGACGAGCTCGGCCATGGTGATCTCACCCTGGCCCTCGGAGTTGGGCAGGCGCTGCTCGAAGGCGACGACGTTGGGGTGAAGCTCGGCGAACTGGTCGAGGCCGAGCTCCAGAGCGCGTTCGACGGTGATGAGGCGCTCGCTGGGCGGGATCTCGTTGGCCAGGGCCCGCAGCAGGGTCGTCTTGCCGGCGTTGGTGGATCCCGCGATCATCAGGTTTTTACGGGCGCCGATGGCGGCGGCGAGGAACCTCCCCACGTCCGGCTTTATCGTGCCGTTGCCGACTAGGTCGGACATGAACACCTTGCCGAGACGCGCGCGGCGGATCGAGACCGCCGGCCGGACCGTGACGTCCATGACGGCGCTCAGCCTGGAGCCGTCGGGCAGGCGCAGGTCGAGCTGCGGGTTGGCGGTGTCGAACGGCCTGCTCGACAGGCCGGAGTAGGCGGCCAGGATCTGGATCAGCTCGATCAGCTCGTCGTCGGACTCGGCGACCGGGTCGTGCATGAGCTCCTGGCCGTCGGCGTAACCGACGAAGACGTTGTCGCACCCGTTGATGTCGATGTTCTCGACCTCGGTGTCGTCGAGCAGCGGTTGCAGGCGGCCCACGCCGAACAGCGCCGCGTGGATGCCGGCCGCGAGCGCCTCTTCCTCCTCGATCGTGGGCGGGGTGCGGCCGAGGCCGATCTCGTTGCGGGCGTGCTCCTCCAGCACCTGGGAGATCAGCGCCCTGGCGAACTGGCGCTCGTCCTCGCCCGTCATCGCGGGCAGGCCGTTGGCCTGGTCGATGCGGCGCTGGTGGGCCAGGCGGTCGCCGACCTCCTGGCGGAAGCGTTTGACCAGGGAATGATCGATCATCGGTGGCTCACCAGCCTTGCCGCCAGGTCGCGGGCCGTACGGACGAGGAGCGAGCGGTCCAGGCGGCCGCCCCACTGGCCGCGCAGGAGCTCGGCGCCCTTGGGGTCGTAGGCGAGGCCGTGGACGAACTGCACGTTCGGGCCGACGATCCGGCGTACGTCGTCGATGGAGCCGCGGTAGTTGCGCGGGTCGGCGATCACGACGACGCCGTGGGCCTTGGTGATCTGGAGGCGTTCGCGCAGGTGGGCGACGTGGTCGAGGGTCGCCCTGGTGAGCAGCACGACCTGCTCGGCCTCGGCGGTCAGGTCGGCGAGTTGCGGGTGGGCGCCGAGCCGGCCGCAGTCGGCGATCACGTCGGCGTTGGGGATGGCGGCCAGCGACCTGCCGAGGGGGCCCCACATCCAGGTGAGCCCGGCGGCCTGCTCGCCATGGGTCAGGCCGGCCAGCACGTCGAGCCCGCCGATGATCTTCTGGGTGTGCTGGTGGATCTGGGCGGGCTCAAGGCCGCGGCGCGCCGTGGCGCCCAGGCTGAGCAGGCCCTTACCGGGATTGAGCACGCCGCCGTCGGCGGCGGGCAGCCGGTAGGCGAGGTCGCCGCCCGCCGGGTCGCATTCGGCCAGCAGCACGGGCCGCGGCCACACCGCCGCCAGGACCGTCGCGGCGGTGGTGACGCCCGGCGCGCCCTTGTCGGCGGCCAGTACGATCAGCGCCACGTCAGCGTGCCCCCGGGAGCTCGGCCACCGCGATCTCACTGCTGGAGGCGAAGGCCACTATTTCCGGCGAGGCAGACGAATCCACGATCACGGTGATCTGGCCGGAACTATTTCCCGTCCTGGACCTGTCGCCCACGGCGAACACGAGCGCGCTCGGCGCGAGTATGCGGCTTTGTCCCTGACTCGAACGGCTCGGCACGTATATCACCTGGATGCGGTCACCCGGCTCTATACCTGTTGGCATTTGTCCCGGTTTGAGGGAAAGTCCGACGGTCGCCTTGCCCGGGCCCAGCTCGGTGCTGGCCTTGACGCCCATCTGGTTCGTGAGGAGGGTGCCGGGCAGGATCGTGACGGCCGCGAAGCTCTCGGTCACCTGGACGCGCTGGGACCAGCCGACGTAGTCGACCCCCTCGGTCGCGATCTCGACCTCCTCCAGCGCCGCCGCCGGAAACTTCTGACCTGCGCCGACCTGCTGGGTGACCCTGATCGCGGACACGCGGTCGCCGCTGCGCAGCACGAGGAGGGTGGTGGCCAGCGCGCCGCCGAGGATGAGCAGGACGGCGAGCGCGGCGAGGGCCGGCTTGCGTTCACGGGGTGGCACGGGGAGCTTGCGCGAGGCCGGGCCGGACAACCCCGCCGCCGCGTGGGCGACAGGCTTTTCACTGGTCCTCATGGGTGGGGGGCTCCCAATGTGAATTGTGGAATTCACGCCATTATGTGCGGCTGGGCGATGCGTTGCGGGGGGAATGCGAGGACCCATGCTCGTTTCGCAGGTGGCAGGATGTCAATAAGAAATAATCGATGCCTATTGTTTCTATCAAGTTGACGGAGGCCGATATTTCCGGTTAGTCGCCACTTCAACAACACGAGGCACTTTATTCACGTCCTTGCGCAGATTTATCCCCCGTACGGCCTCGATCCGGACACCACGCCGCCGGGCCATGCCATTGCCGTCAACCCACCCGCCTGGCCGCGCTTCTGGCGCTACCTTGGCGGCCGAATCGACCGAGGAGACGGCACCATGCGGATCATGCTCACCGTGCTCGGCACGCAGGGCGACCGTGACGTCGTCATCGACGGCGACGACGGCGCCACGGTGGCGAAGGTGAGCGAGGCCCTCAGCGACCACGGGCCGTTGGCGCAGGTCGTCCGGCTGACCCAGGCCCGAGCCCCCTACGGCCTGTCGGCGACCGGCGGCCCCGGCCCGCAGGTGCCCCAGCCCCGCAGCCCCGAGCGGACCGGCGTCCTGGGCGAGCCACCCCTCCTGTGGCGCAACGGGCGCCCGCTCGATCCGCGTTCCCCCGCCGTCGCCGTGCTGCGCGACGGCGACAAGGTCACGCTCGACGCCCGCTTCGCCCGCGCGACCATCGTCGAGGAGCCCGGCGGCGTCGCCGAGGTGCGGGTGGTGGGCGGGCCGGCGGCCGGCGCGGTGCACCGGCTGGGGCTCGGCGTGCACGTCATCGGGTCCGATCCGACGTGCGCGATGACGGCCGCCGATCCGGCGCTGGCTCCGGAGGCGGTGACCGTACGCGTGACGCCGGAGAAGATCACCGTGGCGCGGGCGTGGTGGCGGCATCCCGGTGAGGCGCCCAAACTCAAGCTCAAGGGGCGGTGGGCCGACGAGGTCGCCGAGATGACGGCACGGGTCGCCGAGCGGGAGGTCGCCCAGTTCATGGCGGGCTACGGCGAGATCCCCGAGCTCGACGGCCGGCCGCTCGCCGACCCGGTCGAATGGCCCGACCAGGCGGTGCTGACCTGTGGTTCTTCGGTGTTCGTGCTGACCTCGATCGAGCCTAAGGACGCGCACCTGGCGCCCAGGAGCGAGGGGGGCGTCGCCTACAACCGGCCGCCCAGGCTGCGGCCGCCCGAGCCGGAGCGCACGTTCGTCAAGCCCAAGGAGCCGGGCAGGAACGAGGGCCTGCGCCTGCAACTGCTCGCCGCCTTCCTGCCGGCCGTGCTGGGGCTGACCTTGGCCTTCGCCCTGCGGCAGTGGTATTACCTGCTCGTCGCCCTGATGACCCCGATCATCATGATCGGCCAGTGGTGGAGCGACCGCCGCCACGGCAAGAAGCAGCACAAGAAGGCGATCAAGGAGTACAACGAGCAGGTCCAGGCGTTCGACGAGGCGGTCGAGCGGGCCAGGGTGGCCGACGAGGCGATGCGCAGGTCCGACGCGCCCGACCCGGCCCAGGTCCTGCTCACGGCCACGGGCCCGCGCCGGCGGTTGTGGGAGCGCCGGATCCACGACACCGACGCGCTGCGGCTCAGGGTCGGCCTCGCCGACCTGCCCGCCAACCTGGAGTTGTCGGAGGAGCAGAGCGGCCCCATCGATCCGCCGATCTGCCGTTCGGTGCCCGTGGCGCTGCCCATGCGCCGGCTGGGCGTGGCCGGCGTCACGGGCCCGCGTACGGCCGCGACCAGCCTGGCGAGCTGGCTGATCGCCCAGGCCGCCACCCTGCACAGCCCGCGTGACCTGGCCATCGTGGTCGTCTCGGCGCACGCGGACGCGGCCCGCCGATGGGGCTGGCTGCGCTGGCTGCCGCACTGCGCGCCGCGCGCGGGCGAGGAGTGCGTGACGCTGGCCGGCACCGATCCCGAGTCGGCCGCCCGCCGCGTCTCCGAGCTCGCCGCCCTCATCGACGAACGCCAGAACACCACGATCCCCGAGCTCGGCAAGATCCCCACGGGCTGGGACGATCTAGGCGGCCCGGAGAAGCCCACGTTCTCCTCCTACGACGTCCGGCCCTATGACGTCCTGGTGATCCTCGACGGCGCCCAGGTGCTGCGCGGCCTGCCCAACATGCCGCAGGTGCTGCGCCAGGGCCCGCGTTCGGGCGTCTACACGCTGGCCATCGACGACGACCAGCGCCTGCTGCCCGAGGAGTGCCAGACCGTGGCGGCGTGCGGCACCGACGGTCTCGTGCGCCTGCTCGGCGGCGGCCTCGACGCCATCGGCCCGGTCCTGGCCGACCTGGTCTCCACCGGTTGGTGTGACCGCCTGGCCAGAGCCCTGTCCCCGATCCGCGACGTGAGCCGGGACGACGCGGCGGGCAACCTGCCCGACGCGGTTCGCCTGCTCGATCTGATGGGCCTGCCCAACCCCTCCGGCCAGGAGCTGGGCGCGCGATGGGCGGGCGAGGGCTCCACCCGCGCGTTGATCGGCGTCGGCCCGGACGGCCCGTTCACGGTGGACCTCAGGCTCGACGGCCCGCACGGCCTGATCGCCGGCACGACGGGCGCGGGCAAGTCGGAGCTGCTGCAGACGCTGATCTGCTCGCTGGCCGTGGCCAACCGGCCGGACCAGCTCACGTTCGTGCTGATCGACTACAAGGGCGGGGCCGCGTTCAAGGAGTGTGTACGCCTGCCGCACACGGTCGGCATGGTCAGCGACCTCGACGGCCACCTGACACAACGCGCCCTCGACTCCCTGGCCGCCGAGATCCGCCGCCGCGAGCGCCTGCTGCTGGCCTCCGGGGCCAAGGACATCGAGGACTACACGGGCTCGGCCATGCCACGCCTGGTGCTGATCATCGATGAGTTCGCCGCGCTGGTGGCCGAGCTGCCCGACTTCGTCACGGGCCTGGTGGACATCGCGCGCAGAGGCCGTTCGCTGGGCATCCATCTGATTCTGGCCACCCAGCGCCCCGCCGGGGTGGTCACGGCCGACATCCAGGCCAACACCTCGTTGCGGATCGCCCTGCGGGTGACGGAGCCGGCCGAGTCGGCCGACGTCATCGACACCCCGGACGCCGCCCACATCTCCAAGTCGACGCCCGGCCGTTGTTACGTGCGTTCAGGGGTGGGGGCGGCCACGGCCGTGCAGACGGCCAGGGTCGGGGGCCGCAGCCCGGCGAACCCGGCCGACCAGCCCGACGACCGGGCGGGCGGCACCATCCGGGTGCTGGCCGTGGACTGGCGTTCCCTGGGCAGGTCGCTCCCACCGCCTCCGGCGCCGGAGGAGGACGCGACGGCCACGGACCTCACCCTCGTCGCCGACGCCCTGATCGAGGCCACCCGCCTGGCCGGCGTCCCCATCCAGCCCAGCCCCTGGCTGGACCCCCTTCCCGCCCACTTCGTCCTCGACCTCCCGGCGCTCGGCGAATCGCCCGTCCCCGCGACGGCGGATGCCCCTCCGGGACGACCCGACGACGTCGAGGTGGCGCCGTTGCCCTTCGGCGTCACCGACCGGCCATGGGCTCAGGACCGGCACCCCTTGGTGCTGGACCTCGCCCACGGCGGCCACCTGCTGATCGCCGGATCGGCCCGCAGCGGCAGATCGACGGCGCTCCGCACCATCGCGGGCTCCATCGCCGCCCAGGTCTCCCCCGGCGACGCCCACGTCCACGCGATCGACTGCGGCTCCGGCGCCCTCCTCCCCCTGGTCGCGATGCCGCACTGCGGCGCCGTGGTGACCCGCGACCAGCAGGACCGGGTGGAGCGGCTGCTGGTGCGGCTGCGCGCCGAGGTCGGCCGCCGCCAGCAACTGCTGGCCGAGTCCGGGCACGCCTCTCTCGCCGAATACCGCCAGGCAGGTCACCACCTCCCTTGGATGGTCCTCATGCTCGACCGCTGGGAGGGCTTCGTCGCCGCGTTCGAGAGCTACGACTACGGCCGGCTGATCGAGGCGCTGCTCCAGCTCCTGCGCGAAGGCCCCGCCGTGGGCCTGCGGGCGGTGGTGACCAGCGACCGATCCGGCCTGCTCGGCCAGGTCTCCACGGTCTTCGAAGACCGTCTGCTGCTCCGTCTCGCGGACTCCTCCGACTACGGCCTGGCCGGCTTCCCGCTCAAGGGCCTGCCCACGTCGATGCCGCCCGGCCGCGCCCTCTCGATGGGCGAGACCGGCATCATCGAGCACCACATAGCCCTCCTGTCCGCGGATCCGGCGGGCCCGGCGCAGGTGGCGGCCCTGCAGTCCCTGGCCCGTGTCGCCACCGAGCGGGCGGAGCCGGCCGCCGCAGGGAAGGCCGGTTGGCGCTGGGAAGGACAGCCGCCCCTTCGGGTGGACGCCCTCCCGATGCGCATCACGGCCGCCCAGGCGATGGAGCTGGATCCGGCCTTCATCCCGCCGTCACCGCTGTGGGCGCTGGTGGGCGCGGGAGGTGACGCCCTGGCTCCGCTCGGGCTCGACCTCCTGGCCCAGGGGCCCGGCGCGGTGATCGCCGGCCCGTCCCGCTCCGGGCGTTCCTCGGTGCTGCTGACCGCCGCCCGTTCGCTGATCGAGCAAGGCACGCCGGTCATCGCCATCGCACCCAGGCGCAGCCCGTTGCGGGAGCTGGAGGGGGCGCTGGCGGTGCTGGACGGCAACGCCACGAACCTGCCGGAGCTGGTCGCGGAGCAGCGGCACTACGTCGTGCTCGTGGACGACGCGGAGCTGATCAACGCCGACTCTCCGCTGGGGACGGCCCTGGAGGAGGTGCTCCGCTCCGGCAGGGACGGGGATCACGGGTTGTTGATCGCCGGCACCACCGGAGACCTGGCCGTCGCCTATCGCGGGTTCGCGGCCGAGACGCGCAAGTCACGTACGGGGCTGCTGCTGGCGGTCCAGGGACAGAACGACGGTGACCTGTTCACGATCCGGCTCCCGCGCGGGATGGTCGGCGGCCCACCGGGGCGGGGGTTCCTGGTGACCACCGGGAGCATCACCCAGGTCCAGGCAGCGTTTCCCGACAACGGCTGATCTCCCGCCGCCGGTCAGTCCTCGTCGGCGGGGAGGGTGAAGAAGCGCACGTACACCGGGCGGGCGTCCGGCGGGGCCTCGTCGGCCGGGTGGCTGTACTTCAGGAGCAAAGCGATGTACGCCTCGTAGAACTCGGCCAGCTCGGCCTTGGTCATCCGGGCGAGGCCCCTGGAGCCCCTCGCCCAGTCCGGGTCGGCGCGGTAGGCGGCGGGGAAACGTTCCATCAGGGCGCGGTCTTCCTCGAAGCCGATCCGGTGAAACTCGGCCAGGACCGGGCGGTCCTGCTCAGGGAGCTGATCCGGGGTCGGGAGGCGGATGTCCCGGGGGGCTTCCACGCGGCGCCACCAGCGTTCCCGGCCTGACGAGCGTTCGGGGATCTCCTCGATGAAGCCGTACTTCTCCAGTTGGCGAAGGTGGTAGCTGGTGGTGCCGGTCTTGGCGCCGAGCAGTTCGCCCAGGGTGGTCGAGGTGGCGGGGCCGTGGATGTTGAGGTGGGTCAGCATGCGGCGGCGCATGGGGTGGGCCAGAGCCTTGAGCCTGCCTGGGTCTTGGAGCATGAACGGCTCGTCGTCCTTCATGAGGAGCAGGCTAGTCCTCAAGGACGAGATCTGCCGAGAAACCTTTGCCGACATTTCTCTGCAGACTAGTCTCGGCCGTATGCGAATGATTTTTACGGGTTTGGCGCTCGCGGCCGTCGCCGCGCTGCTGCCCGCCGCCGCTCCGGCGGCACACGCCGCCGTTCCTGACCTTCCCGCTGACCTGGTGGCGAAGGAGGTGAGCTTCAGGGGAGACGGTGGGCTGCTGTTACACGGGAGCGTGATCAGTCCCGCGCCCGCCCAGAGTGCGCCGCGCGCCGGGGTGGTGCTGGTGCACGGGGCCGGTACCGGCACGCCGCGGGAGAAGCTGCTGGGCGAGGCGGTCGCCTTCGCGCGGCAGGGGCTGTCGGTGCTGATCTACGACAAGCGTTCCGCGGGATACTCGCTGTTCACCAGGTCCTACGCGCAACTGGCCGACGACGCTCTGGGAGCCGTCGGGGCGCTTCGTGCGCAGGCGGGGGTGGATCCGGCGAAGGTCGGGATCTGGGGGCTCAGCGAGGGCGGGTGGGTGGCACCGATCGCGGCCTCGCGGTCGAAGGACATCTCGTTCGTCATCCTCATCGGCGCCAACGGGCTGCAGCCGCTGCGCCAGCAGACCTGGGCGGTGGCGGCCGGGATGCGGAAGGCGGGGGTGGACGGTTCGCTGATCACTCGGGCGGAGCACAATCTGTATCGGGTGATCGCGGACGGGAACATGTTCCCGGAGCCGTACTTCGATCCGGAACCGGTCATCAAGAGCCTGCGCCAGCCGGTGCTGAGCATCTGGGGTGTGCACGATCTGCTGACGCCGCCCAGGGAGACGCCGCCGATCTTCGCCAAGGCCCTGGCGGCCGGCGGGAACCGGCAGTACACGTTCCGGTTCTTCGCTGATGCCGATCATGCGGCGCACCGGACGCCCGACGGTGGGGTCACCCGGTTGCCCGAGCTGGCGCCCGGCTACCCGGAGCTGGTCGGCAAGTGGGTGGGTCAGGCGACCTCGGGGCAGGCGCCCGTGGCAGAGGTGTCGGGGCCCACGCCGGTTCAGGACGTCGACAGCGTGGGGGTCCCGCCGGTCGAGTGGTGGGAGTCGGCGGGGGTGCAGGCCGCGGCGTTGGTGTTGTTCCTGGTGGCGTTCGGAGGGTATCCGGTGGTGGCCCTCTGGCGTTCTGTCCGGCGGTGGCGGCGGCGGGAGCTCCGAGAGGACGACGCCGGAGGATCGGCGGCGGCGCGGGTGGTCAGCGCCGGCGGGCTCGTGGCGGTGGCGGGCGGGTTCTCCTACCTGTTCTACCTGGTCATGACCGGAGGGAAGCTGGCCTCGCCTGGACCCGTGCTGGCCGGTAGGCCGGTCATCTGGCTGCTGCTCCAGGTGCTCGCGGTGGTGGTCGTCGTGGCGACGGCGGTCACCGTGATCAGGTGGCGCCGGCCGTCGGTTCCGGACGGCAGGGGGCTCGCCGCCGACGGCGCGGGTCGGCCGTCGGCAGGCGAGAGGTGGCGGCTGGGGCTGCTGATGGCGGGCGGGGTCGTGTTCGCCCCGTGGGGGCTGTACTGGGGCCTGCTGCTGCCTTGAGGGGCCGGGGTCAGCCTATTTGGCTGTTCACCGTCTGGGTGTCGCCGGCGCCGTAGACCTCGTCGTCCTCATGGAGCCACGTCGTCGACTCCCGGTCCGAGGACTCCTGTCCGCCGCCACCGCCCATGCCGCCCATCGGCATCATCGGCACGCCGGTGTTGCTGCCACCGGTGCCGCTCCGGGCGCTCAACGGCGCGCCGGCGGCCGTGACGCCGCCGCCACCGCCGTACGTGCCGCCGGTGGTGCCGCCGTTCGGCGAGGACGACCCCGTGGCAGGGTGGCCGTAGCTGGGCGTGGTGCCGGTGGGGGTGGCGCCCGTGGACGTGCCGGCGTTGGGCTGGTAGTCCTGCAGGGTCGTGGTCGGCTTGGCGCCCGTGTTTCCGGTGTTCCCCGCTGAGCCGTAATTCGGGTCCGTGACTCCGCCGGGGCTCTGACCGGTCGAGGCGTTCACGCCGGACGGTCCGCCGGTGCCGGCGCCCGTTCCCAGGTCGCCGCCCTGTGAGCCCGTCCCCGTGTAGTCGGGGTTGTAGGAGCCGGTCGTGGGGTCGATGGAGCCGGCCGCCGGGTCGCCGGAGCCGAGCGAGGGGTCGTTCATGCCCGGCACGCTCGTCGGCCCGCCGGGCAGGTCGGGGTCGTACCCGGTCGTCGAGATGTCGCCCGGACCGGTGAGCTTGCCGCCGGTGTAGGTGATCGGTTCCGTGAACGGCTTCTGCCCGACCGGCAGCTTGATGTCGCGCAGTTCCTTCTCGACCGTGTTCGGCATCCTGTCGTAGATCTCTTGCAGGTCGTCACCGAACGTCTTCAGGTGCTTGCCGGCCAGCTCGTCCTGGGAGCCGTAGTCGGTGCCGCTGCCGCCGGCGTCCTTGCCCAGGGCGCCGTTGTAGGTGCGGTAGATGTCCGCGATGCTGTCGTTCATGGTGCCCAGCAGGGCCTGGTTGTGCCATGTCGGCATCAGGAACCCTTGCCAGTCGTCATCGAGGAACGCCTGGTGATCGCGGACCACGGTGGCGAGCGTGCCGAGCGGGGCCGACATGCTGCTCAGCTTGGTCGCCAGCTCGCCCAGTGTGTTGTGGAGGGTCTGGAGCGCCTTCTGTGCCTCCACCGAGGCCGCGCCCTCCCAGACTTTGGACAGCTCGACGGCCTTGTTGTAGATCGCCTGCTGGACGCCGGCGACCGTGGTGTGGGCGTCGCCGTACGCGCTGGAGGCCTCCTCGATGCGCTTGGCATCGATGCTGTTGATGAAGTTCTTGACCCCGGCGACGCTCCGGCCGCCGGTAGTGACGGACCAGTCCCCGCGCGCGGGCTTCAGCTGGTGCGTCTGCTTCTTGTTCTCGCCCACGTCGGTCAGACCTCGCCCTCGGTAGCCGAGGTCGCCGTCGGGTAGTTGCCCGCACCCGCCGCCACCAGCGAGATCGCGATGCCGAAGTTGTCCACGACCTGGCGGTACACGTTGAGGAACTCGGTATGACTCTGCGCCAGGGTGTCGGAGAACAGCTTGCCGCCCTCCCACTTGTCAATGGTCTGCAACTGCCCCTGCAGTTCGGTGAGCCCGCCGTACGTGGTGAGGTCATCGATGGAGCCGCGCCGGGTCTCAGCGGCGCCCTGGCCGTTGAAGGGCTTGAGCTCCTCGGCCAGGGCCTTGGCGATGTTGGTGATCTTTTCGGCGCTGTACGTGACGCCGTCACGCTCGGCTTGCAAACCCGGCCATGCTGCGGGCTCTTTCGGCTCTGCCACGAAGATCCTCCCCCTTGGCGGTCGATCATGCAGCTTACTGGAGTGTTTCTTTTGCGTACAGAAGACACATAGTCAACATGCGTAACATGAGGCATCATGCAGACCCAGAAGGATCTCTATCAGGCGCACAAGCTCATGACGCAACGCCTGGGACTCGCCTTGCTGCAGGGAGAGCCGGACCTGCCCGAGTCGCCGATGCGGCGGCACAACGTGGCGATGTTCGGCGGGATCCTGGTGGCGGTGCTGATCCTGGCCGGATTCGGCATCTGGGGACTGCTCAAACCGGGAGGCGCGACCAAGCTGACCGAGGCCGGCCAGTTGCTGATCGAAGAGGAGACCGGCGCCTCCTACGTCTACAACCAGCAGGAGAACAAGCTCCAGCCGGTGGCGAACTACGTGTCGGCGCGCCTGATGCTCGACAGCGAAGAGATCAAGGTCAGGACGGTGTCCGCCGAGTCGCTGGCCCCCTTCGCGCGTGGTCGCAAGGTGGGCATCCAGGGCGCGCCTGACTCCTTGCCCAAACGCGAGAGACTGATCAAGACGCCGTGGTCGGCCTGCGTGGTCGAGGCGGCCGACGCCGCCGGGGTGCGCAAGCCGTTCGTGACGCTCGTGGGCGGGATCGACGTCGGCGGCACGCCGGTGGGCGGACAGGCGCTGATCGTCAACGACGGTCAGCAGAACTGGGTGCTCTGGGCCAACCAGCGCATGCGCGTGACGAACGTGGACCGGCTGACCGACCAGACGCCGCGCCGCGTGCCCGCCTCGTGGATCAACTCCATTCCCCCGGGCGTGGACTTCGCCGCCCCGAAGATCCTCCAGCACGGCAAGGTGGTCAGGGGCCCTGGCGGCCGGGCGGCCCGGGCCGGGCAGGTGTACAAGGTGGCGTCCGTCGCGGGCGCGGCCGAGCGCTGGTACGTGCTCCTCGTCGACGGCCTGGCGCCCATCAACCACACGCAGGCGCAGTTGCTGCTCCAGGACCCGGACAGCAAGATCGCGTACGGAAGGTCGCCGGTCCGCGAGACGCTGATCGACGCGGCGAGCGCCAACGCGGTCAAGGTGTCGGCACAACACCCCATGGGCAGCGGCCTGCCCGCCACGATGCCGGCCTTCCAGGCGCCGGGGATGTCCGCCCCGCTCTGCGCCGTCTACGGGGACACCACGAAGGGCTCGACCAAGGCCGTCCTGACCACGGGTGGCAGGCTGCGCTTCCCGACACCGGCCGCGAGCCTGGGGCCGGAGAAGGTCGACCAGGTGCTGCTGCCGCCGGGGAGCGCGGCGCTGGCCGGGACCCTGCCGGGGGACGGGCAGCTCTCGGCGGTCACGCAGTACTCGCTGATCACGGATCAGGGCAAGAAATTCCGGCTGGCGACGGGGGACGTGGTGACCAAGCTGGGCTACGACGCCGCGGACGTGGCGCCGGTGCCCGCCCACCTGCTCCGGCTGATTCCCGACGGGCCCGCGCTCGACCCGGCCGCCGCCAGGACGCCCGTGCAGGAAGTGAACGCCATGCAGCCCGCCCCGATCACCCAGTGACACCGACCGGCCCGCCCCGACCGCCCAGTGATGGCCTTCGGTCGTGGCGGGCCGGATCGCGCCGGGCTCAGGCCGGCAGTTCCCGCTTCGGGGTGAGGGCGCCCAGGTCCTTGTCGTAGATCATGCCGTCGTTCGTGAAGGGCTTGCCGCCCAGCGAGGTCATGCTGCCCATCTCGGTGGGCATGGCCTTCAGCGTCGGGAAGACCTTGCCGGCCGTGTCCGCGTAGGCGTTGGCCGCGTACATGATGCCGCCGAGGGCGCCGATCGCCAGGAGGTGCTTGCCGAACACCTTCTCCATCACCTTGATGATGGTCTTGGCGATCACGGTCTCCGCAGTCCAGGCGGCCGCCTTGCCGATCGGCCCGCCCAGGTTGGACGCCGCCTTCGCGATGCCCAGCGTCAGCATCACGGCCGCGACGCTGGCGCAGACGATGGCGCCCACCTTCCAGAAGGCCGCGCTGGACTCGAGGCCTTCACCGGTCGCGTTACGGCTGTCCTCAAGCTGCTTGAGCGAGTCCCTGAAGCTGGTGTGGACCTGCTCGAACGCTTCGAAGGCCTCGCCTTCCCACGTCCCCTGCTCCTTGAGCTGCGTCTTCAGGCTCACCAGTAGCTTGTCGATCTCCTCGAACTCGACCGTCAGGCCGTTCTTGACGGTCGTAAGCGTCTGCTTGGCCGATCCCTCCATGCCCTCCGGGTCAGAGATCATGGAGCCGATCGCACTCGTGATGTAGAACGTCCAGCCACTCCGAATCAATGCGGTGGCCAACGCCGCCATTCCCCCGGCCGTCCAGTACATCTCCTTGTAGACGCTCACTCGTCCTCCAGCCCGATGACCTGGGGAGCGATGTCCTCGTCGCCGCCCCAGACACCCTCGTCCTCGGACAGACCGACGGTCTGATCGCGGTCGTTCTCGTTGTTCGCGCCACCCGCGCCGCTCATCGGCATCATCGGCATCATCGGCATGCCCGACGTGCCGGCTCCGCGCAGCCCGGCCGCGCCCCCCGAGAGCCCGCTGTTCGCGCCGGCTCCGACACCCAGGCCGGTGCTGGCTCCGCTCATGGTGCCGGGACCGGTGCGGGTGCCCAGGTTGGAGGGGTCCGTGGGCAGGTTGCTGCCGATCTGCGGCGTCGTCGGCTGGTAGGCCGACAGGTCGGTCTTGGTCGGGTCGTTGAGCGCCGAGTCGATGCTGGGGACCTTCATGTCCGCGGGATCAGTGGTCGGCAGGTTCGTACCGGGGAGGTCCGTGCCCGGCAGGTCCGTGCCGGGAAGGTCACTCCCCGGCAGGTCACTCCCGGGCAGGTCACTTCCCGGCAGATCGGATCCGGGCACATCGCTCCCCGGCAGATCCGTGCCGGGGAGGTCGGTACCGGGCAGGTCGGTATCTGGAAGGTCGGTGCCCTTTATGGTCGGCATGTCGCCCGGGTCGAGGCCTGTGGGCATATCACCGCTGAGGGTTGGGATCTTGGGGGTTTTGGGACCGCCCGTGGGACCCTTGTCGTCGCCCTTGTCCCCGCTGTCGTCATCGGCTTTCACGTAGTTCTTGTCGGCCGCTACGAGGGCCGTGGTCCAGGTCTGCAGTGCCTCACGAGCCGCGTCCAGCGCAGTGTTCTGGCTGGAGATGCACTTTCCGTGGACGCTGCTGCACCCGATGCCCGCCACGCCGAAGTGCGGCCAAGGGACAGGGAGGTTGTGAGACCTCTCGCGCAGGGTCCCGAAGAGATCGGTAGTGCCTTCGATCTTCTTGCCGCCCTTGGCCAGCTCCTCCTTGGTGAAGGAGATGCCGGACGAGGGCTTCGGGAGTTGGGCGCTCGAGATGCTGGGCCACTGGCCTTCGCCGCTCATCCGATCACAGGGTCCGTCGTGTTGTGACCGGTGGTCCAGGCGCTGGAGTCCTCGGCCAGGAACGTGCTCCGCTCCAGGTCCGCATGCTCGCCGATGGCGCCCCCGCCTCCCATGAACGGCATGAGCGGCATGCCGCCCGACGCCCCGGTGAGGCCGCGGGCCGCACCGGGCCCGGCCGTCAGGGCCTGGCCGCCGACGCCCGGAGAGCCGATCACCGACGGGATGCCCGGCGAAGCGCCCACGGGCGTGGGGGTGAAGATGCTGGACGGCGGGGTGTAGGCGGTGGACGGCGGCGCGATCGACGTGGTCGGCGGGGTGATCGTGGTCGGCGGCTGATAGTTCGCCATGTCCGTCAGGCGGGGATCGGTGGGGTTCGCGGCGGCGTCGGTGACCGTCTTGTCGGCGGCCCCGATGACCGGCGGTACCGTGCCGTCGACGGAGTCGTCCCCAGGGTTCTGCGACCCGGGATCCTGGCCGGTGCCCGGATCCTGGGTGCCCGGATCCTGGGTGCCGGGGTCGTCGGATCCGTCGGATCCGTCCTGGCCGGGCTCTCCGGAGTCCGAACCGCCCGTTTCGGAGCCGCCCGTATTGGAGTCGCCGGTGTTCGGCCCGCCGGTGTTCGAGCCCGTGGTCGGGCCGCCGGTGTTCGAGCCCGTGGTCGGCCCGCCGGTGTTCGAGCCCGTGGTCCTGTTGCCCCCGGTCTCGTCGTCGCCCGAGCTGCCGGAGTTGTTGTTGGAGCCGGTCGAGATCTCGGTCCCGGTGGGATAGTCAGGGGTCCGGGTCGTGATGGGCGCCGTGGGAAGGCTGACCGTCGGCAGCTCGTAGGAGACTTCGCGCGGGAGCTCCACGTCGTAGACGGTTTTGATCTTCTGGTTGAGTTCGTGCAGCACCCGCTGGGCGTGCGTGTTGTCCAGAGTCTCCTGGGCCAGGGCCTGCTCGGACGCGTCGAGGCCCGATGGGACGCTCTGCTTCTCGTTGACCTTGGCCTGGGCGGTTTCGAGGTGTCCCGAGTAGGACTGGAGCGCCGTCCCCATGTCGTTGAGCTTGGTGGACAGCTCGTTGCCCGAAGCGTGCAGCATCTCCAGGGCGTGCCGGGCCTTGGCGGCGTCCGGCCCCTTCCAGACGTTGGCGATCTTGGCGGCGTGCTCTTCGAGAGAGGCGATGGCCGCCTCGATCTTCGAGGCCGCGTACACGTATGTCTGTCCGGTGCCGGAGACGTAGAACGGGTCGGTGTTGTCGAGCCACCGCTTGATCTCAGGTTTGGTGTTGCGCTCCCACGCGCCCTGCGGCGTCTTCTCGTACGTCGGGATGACGACGGTCCTGCGGTCGGCCATCAGGCCTCACCCTCGCTGGCACGACGCGATTTGTCGTGGTTGGCCGCACTGGCCTCAATGGCCTCGACCACGCTCTGGTAGGCCTCGATGAACTTGGTGTAGACGTCGGCGAACTTCTTGCCCGCGTTGTGCGATCCCACGGTCGAGGCGAGCGCGAGGGCGTCGTTCCACTGCCCGATCTGCGCCGCGGTGAGCCCGCCTTCCGTCGAGATCTGCTTGACGTTGCCGTTCGGTCGTTCGCTGTGGCCGAGCATCGCGTCGAGGTTGATTCTCAGCTCCGTCGCGATGGCGCGCATCTGGGACGGCGAGTTCTCTCGCCCGGTACCGTCATCGAACAGATGGGGATCGATCCGCAGGGGATCGTAACCCCCGTCCATCGCATCCTTATGAGTCATGCCTCGCTCCTAGGAAACGGTGCTCTCGGCCACCGCGCCCCAGGGCGATGGCCGAGAAGATGGACCAGCGTGCTAGTCCATCCAGATGTTGATGTTCTTCTTCTCAGCCATCTCGTAGTTGCCCTTGGCGATGCTGACTACCTCCGCGGCCTTGAAGAGCTGCAGTCCCATCGCCTTCTCGATCTCGTTCCACTGCGCGCGCTTCTCGTCGAAGAGGCGCTCGACGTCGCCCTCCCAGGCGCCGGCGAGCTCCGTCTTGACGTCCGAGTACAGGTCGTCCGTGGCCGTGTCGAGCTCGGTGACGATCTTCTTGAGCGCCTCGTAGGCCGCCTCCATGGAGGGGAAGTGGTTGTATACGTAGTCTGAGGGCAGCGTCATGGCGTTCTCCGTCCTGGTCAGCGGGGCAGGTTGATGAGGTTGTCGATGCGACCAGCTTCACCCGCACTGGTGAGTGAGCCCATCAGATCCATGTCCTGGTCGGCGGCATTCCGGTAGACGCCGGCGTTCATGTTCATCTTGTCGTACATCTGCTCGAGGAGCGCGATGACCTTTTTGAACTCGCCGTCCCACGAAGTCAGCGCGCGGCCGAACGCCTGCGCCGCGTCGCCCTTCCACCCCTGGTTGACCAGGCCGCTGTTGATCGCCTCAACCCGCTGCCGCATGCCTTCGATGTACTGAGCGGTCTGCTGGCAGTGGCCGGCCGCCTTGATGAGCTGAGCGGGACTTGCCCCGACAGTTGACACTGGACCTCCAAATCAGCGTGGCGTTGTCTGCTACGGCGGGCGGCCACCCTCGGACGGATCGGCCTACCCTCCGCGAACAACATCAAATGGCATGTTAGCCACCATTGGCCACGGAAGGCACAGGAATCACAGATTACGGATCGGTGGCGCCGAGGCATCTTCTCGGTAAACACGCTGGTCGAAAGCCTGATCAGTCCTGACTTCAGATGATCGCCTGCTGTATCGAGCGATGTCAGAGGTCCATCCGGCGGCGGATGCCGTCGAGTTTGCCCATCACGTCCACGAAAGCTTGATCATAAAGTGACTCCGCGCCCTTGAGCTTGGCGGTCGCGGCCTCAGGGTCGGAGAGCGTTTTCATCGGGTTGTCCGCCCCGAACAAGCCGCCCGCCTCCTCGCTGAGCCGCCGCTGGAAGTCCGCCGTGGCCTCCTGGAGCACGATCTTGATCAGGTCCGCCAGCTCACCCGAGGACAACCGCATCGCCTTGGGATGCACCTGCAGCTCGCGCACGCCCTCCTGGCCGTACTCCACGATCACGAAGCCGTTCTCGTCCTCTGCGCGGCCGACGACCGAGCCGATGTTCGCCTGGAACTCCTCCAGCAGGGCGAGCTGCCTGTCGGCGCCCTTGACCAGCTTCTCCAGGTCGATTTTCGCGAAGTCTCCGAACTCCTGCATTCCTGCCTCCTGCGTCGAAAGATCAGCCGGACAGCCCGCGCACCCAGCTGTAAACCTCCAGCACGCCGAGCGCGAGCGGGAAGAGCTGGACGATCAGCACGAGGTCCAGGATGTCGCCGGCCCGGCCCCAGAACGGCGACGGCTTCCCCATCGCCAGCCACAGGCCGATGCCCACCGCCGACAGCGCCAGCCACAACATGCCGATGGCCACCGCCAGCGACCCCACGATGCCGCCGGAGCCGAACAGCGACATCGACAACATCGCGAACCCCGCCAGGCCCGTGCCCACCAGCCAGATCCGCTGCCCGAGCCCGCGGAAGACCCGCGCCCGCATGATCAACGTGAGCGACAACGACACGGTCATGACCGCCGGCACCCAGCCGTCGTGCAGCACCAGCAACGCCTGCGTGACCAGCGCCACGATGCCGACCGCCGCGATCATCCCGGTGGCGTAGCGCTGGGCGACCACGGTGCGCTCCTGGATGCTCGCGGCGTCCAGGCGCTGGTTGTCGTTGCGCAGCTCCTCGGCGGTGGTCGGCATGGCCGGCAGCGGCACCTTGGCGAGCCTGAACGACAACGTGGGCACCAAGGGGGTGAAGGCCAGCAGCACCGAGACGGCCACCCCGACCACTCCGGCCGGCGACGCCGACCACACCATGACCACGGCCGCGCAGATCGCCCCGACCGTGGTCGCGATGGCGGTGCCGAGGAAACCGGTCGCGCCGTCGGCGATCAGGGTGCCGCCGATGGCGGCGACCAGCGCGGTGCAGGCCATCGCCGCGAGCAGGTGGGGCGCGCCGAAACCGAGCAGCGTCCCCCCGGTGGACGGTGCGAACAGGCCGGCGACGAATCCGTACGGCAGCGCGGCGTGCCCGATCAGCGCCCCCGCCAGCGAGTCGCCGACGGCTCTGGACAGCAGCGCGCCCGTGACGATCAGCAGCAGCGCCAGCAGCCCCGCCACGATCGTGACGGTCAGCCCCGTCATTCCGGATACGGCCAGGCCGACGGCGCCCAGCACGAGCAGACCGGTCGCGCCGCTGGCGCCCACGAGCCGGGTGTGCTTGGCCGACCAGGCGCCACGGCCGCCGCGCACGCCGCTGGCGACCACGTCGGCCACGTCGTCGTAGAGAGCGGGCGGCAGGACCGCCTCACGCGGCCTGAGGTAGAGGATCTCGCCGTCGAGCACGCCCAGCGAGCCCAGACTCTGCCCCAGGTCGAGCGGCGACCCGCCGAGGCGCTGCAGGGTCCAGCCGGGCGCCGACACGGCGTCGCCGCCGACCTCGCCCAGCGCCCGGAGCAAGGAGGGCAGCACGTTGGGCAGCGGGATGTCGGCGGGCAGTGACAGGTCGGCCTTGCGCCGCGGGCCCACGATCGTCAGATGGCACTGCGAAGGCAGCGGCATGGGCACCTGTGAGAGCGCGCCCTGCTGGAGGGGACCCTGACTGGAGGGCGGGCCGGGCGGATGACCTTGGAACCCTCGGGGAGGGCCGTACATCGGGGGCGGCCCGGACGGTGGCCCGTGGACCGGCCGACCGGGCGGAGACCCATGAACCATTTGTCCCATTGAAACCTCTGCGTCCCCACGTGTGCTCACGGACAACAGAGAACATATCTGGTCTCTTCTGGTAAGAACGTCTCGATGAGCATCGTCGTCGTACGCCGCCCAGAACGCCGCCCCGGCCCCAAGCCGCCGCGCGGTGAGGTTCTGCTGGAGTCGCCCCCCGAGATCCCCGAGGTCCAGAGCCAGGGCTTCACGGCCGTCCTCACCTATCTCCCCATGGTGGCGGGCGGCGCGGCGATGGGCCTGATGTTCACGGCGGGCGGCAACTCCAACCCGATCATGTACGTGGCCAGCGGCCTGTTCGCGCTCTCCATGGTCGGCATGACGCTGGGTCAGGTCGGCCGCCAGTCGGGAGAGCGCAAGCACCGGCTCAACGGCGCCCGGCGCGACTACTTCCGCTACCTGGGCCAGGTGCGCAAGAAGGCCAGGCGCGCGGCCAAGCAGCAGCGCGAGGCACTGGAGTGGGGCGGCCCCGAGCCCGAAGCCCTGTGGTGGATCGCCATGAGCCCCCGGTTGTGGGAGCGCCGCCCCCGGGACGAGGACTTCGCCACGGTACGGCTCGGCACCGGCGTCCAGAAGCTGGCCATCCAGCTCATCCCGCCGGACTCCAAGCCGGTGGAGGACCTGGACGCGCTGTCGGCCGGCGCGCTGCGCAGGTTCGTCAGGGCGCACTCGACGGTCGCCGGGCTGCCCGTCGCCGTCGCGCTCGGCTCGTTCGCCAGGATGCGGCTGACCGGCGACCCCACCGTCGTGCGTGACCTGGTACGCGCCATGATCTCCCAGCTCACCGTCTTCCACTCCCCCGACGACATGCGGATCATGGTCTGCGCCGAGGCGGACACGATGCCGCACTGGGAGTGGATCAAGTGGCTGCCGCACGCGCTGCATCCCGACGAGGTGGACGCGGCGGGCCCCGTACGGCTGATGACGGAGAACCTCGGCGAGCTGGACCGGCTGGTCGGCGATGACCTCAAGGAGCGGGCCCGCTTCCGGCCTGGCTCGGCCTCCGACTCGCTGCCCTACCACGTGCTGATCATGGACGGCGGGCACGTGCCGCACGACTCCCAGCTCGGCAGCGACGCCATCCAGGGCGTCACGGTGATCGACCTGTCCGGCGCCACGGCCGACGTGGAGGAGAAGAACACGTTGCGGCTGGACGTCCAGCCGGACGGGTTCCACATGGTGAAGATCGACCACGCGGGCAAGGAGCACAAGACGCGGCTCGGCGACGCCGACGGCGTCGACTACATGCGGGCCGAGGGCCTGGCCCGGCAGCTCGCGCCGCTGCGCGCCTCGGCGGCCGTCGGCGGCGAGATCGAGGACGTGCTGTCCGCCAACACCACGCTGACCGACCTGCTCGGCGTGGGCGACGCGACGCTCCTCGACCCGGCCGTGAGCTGGCGGCCCCGGGCGGGCCGCAACAGGCTGCGGGTGCCGATCGGGCTCGGCGCCGACGGGCGCGTGGTGGAGCTGGACATCAAGGAGTCCGCGCAGGGCGGCATGGGGCCGCACGGCCTGGTGATCGGCGCCACCGGCTCCGGCAAGAGCGAGCTGCTGCGGACGCTGGTGCTCGGCCTGGCCGTCACGCACTCCTCGGAGATCCTCAACTTCGTCCTCGTCGACTTCAAGGGCGGCGCGACCTTCCTGGGGCTGGAGTCGCTCACTCACGTCTCGGCCGTCATCACCAACCTGGAGGACGAGCTTCCGCTGGTCGACCGTATGCACGACGCGCTGCACGGCGAGATGGTGCGCCGGCAGGAGCTGCTGCGCTCGGCCGGCAACTACGCCTCGCTACGCGACTACGAGCGGGCCAGGGAGCAGGGCGTCGCCCTGGCGCCGATGCCCACGCTCTTCGTGGTGCTGGACGAGTTCAGCGAACTGCTGTCGGCCAAGCCCGAGTTCATCGAGCTGTTCGTGATGATCGGCCGCCTGGGCCGCTCGCTCGGCGTGCACCTGCTGCTGGCCTCGCAGCGGCTGGAGGAGGGCCGGCTGCGCGGCCTGGACACGCACCTGTCGTACCGCATCGGCCTGCGGACCTTCTCCGCCATGGAGAGCCGGGTCGTGCTGGGCGTGGCCGACGCGTACGAGCTGCCCTCCGCGCCGGGCAACGGTTACCTGAAGTTCGACACCAGCGGCATGACCCGGTTCAAGGCCGCGTACGTGTCGGGCGCCCACCAGTCCGACTCCCGCCTCGCCGGCGAGGGCGACGGCAACACGATCATGCGGCAGGTCGTCGAGTACGGCTCGTCCCACGTGCCGCTCCCCGTCGTGCAGCAGCCGCCCAAGGAGGCGGAGACGATCGCGGAGGTGACCGAGCGCGCCTCCCAGAACAGCCTGCTCGACGTCCTGGTGAGCCGCCTGGACGGGAAGGGCCCGCCCGCCCACCGCATCTGGCTGCCCCCGCTGGCCGAGCCGCCCACGCTCGCGCACCTGCTGCCGCCGCTCACCGTCACGCCGGAGCTCGGCCTGTCCACGCCCGGCTGGGACGGCAGGGGCCGGATGCACGCCGTCGTCGGGATCATCGACAAGCCGTTCGAGCAGCGGCGCGACCCGTACTGGCTGGATCTGTCCGGCGCGGCGGGGCACATCGGCGTGGCGGGCGGCACGCAGAGCGGCAAGAGCAACGTGCTGCGCACGCTGATCGCCAGCATGGCGCTCACCCACACGCCCCGCGAGGTGCAGTTCTACTGCCTCGACTTCGGCGGCGGCGGCCTGGCGGTGCTGGACGGGCTGCCGCACGTCGGCGGCATCGCCACCAGGCTCGACGGCGACCGGGTGCGAAGGACGGTCGCCGAGGTCACCGGGCTGCTGCGGCAGCGCGAGCGGGAGTTCGCCGATCAGGGCGTCGAGTCCATCGCCGCCTACCGGCGCATGATCGCCGACGGCACCCTCGAAGGTGACGGCTGGGGCGACGTGTTCCTGGTCGTCGACGGGTGGCTGACGATCAGGCAGGAGTTCGAGAGCCTGGAGGCCGTGATCACCGACCTGGCGGCGCGCGGGCTCGGGTACGGCATCCACGTGGTCGTCTCCTCCAACAAGTGGTCGGAGTTCCGCGCGGGCATCCGCGACCTGTTCGGCACCCGGATCGAGTTCAAGCTGGGTGACGCGTACGAGTCGGAGATCAACAGGAAGGCGTCGATGGCCGTGCCGGAAGGGGTGCCCGGGCGCGGCCTGACCAGGGACGGCATGCACTTCCTGTCGGCGCTGCCGCGGATCGACGGGCAGACCACGGCCGAGGACTCGGCCGACGGGATGCGGGCGCTGGTGGAGCTCGTCCGGCAGTCCTGGCCCGGGCCGTCCGCGCGTCCCGTGCGCCTGCTGCCCTCGATGTTGCCCGCCGCCGCCATGCCGTCGCCTGAGCTGACGGGCCCGAACCGGATCGCGCTCGGCATCGACGAGGACTCGCTCGCGCCCGTCGTGCTCGACTTCGAGACCGACCCGCACTTCATCGTGTTCGGCGACAACGAGTGCGGCAAGTCCAACGTGCTCAAGCTGATCATGGAGGGCGTGACCGCCAGGAAGACGCCGAGCGAAGCCATGATGATCGTGATCGACTACCGGCGCGCGCTGCTGGACACGGCGGTGACGGACCACCGCATCGGCTACGCCGCCTCCAGCACCGCCGCCGCCGAGCTGATCCAGGACGCGCGCTCCGCGCTGCTCAAGCGCCTGCCCCCGGCCGACCTGACGCCGGACCAGTTGCGCGCGCGGAGCTGGTGGCAGGGCTCGGACCTGTACATCGTGGTCGACGACTACGATCTCGTGGCCACCTCGAACAACCCGCTGCTGCCGCTGGCCGAGCTGCTGCCGCAGGCCCGCGACATCGGCCTGCACCTCGTGCTGGCCCGGCAGAGCGGCGGCGCCAGCCGCGCCATGTACGACCAGGCCGTCCAGCGCATCAAGGAGATGGCCAGCCCGGCGCTGATCATGTCGGGCAACCGGGAGGAAGGCCAGCTCTTCGGCAACATCCGCCCGCAGCCCCTGCCGGTCGGCCGCGGCTTCTACGTCGACCGGAAGTACGGCTCGCGCCTGATCCAGACCGCGTATCTGGAGCCGTCCTGATAGGCATGCTGCTCCTGATTCCGCTGGGGCAGCAGAGGCTCGAGTCCACTATTCTCGGTTGTTAGCGCACCTGGCGAGTCGGTCAAGGAGTTTCATGGGTTTTGTCGATGTGCACGTCCTGGCGCTCGAGGAGTGCGGACGGCAGGCCGGCCGGGTGCGGAACATGTTGTCGGTGGATGACGCGTTCGTCGAGAGCGACACCCCGCAGCCGAAGGGCGACGCCAAGGCCGCCCTCTTCGGCGACATCGCGGGCGCGGGCGACCTGGCGACCCTGGTGAACACGGTCTGGGCCTCGACCGAAGAGGATCTCGGGGCCGGGCGGAACCGCCTGAAGAACGTCGACGCGGCCCTCGGCGAGGTCGCCGCCAACTTCAGGACCGCCGAAGGAGCCTCCGGAGCATGAGCCTCGTCACGACCCTGGCCTCGCTGAAGCAGAAGGTGGCGGGCGACCCGCAGTCGATCATGAAGATCGCCGCCGGGCTGCGCACGGTCGCCGAGCACGTCACCACGTCGACCGGCCGGCTCACGCGCTACGTCAACGAGGTCGACAGCGCCTGGGGCGGCAGCTCGGCCGATGCCTTCAAGACGTACATGACCGCCTATCCGAAGGCGGGAGAGGGCCTGCAAGGGGCGGTCATCACCTGCGCCACCGCGCTCGACACCGCCGCCGGCGCCCTGGAGACCGCGCACAGCACGATCAACAACCTCCACACGACCGCGGTGGCGGAGGAGGGCACCTACAAGCGGAACCATCCCGACGCCTCCGCGGACGACGTCGAGAAGCATCTGACGGGGGTCTCGTCCCTCAGCGGCGCCGTCGGCAAGGCCAACCAGGCCGTCACCGAGGCCGAGACCGCCCTCACCACGGCCAAGAAGGCGCTGACCGATCAGCTCGGGGAGGACGGCTTCCGGTACTTCCACAACATCCGTCAGCCCGACGGCGCCGACTTCGAGCCCGGCGACCACAAGGTCGACTGGCAGAAGACGACGGGTTACAAACCCACCACGACGCTCTCCTCGGCAGGCGGCCCCAATGGGGGCAGCGGCTCGACGGGTGGCGGCACGACGGGTGGCGGAGCCGGCGCGCCCTCCTCGTACGGCGACATCTCGGCGGTCAAGCCCCAGATCGTCGGGTGGATCAAAGAGGCCCTCACGATCATCAAGTCGCCGGAGATGGCGGCGATCCTGCGCAAGCGCGGCCTGGACGTGAGCAACCTGGACCCGAACGACCCCCTGACCATCGAGCGCATCGCGCAAATCATCGCCTACGAGTCCGGCGGCAACCCCAACGCGATCAACAACTGGGACATCAACGCCCAGAACGGGGTGCCGTCCCAGGGCCTGATGCAGACGATCCCGCCCACGTTCAACGCGCACATGTTGCCCCCCTACGACAAGATCCGGGAGCCCGTGGACAACATCATCGCCGGCGTCCTGTACACCTACAGCCGCTACGGGGACCTCGCGAACCATCCCGGCATCAAGTCACTGGAACACGGCGGCACCTACAAGCCCTACTGATGTCGCCCGGCTCAGAAGAACGTCAGGTTACTAACGCCTTAAAACTCACTGCATTCGATCTTAACCTGCACAAACGTCATATTTTGTGACATAACGCGATGGTACAAAGATCGGGTGTCGAACGATTCGCCATCCTTCAGCGCTTCGCCGAGCCCTTCGACGCCCGCGGCGAGCACTTCGCCCACCGGCGGGACGCCGACGCCCCCGACCTCGGCGACCCCGGCCCCCAGCCCGAGTCCCAGCCCGGACACGACGTCGCCGCCCGGCCCGAGCACGACACCGGCCCCGAGCCCGAGCACGGACACGACGCCGAGCCCCAGCCCGAGCACCACGCCGGACCCCGGCACGACGCCGACGCCCAGCCCGAGCCCCAGCACCACGCCCACGCCCACGCCCACGCCCAGCGAGACGCCCAGCGCGACGCCGAGTCCCACGACGTCTCCCGCGCCGCTGCCGAGCATGGTCAGCCCGTGCCCGCACACCCCCGCCTGCCCGCCGCCGACGTGCCTTCCGCCGTCGTTGCGGCCCGCGAAGCCCGCCACGCCGGCGCCCGCCATCCCGCGCCAGCCCACACGCCCCACCGATCCCGGCGGGAAGTCGAATCTGACCGGTTATGAGATCGAGATCGGCATCCTGGACACGTTCGGGGGCACCCTGGCCAGCACGGGGCGGGGCGTGCACATGATCAAGGAGCGGGTCCCTCGCTTCGAGGGCTGGAACCTCGTGCCGCTCGCCGGCGTGCCGGCAGTGGGCCAGATGTTCGTCGGCCGCTTCAACACCATCGCCGACGTCTGGAGCGACACCCTTGGGATCCTGGGCAACACCCTGACGAAGGACGGCGGCAGGATCACCACGGTCGCCGCCAACTACAGGGCCGCTCACCCGGCCGGCAGCGGGATCTGACCGGATGTCGAACCCGTCGAACTGGGCTCCGCCCGGAGGAACCCCTGCCGCTCCGCAGGGCGGCCAGTGGGCTCCGCCCGGAGGAACCCCTGCTGCTCCTCCGCAGGCCAGCCCGTGGGCGCCCCCCGGAGGGACCCCTGCTTCGCAGGGCGTCCAGCAGCCCCGTGTCGCCAACCCCAGCGCCGCCGTGCCGAAGACGGCGTCCGTGCCGGCCGCCGCCGCCCGTACCGATCCCGGCTTCTTCAAGCGCCTGATCGGCGAGCTTCACCCGTTGCGGCAGACCACCAGGTCGGCGATGACGATGTCCGGGCTCGGCGTGGCCGCGCTGGCCATCGACGTGGCGGCCACGCTCAACATAGGCAATCCGTGGTTGTTCTACGACCGGCGCGAGACGTGGAAGGAGTTGTCCGGCTCCCTGGAGGGCAACAAGCTGGACATGTGGCGCGACTACTTCGACCACGTCTCGCCGAACTGGAAGGGCCAGGCGTCGACCACGGTCAAGGAGTACATGCGATTCAACCAGGACTTCCTGTTCGCCAAGCTCGGCGACGTCGGCGACCAGATGAGCACGACCATGCAGAACCAGTACGAGGAGGTGCTGGAGTATGACATATCGGTGTTCGGTGTGTACGCCAGCTCGGCGTCCATCCTCCGCGCGCTGGCGCGAATGAGCGGCCACCCGATCGGGCGCGCCGCCCTGGTGGCCCAGGCCACCGTCTTCACCGGCATGCTCAGCACCATGGTCAAGCAGTTCGCGGACATCTACAACAACAACGAGGGCGACCTCAACAAGCTGGAGCAGAGCCTGAACAAACTGAAGGCCCAGTTCTACCACGGCGGCAATCCGGAACAGGGCGCGCGGGAGTTGACCCTGTCGCCCACCGTCGACGACCCGTCGCGGCTGGACCGCGAATGGATCCCGGCGCCGGAGGCCGAGCCCCAATGAACGACGTCAACGCCTTCGCGGAAGGCAGGGAAGGCGACGTCGGCGGCCTGCTGCGCCAGGTGAACGCCTGGTCCGCCGCGATGGCCGGCAGGCTTGAGGACCTGAAGCGCGAGCGGCTGGAGGGCACCGACGAGAAGGGCGTCGTACGGGCCCGGATCTCCGGCGAGGGACGCCTGGCCGGGCTGACCATCGATCCGCGCGGCCTGCGCGACCTGGACAACCTCCAGCTCGCACAGGCCGTCATGGGGGCGATCGGCGCGGCCCACGCCGCGATGGGCGAGCGGCTCACCGAACTGACGGCCGATCTGGCCGGCCCCGGGCAGCAGTTCGACCCCGCGGGCGGCGATCCGCTGGCGGCGCACATCGAGCGCGTGTTGCGGGAGGGTTGAGCCGTGCGGGAGATGCACGAGGCGATGGCCCGCCTGGAGCGGCTCGTCGCCACCGCCAGGCGGGCGGAGGAGATGGTGTCCGAGTGGAGCTCGCGCCAGTTCGTCGGGCGCGCCGACGAGGGCCGGATCGTGGCCACGGCCGACGCCCTCGGCACCCTGGTGGCGCTGGAGATCAGCACGGTGAGCAGAAGGCGGCTGGACGCCAGGCGGCTGGCCGACGAGATCCTGGCCGCCGTCGTCAAGGCGGAGCAGGCCGCCGCCGACTCCAAGGACGACCTCATGGGCCGCCTCGGCCACTGACCGGCGCCACCACCCGCCGTGGCTCCTGACCGGCACCACCACCCACCGTGGCTGCTGACCGGCACCACCACCCACCGTGGCTCCCTGCCGGGCGCCCACCACCGCTTCGGTTCCTGACCGGCGCCCGTAACCTCCGCCGAAGTCAAAGAACCCCCCTCCGGACCACGGTCCTGAGGGGGGTTCCGGCGTTTCGGTGGATCAGCCGCAGTTGGCGAATCCGGCGCTGGTGCGGCCGGAGCCGACACTGCCTTCGAAGCGCACGCACTTGCCCTTGGCGGGCAGCTTGACCGGCCCGGCGTAGTACGCGTACGAGCCGCTGGCGACCTGGCGCCCGCCGCCCTGCACCTCGAGGACGGCCGTCATCGGGGTGGCCTTGCCCACGTCCACGGTCTTCATCGTGACCACGCAGTTCTGCCCGCTGGAGGTGTTGTAGAGCTGGAAGGTCTCCCCTCCGGCGAACGGCTGCGAACGCTGCACGTAGAAGCCCGGTCCGCAGACCGCGGTCGGCGTGTGCGGGTTACGCACCGGCTCCGGCTTGGCCGTCGTCGGCGCCGGCTTGGCCGTCGTCGGCGTGGGCGCCGGCTTGGCCGTGGTCTTGGTCGGCGTCGGCGCCGGCTTGGCCGTCGTCTTGGTCGGCGTGGGGGTCGGCTTGGCCGTGGTCTTGGTCGGCGTCGGCTTGGCCGTCGTCTTGGTCGGCGTCGGCTTGGCCGTCGTCTTCGTCTCCGACGGGGTCGGCGTCGACGTCACGGTCTCCGTCACGGTCGGCGTCGGGGTGGGAGTCGGGGTCGGCTCCTGGCTGGGAGTCGGGGTGGCGGTCGGCGTCTGTGTCGGAGTGGGGGTGGGGGTGGAGGTCGGCGTGCGCGTCACCGTGACCGTGGGCTGCGGCGTCTTCTGCTGCGTGGCCGTCGGCTGGGCGGTCGGCACGACCGGCTGCGTGTTGATCGGGACCGGCGTCGGCACGGTGCTCAGCTCGGGCGGCGTCGGCGAGGTCCAGTCGGTCGGCAGCACCATCGGGCCCACGTCGTCCGGGCTGCCGCTCGACGGCATCGCCCACGGCACGGTCACCTCGGGCTGCCCCTGACCGGGCTGCTCCTGCACCGGCTGGCCCGGCTGGTCGACTCCGTTCTCCGTGCCGCGGACACCCGCGGCGCCGCTGGACGGGTTCGCGCCCACCGCCGCCGCCACAGGCTCGAAACGCTGCGTGGAGGCGTAGTGGTTGGCTCCCCACAGCCCCACGCCGGACAGCAGCGCCAGCGCGCCGACAGCCGCGACCAGACCCACCGGGAACGACCGGCGAGGCTTGCGGGAAGAGACCGTCTGACCCTGGACCGGCTGCCACGCCTGCTGCGGCGCGTCCTGCGGCGGACCCCACACGGGCTCGGCAGGCGGCAGCGGAACACCCTGCATCGGGCCGCCCTGCATCGGACCCTGCTGCAGGGGACCCATCAGGCCGCCCTGCATCGGGCCAGGCTGCATCGGACCCTGCTGCATCGGGCCGCCCTGCATGGGACCAGGCATGGGACCTGACTGCATCGGGTCCTGCGAGCCCCACGCCTGCGGGCCCACCAGCGGGGGCATGCCCTCGATGGGCAGTCCCTGCAACGGCAGGCCGGGCACCGGCACACCCTCGATGGGCGCGCCGGGCTGGGCCGGCTGCTGCTGCGTCATGAGCGCGGTCTCGCCACGCTTGTCTCCGAGGAGCTGCAGCAGCGCCGTGTACGTGGTCGGGCGTCCTCCGACGTCCTTGGCCAGCGCCAGCAGCACCACGCGGCGCAGCGGGTCGGCCAGCTCGCCGATCGCGGGCTCCTCGTCCAGCACCGCGTCGGCCTCGTGGCCGAACGGCGGCTGCCCGGTGGCGGCGAACACCACCAGCGAGGCCCAGCCGAACACGTCGGCGTAAGGCCCGTAACCCAGGCCCCGGATCTGTTCGGGCGCCCGGTAGCCGATCTCGCCGGCGGGCTCGCCGAGATCGGCGTCCGTCACGCGCGGCCCGTCAGGGCCGATGATCACGTTGTACGGGGTGAGCCCGCGGTGCGTGATGCCCGCCAGGTGCACCGCGGTCAGCGCGGTCAGCACTCCGGTCGCCAGCCGCTCCAGCGCGTCGCCGTCGAGCGGGCCGTCCTCCGCCACGACTTCGGCGAGGCTGCGTCCCTCGACGTACTCACGCACCACGTACGGCTGGTCGCCGTGCTGTCCCGCCTCCAGTGTCCTGGCGACGTGGGAACTTGAAACGCGTTGCATCCCAGTGAGGCGAGCGACGTCGTCGCCGACCTCGTCCGGAGACGAGGGCAGCAGCTTTATCACTCGTAACGGCGCGTCATCAGATTCTCTGCCGACGAACGCCGCGCCACGTGGGCCCTCGGTCAGCCGTCCAGAGATGACGTACGCGCCCAGGTTCTCGGGATCACCGGGCCGCAGGGGGTGCATCTCCATCCCTTCAGTCATTGCACGATCTAGAAAGGACATTCAACCAAATCCGCCACATTTGCATCAGTAGTTTCGGTCCCAATTTGACCTTTCATCGTCAAGCAATGTTCAGGACACACGCCCGGCACGCCAGCCACGCCTGCGGCCCAGCGGGATGAGCAGCGCGAGCGCGCCCGCCAGCATGACCGCGACCAGCACCCCGGTGCCGACCGCCATGGCGATGCCGATGGCGCTCTCGTCACGCGGGGCGACCTTGGCGATGGCGTTCGGCGGCAGCGCGGCAGCGGCCGGCTCGGCCACCACGGGCGCGCCGGCGGCCTCGTAGGGCAGCACGGCCGTCAGCGCCAGCACCGGGTTGACCATGCCCGCCCCGCTGCCCACGCCGACCGTTCCGTCCGCGGTGGCGATGATGCGCTGGCGGACCTGCTCGCGCGAGAGCCGGGGGAACCGGGAGCGCACCAGGGCGGCGGTGCCGGCCACGTACGGCGCGGCGAAGCTCGTGCCCTGCAGGCCGCGCATGTAGCTGCGGCCCGGCCAGGGCGCGGTGATGTCCGTGCCGGGGCCGAGCACGCCGACGGGCGTGGCGGCGTTGGAGGAGTCGGCCCTGACCCCCTCGGGGGTGGCCGCCCCCACGGCCAGCACGCCGTCGTAGGCGGCGGGGTAGGCGGGCACGTCCTCGTCGTCGGGACCGGTCACGTTGCCGGCCGCCGCGACCACGAGGATGTCCTGGTCCAGCGCCCGCTGGATGGCCGCCTTCAGCCCGGGGTTGTCGGAGGCCCGCACGGAGACGTTGATCACGCGGGCCTTCGCCGCGACGGCGTCGTCGATCCCGCTGATCAGCTTGGCGACGTCGCCGTCGGTCTTGTTGCTCTGCTTGACCACCACGATCTTGGCGTCCGGCGCGACACCATGGAAGGGCACTCCGGCGTAGTAACGGGCGCCGATAATGCCCGAAACCGCGGTGCCGTGGCCCACGCAGTCGCGATAGCCGGTGTGCGTCTCATCGATGATCTTCGAGATCTGCACCTGCGGGTGGTAGTCGACGCCGCTGTCCACGACGGCGACGGTCACCCCCGCGCCCCTGGTGAGGCGCCAGGCGTTCTTGACGTCGAGGCGTTTTTGCGCCCACGGCTCCCCGGCGGGCAGTTTCAGCACGCCCTTCTTCGGGTTGCAGTCGTCGTCGGCCACCGCCATGGCGGGGACCGCGAGTACGTGCAAGGCCAGCACACTCGCCACAAGGGCGCGACCGATCATGGCCGGAAAGCGTAGCTTGCCCGATTACCTATCGTTTACCTGACGTGCTGTCGGTGGCGGAAAGAAGCCCCGGCATCCTCGCCAGGGCCCGATCCGGTGCTCATTTCGTGGCGGACTCGATGTTCTGCCGGTAGGTGCCGATGACCCGCGAGGCCTCCGCGAGCTCCTCCGTCATGCGCTGGAAGGCCGTGCGGTAGTTCTGCCACGCCTGCTGGAAACGCTGGGCGCCCGGCCCCGTCCACGCGGTGCCGACCTTGGCGGCCTCGCGGTCGAGCGCGGTCATCGTGGTGCGGACCGCCTCCGACTGCTGCGTGAACTGGGTGGACATGGTCTGCATTTCCGCAGGGTCGCCGCCGAGCATGCTCTGGCCCATGCTTACCTCCTGGAACTCGGGAAAACGCCCTCACCTTAAGGAGGGGGCGCCACCCGTCGCCGGAGTTATGCCGAGCGGCTATGGTCTACCCGAGGATTATTCGGGATCCGTAGGGAGCTGTCCGGCCATGCGCGAGGTTGTGGTGACCGGCGGCGGCACCGGCATCGGATACGCCATCGCCGAGGCGTTCGTCTCCCTCGGCGATCACGTCACGATCACCGGCCGCCGCGAGCACGTCCTGAAGGAGGCCGCGCAGCGCCTCGGCGCCGCCTGCGCGGTGTTCGACGCCGCCAGCCCCGTGGCCGTCAATGAGGCCCTCGACAGCCTGCCCGGCCGGGTGGACGTGCTCGTCAACAACGCGGGCGGCAACACCAACCTCGACCGCCGCCAGTCCGGCGACCTGATGGAGGTGGCCGGGTCCTGGTGGGCCAACCTCAACGCCAACCTGATGTCCGCCGTGCTCGTCACGACCGCGCTGACACCGCGCATGGACGCGGGCGGGCGGGTGATCTCGATCGGCTCCATCGCCGCCAGGGGCACCGGCTCGGGCTCGTACGGCGCCGCCAAGGCCGCCATGGAGTCCTGGACCGCCGACCTGGCCGCCGAGCTGGGCCCCAAGGGCGTCACCGCGAACGTCGTCTCCCCCGGCCTGGTCGTGGACACCGAGTTCTTCCGCGGCCGGCTGACGGAGGAGGGCATCCGGGCCCGTGTGGAGAACACACGCAACGGCCGCCCTGGCACTCCCGCCGACGTGGCGGATACCGTGCTGTTCTTGGCCTCGGCGGGAGCAAGGCACGTCACTGGGCAGGTGCTCCACGTGAACGGCGGCGCTTACCTTGGCCGCTGAGCCACGACTGTCGCAGGAAGGACGGAAGCCCGTGCGGAAGGTTCTGATCGCCAACCGCGGCGAGATCGCCGTACGCGTCGCCCGCGCGTGCAAGGACGCGGGGATCGGCAGCGTCGCCGTATACGCCGACCAGGACCTCGACGCCCTGCACGCCAGGGTGGCCGACGAGGCTTACGCGCTGGGCGGCCAGTCCCCCGCGGAGACCTACCTCGACATCGGCAAGCTGCTCGGCGTGGCCGCCCGCGCCGGCGCGGACGCCGTGCACCCCGGATACGGCTTCCTGGCCGAGAACGCCGAGTTCGCGCAGGCCGTCATCGACGCGGGCCTGACCTGGATCGGCCCGCCGCCGGCCGCCATCGCCGCGCTCGGCGACAAGGTGCGGGCCAGGCACATCGCGCAGAAGGTCGGCGCGCCGCTGGTCGCGGGCACCAAGGATCCGGTCTCCGGGGCCGCCGAGGTGGTGGCGTTCGCGGAGGAGCACGGGCTGCCGATCGCGATCAAGGCCGCGTACGGCGGCGGCGGGCGCGGCATCAAGGTCGCCCGCGAGCTGGGCGAGGTCGCCGAGCTGTACGAGTCGGCGGTGCGCGAGGCGGTCGCCGCGTTCGGGCGCGGCGAGTGCTTCGTCGAGCGCTATCTCGACCGGCCCCGCCACGTCGAGACGCAGTGCCTGGCCGACGCGCACGGCGACGTGGTCGTGGTCAGCACCCGTGACTGCTCGCTGCAGCGCCGCCACCAGAAGCTGGTGGAGGAGGCTCCGGCGCCGTTCCTGTCGGACGCGCAGCTCGGCATCCTCTACAAGAGCTCCAAGGCCATCCTGAAGGAGGCCGGCTACGTCGGGGCCGGGACGTGCGAGTTCCTCGTCGGGCAGGACGGCACGATCTCCTTTCTGGAGGTCAACACGCGGCTGCAGGTCGAGCATCCGGTCACCGAGGAGGTCGCGGGGATCGACCTGGTGCGGGAGATGTTCAGGATCGCCGAGGGCGAGCCGCTGGGTTATGACGACCCGGCCGGGCGCGGGCACTCGATCGAGTTCCGGATCAACGCCGAGGACGCGGGGCGCGACTTCCTGCCCGCACCCGGCACGCTGAGCGTCCTGCGCGCACCCTCCGGGCCGGGGGTGCGGCTGGACGCCGGTTACGAGGCCGGGATGACGGTGCCGCAGACGTTCGACTCCCTGGTGGCCAAGCTGATCGTGACCGGGCGGACCCGGCAGGAGGCGCTGGAGCGGGCGCGGCGGGCGCTGGCGGAGTTCGAGATCTCCGGCATGCCGACCGTGTTGCCGTTCCATCGGGCCGTCGTGTCCGACCCGGCCTTCACCTCCGCGCCCTTTTCCGTGCACACGCGGTGGATCGAGACGGAATGGGACAATCCGGTGCCGCCGTACGACGGGGACGTCGCCTCCGGCGCGGATCCAGGCCGTGAGACGGTCACCGTCGAGGTCGGCGGCAAGCGGCTGGAGGTGGTCCTGCCGGCCGGTTTCGGCCCGTCCGCCGCTACGCCGGGCGCGAACAAGCCCCGGCGCGCCGGGGGCGCCGCGAAGAAGTCGTCGGCCGGCGGCGACGCGCTGGTCAGCCCCATGCAGGGGACGATCGTCAAGATCGTGGCCAGTGACGGCGACACCGTGACCGAGGGCGACACGGTCGTGGTCCTGGAGGCCATGAAGATGGAGCAGCCGCTCACGGCCCACAAGGCAGGCACGATCACGGGGCTCACGGCGGCCGTCGGGCAGTCCGTGACGTCCGGAGCCACGATCTGCGAGATCAAGGACACCTGACGCCTGGCGGGGCTCACTCCGTAGGGTCACGGTTCGCGCTTGAGAGGCTCCGGGCGGGTAACGTGAACAGTGAGGAACTTTGCCGACCGCCCGTTCGTCCTCATGGGCGAAGGAGGCTTGCTGCCAATGACTCATTCGCTGCGCCGAGCAGGGGCCGCGATCGCGGCTCTGATCGCCGGTCTTTTCGTCGTTCTTGCGCTGTCCCCTGCCGCCTACGCGGCGGCTCCGCCTGACGCTAATACGGTGGTGTCCACCTGGAAGAATGATCCGCTCTACGTAGAGTCCGGCTCACCGCTCACGTCGGACCAGCAGGGTGAGATCAGGGACGCGCTGAAGGGGGCCGACAGCAAGATCTACGCTGCGGCGCTCCCGGACGGCACGGTGACCGACTCCACCATCAAGTCCTACATGTCCAGCCTCACCGCCGCGATGGTCGCGGCGAGCGCCCCCTCGTCCACCGTGGCCATTCTCGACGGCACCACGCTCTACGCGGCGTCGAGCTCGATCCGCCAGCAGGGTCTCGCGGGCAACCTGGCCAAACTTTCGGTCAACGCCAACTCGGGTGACGTCGTCGCGGGCATGAAGGACTTCGCCAACCGCGTGGACCTCGCCGTCGCGGGCAAGCGCTCGGCGCTCAACACCGGCAGCCAGGCCAACCCGGGCGCCGGCAGCACGGCCGCGCTGGTCGGCCTGGGCGCGCTGGTCGTCGTCGGCGGTGGCGGCTACTTCCTCTACTCCAGCAACAAGAAGAAGAAGCGCGCCATCCAGGACGCGAAGGACCTCGCGGCCGTCAAGCAGACCGTGGACGAGGACGTCACCAAGCTCGGCGAGGAGATCACCGCCGTCGACACCGACGTGACGCTCGCCGGCGAGGGTGGCAAGCACATCGACGAGTGGCAGCAGGCCCTCGACTCCTACGAGAAGGCCAAGACGCAGCTCGCCACCGTGCAGCGCGCCGACCAGGTCCGTGAGGTCACCCAGACCCTTGAGGACGGCCGCTACGCGCTGGCCGTGGTCAAGGCCAAGGTCAACAACGAGCCGGTGCCCGAGCGGCGGGCGCCCTGCTTCTTCAACCCGCAGCACGGCCCGTCGATCCGGGACGTCCGCTGGTCCCCGCCCGGTGGCGCGGCCCGCGACGTGCCCGCCTGCAAGACGGACGCGGAGGCGGTCGAGCGCGGCTTCGACCCGCAGATGCGCGAGGTCATGGTCGACGGCCAGCGCCGTCCCTACTATGACGCGGGCCCGGCCTACCAGCCCTACGCCTACGGCTACTACGGCGGCTTCGGCGACATCATGACCGGCATGTTCATCGGCACCATGATGGGCAGCATGCTCGGCGGCGGCTTCGGCCACGGCGGTTACGGTGGCGGTGACATGGGCGGCGGCGACATGGGCGGCGGCGGAGACAGCGGCGGCTGGGGCGACTTCGGCGGCGGCGGAGACTTCGGTGGCGGAGACTTCGGCGGCGGAGACTGGTAGATCGTCGAGAAGCGCTCCCCGGGGCCCGATCAACGGGCTCCCGCGGGAGCGCTTCGCGTTTTCCGGCGTGGCCGCCAGGGCTGACGATGGGCGGCCAGAATGTCGGGTGTGATCTATCTTGCCCAGGAGGGCGCGGGTGGCGGTGTGACAGGACTCGTGTCCCGCGCGACGGCGCGCGTGCTGGTGATCGACCACCTTGATCGGGTCCTGCTCTATCGCGGGCTGCTTCTGCAGGTGGCGGAGCGGCCGTACGCGTGGTTCACGCCGGGCGGGGCCGTCGACCCGGGCGAGACCCTGCGGCAGGCGGCCGCCCGGGAGCTGCGCGAGGAGCTCGGGCACGTCGTGGCGCCCGAGGAGCTGGGGCCGGTGGTGGCGACCAGCTCGGGCACGTGGACCGTCGGCGGGCAGAGCTTCTTCTCGCACGACTCCTACTTCCTGCTGCGCGTGCGGGACCTGGTCGTCGACACCTCGGGCATGGACGAGGAGGAGCGCGCGGCGACCGACCGCTTCCACTGGTGGACGCCGTCCGAGCTGGCCACCGCGGGCGAGAAGATCGTGCCGCAGGACGCCGGCGAACTGGTGGCCCGGCTCGTGGGCGGCGACCCGCCGCCGGAGCCGATCGTCCTGCCATGGCACCTGCCGAAAACCGAACCCGGCTGACCGGGCGGCGTCGGCGGGTCAGGTGCTGGCGCGGACGGCGAGCAGCGGGGTGAGGAGGGTGGAGTCGGGCACCGCGCGCCCCTCCAGCTTCTCCATGACCAGGCGGACGGCCTCCCGGCCCACCTCCTCCGCCGGGATCAGCACCGAGGTGAGCGGCGGGCTGGCCCGCTCGGCCACGTCGTCGGGGCAGATCGCCACCACCGCCACGTCCTGCGGCACCCGCCGGCCGAGCTGGCGCAGCGCGGCCAGCACGTGCCCGACCGCCGATTCGTTGTGCACGACCAGGCCGGACAGCCCCGGGTGGTCGAGGAGCAGATCGCGGAGGGTCTCGTAGACCTCGTCGAACGTCTCCTCGCAGGGCAGGGCCACGCCTTTGAGCCCGTGGGCGGCCACCGCCGCCACGAACCCCTCCCGGGTCCGCCGGGCGAAGCCGGTGCCCCGCTCGTACACCACGGAGGCGGCCCCGAGCAGGGCGATCTCCTCGTGGCCGCGCTCGGCCAGGTGTTCCACGCAGCGGGCGCCGGCCACCGCGAAGTCGAGGTCGACGCAGGTCAGACCGGCCGGTTCGGCGGGGAAGCCGATGAGGACGCTCGGCTCGGGCAGCTCGCGCAGCAGCGGCACCCGCCGGTCGTCCAGCTCCACGTCCATCAGGACCAGCGCGTCCACCAGCGCGCTCGCGGCCACCCGGCGGATCCCCGCGGTGCCTTCGTCGGCGGTCAGGAGGAGCACGTCGTGGTCGAAGCGGCGGGCGGCCGTGACCACGGCGCTGGCGAAGCGCATCAGGACGGGCACGTGCATGCCCGCGCGCAGCGGCAGCACGAGCGCGATCACGTTGGAGCGCTTGCTGGCCAGGGCCCTGGCGCCGGCGTTGGGGTGGTAGCCGAGCACGCTGATGCTGTCGAGCACCCGCCGCCTGGTGTCGGCCGAGATCGTCCGCTTGCCGCTGAGCACGTAGGAGACCGTGCTGACGGCCACGCCCGCGTGCTTGGCCACCTCGGAGATCGTGACCGTGCGCCCGCTCAACCCCCTGCTCCGAAGGCGAGCCTGGTCAGCGTCACGCCGTCGTTCTCGAACACCACATAGAGATCATGCACTCCGTCGGCGCCGTCCAGGGCCGCCGTGATGGCGTGGTAGGTGTAGCGGCCGGTCCTGGGCACGGGGAAGGTCGCGATGGCGGGGCCGTAGAGGGGGTCGCCGCGGCGGATGGTGATCATGCCGCCTTCCGTGCTGCCCGCCTCGGCCACACAGGTCAGGCTGCCGGTCAGGTCCACCTGGCGGAAGAGGATCCAGGCGCCTTCGACGTCCGAGCGCACGGCGTCGCCGTCGAGCTTGCTCTCGTCCACGAACGTGATCGCGTCGTACTCGTCGTGGTCGGCCGCGCGCAGCAGCCCCGACTGGGGCGGGATGGTCTCGCCCTCGACCTCGAAGCGGGCGCTCAGGCGCAGGTCGGTGGCGCTGCGGCCGACCATGAGCTGGTGCGGGGCGCTCTCCACCACGAGCCTGCTCCTGGTCACGTCCCAGAAGGCCAGCTCGGAGACGGGCAGCGTCAGCGTGACCGTACGGCTCTCGCCGGGCGCCAGCCGCACCTTCTCGAAGCCGCGCAGGCGGCGCAGCGGCTGCTTGACCCGCGAGCGCTGCTGGTGGGTGTAGAACTGGGCGACCTCGACGCCCGGCCTGGCGCCGGTGTTCGTGATCGTGGCCTGGGCGCGCAGGACGTCGCCGGTGAGCTGCACCCGCAGGTCCGCGTAGTCGAAGGTGGTGTAGCTGAGGCCGTGGCCGAAGGGGTGCAGCGGGGTGCCGCGGAAGTACAGGTAGGTGGCGTCGGAGGCGATGATGTCGTAGTCGAGGAGGTCGGGCAGCTCCTGCTCCGAGCGGTACCACGTCTGGGTGAGGCGGCCCTCGGGGTCGGCGTCGCCGAAGAGCACCTCGGCCAGCGCGTGGCCGTACTCCTGGCCGCCGTGGGCCGACCACAACACGGCGGGGACGTCCGCGGCGGTCCAGGTGAGCGGGTAGCCGCTGGTGATGACCATGACCGTACGCGGGTTCGCCTTGCGGGCGGCCTGGACCACGGCGTCCTGGGCGGGGGCGAGGGCCAGCGTCATGCGGTCCTCGGTCTCACGCCCGTTGACCAGCGGATGGTCGCCGGCCACCACGACCGCCACGTCGGCTTCGGCGGCCACGCGGGCCGCCTGATCGGTGCCGGAGCGCAGCACGTCCATGGCCAGCCACACGGCCTGGTCGGCGTCGTCCACCAGGCGCAGCACGCCGTCCTCGCCGGCGCCCGCGTAGCAGCCCGTCGAGATGTGCCGCAGGGCGAGGGTGCCGCGCGGGCGCTCCTCCATCCGGAACGTCTGGCGCACCTCCCACCCGCCCGGCCCCGGCTGGTCGTTCACCAGCGTGGTGCCGTCCACCGACACGAACCGCCCGGTCGCCACCGCCCGCAGCGCGAAGGCGCCGCCGCCCCAGTCGAATAGGTCGAACTCCCCCGCCTCCGCGGCCCCCACGCTCAGCGGCCCGCCGGCGGCGTCGGCGACCACGGGCCCGGCCTCGGAGGTCAGCGTCACCCGGTCCACGGCCTCGCAGAAGACGACCTCGCACCGCTCGGCCAGCCCGACGCGGGCGGTGACGGCGTACGGCAGGGTGCCGCTGTACCAGTCCTCCAGGAGCGTGTCGCCGAGCTGGCCGATCACCGCGACCTTGGTCACGCCGGTGAACGGCAGCAGCCCGTCGTTGTGCAGCAGCACGAACGAGCGGCGCGCCGCCTCCCTGGCCAGCTCCTGGTGCTCGGGGCAGTTGACCACGCTGTCGGTGATGTCGTCGTAGGGCGTCGCCGGATCGAACTCGCCCAGCCTGAACCGGATCGACAACGTGTGCCGCACGGCCGCGTCGACGTCCTCCTCGGCGAGCAGGCCCGCGGCCAGCGCCGCGCGCAGGTGGCCGAGGGTGGCCTCGGAGCGGTCGTCGTCCTGGGTGAAGCTGTCGAGCCCGGCCTTGACCGCGTGCGCGTACGCCTCGGGCAGCGTGTCGTGGTAGCCCTGCAGCGCGGTGAGGTTCCCGGGCGCGTAGGCGTCGCTGACCACCAGCAGGTCGTCCGGCGCCCAGGCGCGCAACTCCTGCCCGATCAGCGGGCTGAGGTGCGCGGGGCGGCCGTTGACCAGGTTGTAGGACGGCATGACGGCCACGGCCGCGCCCTGCTCGATGGCCGGGCGGAAGGCGGGCAGCTCGTACTCGCGCAGCACTCGCGGCGGCACGTTGCTGGAGGTCGTGCAGCGGTCGCTCTCGTTGTTGTAGGCGAGGAAATGCTTGAGTGTGGGGGCCGTCTTCAGGATTTCGGGAGCGCTCCCACGAAGCCCATGCGCGAACGCCGCGGCGATGACGCCGGTCAACCACGGATCTTCGGAGTAGCCCTCCTCGTTCCGCCCCCACCGGGGATCACGCAGCGGATTGACCACGGGCGCCCACACGTTGAGACCCGCCCCGCTCGGGTCCTTGTGGTGGAAGGCCAGCACCTCGTCACTGGTCGCTTCGCCCACCCTGCGCACGAGCTCCGGATCCCACGTCGTGGCCAGCCCGACCGCCTGCGGGAAGACCGTGGCCGGGCCGAGCCAGGCCAGCCCGTGCAGCGCCTCCGTGCCGGTCCGGAACGCACCGAGGCCCAGCCGCTCGACCGGAGCCTGGTACTGGTGGAGCAGGCGGACCTTCTCCTCGGAAGTGAGCCTGCGCATCAGGTCGTCGATCCGGTCGGGCAGCGGCACCGCTGGGTCGCGGAAGGGGGGCTCGTGCATGGTCATCCCTCTGAGAGTGTCGAAGCGCTTCGACGACCGGCCTGGGGAAGTTACGCGGACATTTCGGTGGATTGACTGAAGGGTGCACGCCCCGGTGACCAAGGTCAAGGGATTCGCGACAATCCTCCCGGCAACTTTCCTGAATCCACGGAATCCAGCACCCGGGCCGCGCCCCCCAGCGCGGCCGCGTCGTGGCCCAGGGTCGAGGCCACGACCTGGCAGCCACCGGCCCCCACGGCGAGGACGCGGTGACTCAGCTCGCGCTGGACCTCAGGCAGCAACCAGGGCGCCAGCGCGACGTAGTAACCGCCGAGCACCACCACCTCCGGGTTGAGCAGGTTGGCCAGGATGGACACGCCCTTGCCCAGGCTCCGGCCCGCCGACTCGATCGCGGCCAGGGTGCCCGCGTCGCCCGCGCGCGCCAGGCGCACCGCCTCCTCGACCTCGACCTGGATCTCCGCCGGGGACGGGTCCTTGCCCAGCACGGCGCCGATGCCCGCCATCGCCTCCAGGCAGCCGTGCCGGCCGCAGTGGCACTCGGGGCCGTCGGGGTCGAGCTGGACGTGGCCGATCTCGCCGCTGTAGCCGAGCCCGCCGCGGCGCAACCGGCCGTCGAGGATGATGCCCGCCCCCACGCCCATCTCGCCGGTCAGGTAGACCAGGTCGGAGGCGCCCGCGTGGGCGCCGAACCGCTGCTCGGCCAGGGCCGCGAGGTTGGCGTCGTTGTCGACCTGGATGGGGAAGCCGGGATCGCGCAGCGCCTTGGCCAGGTGGCCGCCGATGTCGGCGTCGTGCCAGCCGAGGGTGGGCGCGATGCGTACGACGCCCTGCACGTCGACCAGCCCCGGCACGGCCACGGCCAGGCCGAGCACCTGGCGCTCCTCCCTGGCCATGCGGTTGACCACGCGCCGCACGATCGCGCCGACCCCGGCCACGCCCTGGTTGACCGGGTCGCCGCCGGAGAACGCGCGCCGCCACGTGAGCAGCCGCTCCCCCGCCAGGTCGGTGGCCACGGCCGACACGTGGTCGATGTTGATCTCGACCCCGATGGCGGCATAGGGCGAGCCGTCGAGGACGAGCATCGTGGCCGGCCGGCCCACCCGGTTTTCCGTCAGCCCCGTCTCACGCACCAGCCGCCGGTCGATGAGGTCGGCGACCAGGCTCGACACGGTCGCCTTGTTCAGCCCCGTGGAGGCCGCGATGTCGGCGCGCGAGCACGGCGCGTGCTCGCGGACGAAGCGCAGCACGACCGCGAGATTGGTGGCCCGTACGTCGGCGAAGTCGGCCGGCTGCGGGCCGGTCGTAGAAGTGATCAATATCAGCCCCGTTCCCGCCAAGAGATGCCCCAAGCATGCCGCATCGCAGGCTCCCTTCCCTAACGAGAGACCCGCTCATCGAGCCACCGCCCTACCGGGTTTCTCATCGGCACCAACCTGTGACCATCACGCTCCCTTGTGGCCACGGTCACAGTCTACTAATTTGTTTGGTCGCAATACCAACTAATTGTAGATAGGCCATCCCCACTCGGAGAAGGGAGCGAGCCATGCCAAATGACACGACTCGCCGCGGGTTCCTCGGCCTGGTCGGCGCGAGCGTCCTGGTAGCGGGCTGCGCTGAGAAGAAGGAGTTGTCCAAGGGCACGGCCGTGGCGGCCGACAAGCTGAAGAGCCTGGTGCCCACCCGGATCCCGTTCCAGATCCCCGGGCTCACACCGGACCTGGCCGGCGCCGAGTTCGTCGCGCCCGGCTACCTGACGCGTCCGGCCACCATGGTGCAGGCCATCACCTCCAAGCCGCTGACCAGCGGCAAGGAGGTCACCGCGATGACGCCGCTGTGGGGCACGGTGCCGCCGGGCCTGGGCGACAACTCCTACTACGAGACCGTCAACGAGCGCCTCGGCGGCGTCGTGCGGTTCAACATCTCCGACGGCAACACCTACGGGCAGAAGCTGAGCACCCTGCTGGCCAGCGGCGACGTGCCCGAGCTGCTGCAGGTCCCGAACTGGGAGCTGATCAAGCTGGCCCACTTCACCGAGGCGGCCAACAAGCTCTTCGCCGACCTGTCCCCCTACCTCGCGGGCGACAAGGCCAAAGAGTTCCCGATGCTGGCCAACTACGACACCGCGGCCTGGCAGTACGGCGTCTTCGGCGGCGTGCTCCAGGGCATCCCCTGGCAGAACGACCCGTTCCCGTTCGCCACCTTCGTCCGCCAGGACATCCTCAAGGAGCTGGGCCTGGAGCACCCCAAGAGCGCCGACGACCTGGTCACGCTCAGCAAGGCGATCACGGACCCGAAGAAGAAGCGCTGGGCGCTCGGCGGCGGCATGGAGCAGGAGCTGCAGCGGGCCTTCGGCGCGCCGCGCGAGTGGCGCAAGAAGAGCGACGGCACGCTGGAGTACAAGTACGAGACGGCCGAGTGGGCCGCCTCGATCGAGTTTCTCGCCAAGCTCTACGCCGACGGCCACGTGCACCCCGACATCGTGGCCAACAAGGACGCCGACAACAAGGGCATCTTCGGCAGCGGCCAGATGGTCATCTACCGTGACGGCCTCGGCGCCTGGCACGAGAACCTGGGCCGCTTCCAGGCCGACAACCCCAAGTTCGACCAGCAGATCGTCACCCCCTACCCGGCGCACGCCGGCGGCACGCCCATCATGTGGCGCAACGAGCCCGCCAGCATGTTCGTCTTCATCAAGAAGGGTCTCGGCGACGCCCGCACCCGCGAGCTGCTCTCGCTGGCCAACTGGACCTCGGCGCCGTTCGGCACCCAGGAGTACGAGCTGGTCTTCAACGGCGTCGAGGGCAAGCACTACACGGTCGACGACGGCAAGGTGAAGCAGACCGCGCTCGGGCGCAAGGAGGTCGCGCCCACGTACATGTTCCTGTCGGGCCGGCCGAACGCCAACGAGAAGAGCCAGTACGAGGGCCTCGTGCAGGGGCTGTGGGACTGGTCGACCAACGCGGCCAAGCTGCTGGAGAAGGACCCGTTCGTCGGCATCCGGGTGGAGACGCCGTCCAAGATGGCCGGTCTGGCGCAGCCCACCGAGGACAAGATGCAGGAGATCTTCCGCGGCAAGCGGCCGGTGTCCGAGTGGTCCAAGATCGTCAAGGAGTGGCAGGACCAGGGCGGCAACGAGGCGCGCGACTTCTACATGAAGGTCGCGCGGGAGAACGGCAGGCTGTGAGGAGCACCCCATGAGCGTGGTGACCGCCAAGCGCCCGGTCACGCCCGGAACGGCGACCACCCCGCAGGGCAAGCCCCCGTGGCGGGCCAGGCTGCGCAGGGACTGGCCCCTGCTGGTGATGAACCTGCCCATGTTGCTGGTGGTCCTCGGTTTCTGGTGGATCCCGGCGCTCGGCAACGTCATCGCCCTGCAGGACTACAACCCGTACACCGACGGCATACTCGGCAGCCCGATCATCGGCTTCACCAACTTCGCGCTGCTGCTGGAGGACCCGCAGTTCCTGCGCGCGATGACGAACACCCTGTCGATCACGGCCTTCCAGCTCGTCTTCTACTTCCCCGTGCCGATCATGCTGGCGCTGCTGCTCAACAGCATCGTCTCGGCGAAGTTGCGGGCGTTCGTGCAGGGCGTGGTCTACATGCCGTTCTTCTTCTCCTGGGTGCTGGTCGTGGCCATCTTCCAGGCGATGTTCGGCGGGGCGGGCCTGCTGGCGCAGATCCTGCGCGAGAACGGCCGCGAGGCCGTCGACTGGATGACGGACGCCGACACGTTCATCCTGCTGATCACGTCCCAGACGATCTGGAAGGACGCCGGCTGGGGCGCGATCATCTTCCTGGCCGCGCTCAGCACCATCGACCCGAACCTGTACGAGGCCGCGGCCGTGGACGGCGCCCGCCGGTGGCGGCGGATGTGGCACATCACGCTGCCCGGGCTGCGGCCGGTGATCGTGTTGCTGCTCATCCTGCGGCTGGGCGACGCGCTGAACGTCGGGTTCGAGCAGTTCATGCTGCAGCGCAGCGCCGTCGGCAGCGGGGCCTCGGAGGTGTTCGACACGTTCGTCTACTGGGAGGGCATCCGCACCGGCGACCTCGGGTACGGGGCGGCGGCCGGGCTGTTCAAGGGCCTGGTCGGGCTGCTGCTCATCATGGCGGCCAACCGGGTGGCGCACGCGTTCGGTGAGCGAGGGGTGTATTCGAGATGACCGCGCTGACGTCCAAGGCGCCGAGGACCCGGCCCAGGAAGCCCGCCGGGCTGGCGCCCTGGGAGGAGCGGCCCTCTCCGGCGGGGCGGCTCGGCAAGGGCACGCTGATCCTGCTGATCGTGGGGGTCGTGCTCGGCCCGCTCTACACGATCCTGCTGACCAGCCTCAGCTCCTCCGCCACGGTGAACCGGGCGGGCGGCCTGGTGCTGGTGCCGGACGGGATCACGTTCGAGGCCTACCGGCAGATCTTCTCCGACACCGTGGTCAGCCGGGCCGTGCTGGTCAGCACCGGCGTGACGATCGCGGGGACGCTGATCAGCGCGGGGGTGAGCATCCTGGGGGCGTACTCGTTGTCGCGCCCCGGCTCGTTCCTGCACCGGCCGCTGCTGTTCAGCGTGTTGCTGATGTTCGTCTTCTTCCCCGGCATCATCCCCGTCTACCTGATGGTCAGCGGGCTGGGGCTGAAGGACAGCTACTGGTCGCTGATCCTGCCGACGGCGGTCTCGGCGTTCAACGTGGTCGTGTTGCGTTCGTTCTTCATGAGCATCCCCGGCGAGGTGCTGGACAGCGCGCGCATCGACGGAGCCGGGGAGTTCCGGATCCTGTGGCGGATCGTGTTGCCCATGTCGAAGGCGGTCACCGCCGTGGTGGCGATGTTCTACGCGGTCGGCTACTGGAACGCCTGGTTCAACGCCATGCTCTACATCGACGACACGCGGAAATGGCCGCTGGCGCTGATCCTGCGGCAGTACGTGGTGGACAACAATCCGTTGCCGGCCGCCACGGCGGGCGTCACGGGCGACGCGCCGCCGACTCTGGCGATCAAGATGGCCATCGTGGTGATCGCGGTGGTCCCGGCGCTGATCATCTATCCCTTCGTCCAGCGCCACTTCACCAAGGGCGTGATCGTGGGGGCCATCAAGGGCTGAGTGCTGAGGGGCGCCGCTGAGCGGCGCCCCTCAGGTGTTTCTAGGCCGGTGTGCAGGTGACGGTGGCCGGCGCGGCGTTGGTGCCGGTGTAGCTGCCGTTGAAGCCGAACGACGCCGTGGCGTTCGGGGCCAGGCCGCCGTTGTAGGAGGCGTTCGTGACGCTCACGGCGGTGCCCGTCTGGGTGTGGACGCCGCTCCAGAGTTGGGTGATCTTCTGGTCTCCTGACCAGGCCCAGGTGACCTTCCAGCCGGTGATCGGGGTGGAGCCGGTGTTCCTGACCGTGACGTCCGCCTGGAAGCCGCCCGGCCACGTGTTGCCGGGCGTGTACGTCGCCGCGCAGCCCGTCCCGGTGGTCGGGGTGACCGTCGGGGTGACGGTGGGTGTCACGGTCGGGGTGACCGTGGGCGTGACCGTCGGGGTCACGGTCGGGGTCACCACCGGGCCCGTGCGGTCGCCGTACAGGATGCCCCGGCCGTTGGTGCCCAGGTAGACGCGGCCGTAGATGCGCGGGTCACCGGTGAGGGCCTCGCCCATGTTGCCCCACTGGTGCTTGTCGTCGTTGATGCGCAGCCAGCCCGTGCCCGCCGTGTCCGACCGGTACAGGCCCGTGACACCGTCGATCGTGGCCACCGCGAAGACCGCCGGGTACGTCTGACCGGGCGCCGCCTTGCCGAAGCCGACGTTGACGGAGCTCGTGACGCCCGACACCTTCGTGAACGAGGCGCCGCTGTCCGCCGAGCGCCACAGGCCGCCCTCGCCGGCCACCCAGAGGTCGCCCTCCTTGCCCGGTAGCGCCTTGAAGTGCGTGCCGACCGTGGGCAGGCCGGTGGCGGCGGTGGCGGTGAAGGTGGCGCCGCCGTTCGTGCTGAGGTAGAGCCGGCCGCCGCTGAGGCCGTAGAACTTCATCGCGTTGACCCGGTCCGACTCCACGATCGCGCCGGTCGGCAGCCCCGAGGCGGTCTGCCAGGAGTTGCCGTAGCCGACCGAGTAGACCGGTGTCACGCCCTTGGGGGCCCAGACGAAGCGGGAGCCGTCGGCCGCGGCGGCCACCGTCCCGCCCTCGTTGACGCCGCCCGGCTCGGTGCCCTGGAACCAGTTCGCGCCGCCGTCGGTGGAGAAGGCCACGTGGCTGTCGTTGGGCCGGTCGGCGTCGGTGAAGTTGCCCGCGCGGACCATCACGCTCGGCGTCTTCTCGGCGAAGTCGAGGCTGGTGGTGGAGGTGAAGCTGGGCGCGGTGAACATCATCGGCGGCACCGCGTCCAGGTTCGCGTGCCGGAAGCCGCCGATGTCACCCAGGCCGCTGACCAGGGGCGCGCCGCTCGGCGGGCTGATCAGGTCGAGGACGGCCGTCTCCTCCAGGCCCTTGGCCATGGGTTTGATGGTGAACTGGCCGCCCGAGTCCCACAACGCCAGGTTCTCGGTGCCGTAGACGGTCGCGCCCGTGCCGTACATCATCCGGTTGGAGTCGAACGGGTCGATCTCCAGCGACTCGGTCATCCAGCCGAGCTTCGGGGTGACCTCGGGGGGTTGCGGGTTGCCGCCGAAGGTCAGCCACGGGTTCTCCGTGACGTTCATCGTGTAGCGGAAGCTGCGGTTCGGGTACGACGTGAAGTCCCACACCCTGGTCCAGGTCGCGCCGGAGTCCGTCGATCTGAAGAAGATCACGTCCGGCCACCAGGAGATCTGGGTGGCCACCATGAGCGTGCCCGGTTTCTGCTTGTCGATGGTCAGGCCGCTGTAGCCGAAGTAGTCGTCGGCGCTGGACGACGGGACAGGGCTGATCTGGGTCCAGGTGCCGGTCGCGGTGGCGTAGCGCCACACGTCGCCCTTGGCGCCGTCGTACGGGCCGCCGGTGTCGCTGGTGGCGATGTACAGGTAGCCGTTGACGGTGTCGAGCACGCCCTTGTGCGGCAGGTAACCGGTGGGCTGCCCGGCCAGGCGCGTCCACGTGACGCCCGCGTCCGTGCTGCGGTAGATGCTGTTCTCCTTGTCGGCGACCCCCACGTAGATGGTCTTGGTGGTGGTCCCCTTGGCCGACGAGCGCGGGTCGTAGGTCACCCAGATGACGCCCGGCCGGTGGCTGAGGTAGCCGTTGGCGTCGTTCGGGTCCTGGGCGTAGTTGCCCGCGTTGGGGAAGCTCGCCACCTTGGCCCACGTCGCGCCGAAGTCGGTGCTGCGCCACAACCCGTTGCCGTTGGGGGCGCCGAAGTACAGGACGCCGTTGTTGTTCGGGTCCACCGACAGCGCCTCGCCCATGCCGCGGCCCGGCATGTTGCCGCCCAGCTTGAACGGCAGCGGCGTGACCTGCCAGTTGTCGCCCTTGTCGGTCGAGCGCAGGATCGCGCCGTTGCTGGGATCCCAGCTGTTGGTGTACATGCCGACGGCGGCGTACACGCGGTTGGTCTGCACGGGGTCGGTCGCGAGGCTGATCACGCCGTTGTAGCCCCATTTGTCCCAGCCGGCCCAGTCGAGCAGGGGGGTCCAGGACTTGGTGGACTGGTTCCATCGGTACGCCCCGCCGATGTCGGTGCGGGCGTAGATGAGGTTCTTCTCGGTCTGGTTGAAGATGATGCCGGGCACGAAGCCGCCACCGTCGATCCGGACGTTCTTGTACGCGTACGGATCCGAGGCCACGGCCGAGACCGGCGACATCCGCACGACCGCAGCCACGAGTAACACGGCTACGGTCGCGAGCATGACGAATAATCTTCTTCGCATGCGCGGCTCTTCCTTTCCAGGCACGCCAGCAGGCGCCCCAAAGGGTTCAGATGACCGCCATGCACGAGCAGAGTGCAGGACCCTGACCGTCGCCGCGCCTTCGCGCATGAGCTCAGAAAGTAGGCTCACACACGCGCGCGTCGAAGGTCAATAGTTTGGATAGACAACGAATTAAAGGCTGCCCAGAGCGCTATCCCGATGTACAGGACCTGCTCGGGGACCCGCTGCCACAGCGGCGTCGCCGTGCCGGCCGGCAGGGTTACAGCGGCGTAGACGTTGGCGGGCAGCAGGATCACGAAGAGCAGCGCCAGGCAGATCCCCGCGGCCTTGCGCGTCGCCGGGAGCACCAGACCCACGGCCCCGGCCAGCTCCAGCACGCCGCTCAGGTAGACCATGGCCATCGGGAACGGCACGAACGGCGGGACCATGGCCGCCATGTCGGCGCGGTTCGGCATGAAGGTCACCTCGGCCGGGACGAAGTGGGCGCTGGCCGTCATCACCAGCATCACGGCCAGCCCGTGGGCGGCGCTCTCCCGCCAGGAGCCGAACCGGCGCACCCCCAGCGCGCCCAGCAGCCGGAACACCACAGTGGCGACCAGCAACACGATCACGACCATCGTTCATCCCCTCGTTGGATAGTAGTGCTATCCCGTATTAGATAACACTACTATCCAACTTGCAAGAGGATTGTTTACGAGGCGAACCTCACGTCCTTGAGCCGCAGGTCACCCTTGAACACGAGGTACAGGCTGCCCTTGCCGGCCTTCAGCGTGGCGCTCGCCGTACCCCACTGGTAGATCCCGCCGGTGGCGGGCACCTGGACGGTGGTGAGCAGGGCGCCGGTCGGCGAGCCGGAGCGCACCTCGAAGGAGCCGCCGGTCACCGAGGCCACCGAGGCGGTGAGGCGGGAGCCGTACGAGGCGCCGGTGAAGGAGATCCAGTCCCCGGCGCCGCCCTCCACGACCTCGCCGGCGACCTTGGTCTCGTCCGCGAACGCCACCCCGGAGTAGTCGTCGAAGTCCATCGCCCGCGTGGTCCTGCTCAGGTCGCGCACGGGGATGGTCTCGCCGGAGACCCGCAGCGTGGTGGACTGCCGGATCCGGTCGGAGGCGGAGCCGACGAGGACATCGTGGGTGGCGCTCTCGACGGCCCACTTGTTGCGGGTGTGGTCCCAGACCGCCAGGTCGGACTTCTTCAGGGGGAAGGTCACGGTCCGGCTCTCGCCCGGGTTCAGCGTGACCCGCTGGAAGCCGCGTAGCTGCTTGACCGGCTGCTTGAAGCGGGAGTCGCGCTGATGGGTATAGAGCTGGACGACCTCGTCGCCCTTGACCCGGCCGGTGTTGGTGACCTTCACCGCGACCGTCTCACCCTGGACGCTCAGCCCCTGGTAGCCGAAGGAGGTGTAGCTGAGCCCGTGCCCGAACGCGTAGAGCGGCTTGCCCTTCCCGTACAGGTACGTCATACCGGTCTTGGCCAGGTCGTAGTCGAGGATGCTCGGCAGGTTGTCGGAGGCGGGCCAGGTCTGGGTGAGCCGGCCGGCCGGGTTGACGTCGCCGAAGAGCACGTCGGCGACGGCGTGCCCGGTCTCGGCGCCCGCGTGCGTGGTCCACAGCAGGGTCGGCGCGTCCACGACGACCGGGTAGCTGGTCTCCAGGACGACGACCGTCTTCGGGTTGGCCTTGCGCACGGCCTCGATGAGCCGCTTCTGGCCGTCGCCGAGCTGCAGGTTGTCGCGGTCGTGGAACTCGCGCCCGGCCACGAACGGGTGGCTGCCCACCACCACGACCGCGACCTCGGCCTTGGCGGCCTGCGCGGCGGCCGCGGCGACGCCGTCGGAGACGACCTCCTTGGCGAACTTCGCGGCCTGCGCCTTGGGGGCCAGGCCGAGCGTGCCGTCGGCGGCGACGCTGACGTACGGGTCGGGCAGGGCGAACCAGCCCTCTACGGCCTCGTAGCCGGCGTACCTGATGAGGTAGCCGCCGTCGGACTGCCGCTCCAGGGCGAACTGCTGGGAGACGTACCAGCCGTCGGGGTCGGCGTCGTCGGTGTCGAGCGAGCGCCAGTCACCGCCGAGCAGCTTGCCGTTGCCCGCGTTGCGCAGCGTGGACACGCCGCCGGTCCAGTCGGTCAGGTCCCACTGCGCGGCGGCCGCCGCGGTGCCGGTGAGGACCGCGTTGTCGTCGGGGCCGGTGCCGGTGGCCGTGATGTACTTGCCGGAGTCCAGATGCTTCAGCGCGATCCGCTCCAGGCCCTCGCCGGTGGCGACGTCGCCGACCCGCTCCTTGACCCCGTCGAGCGGCGTCACCTGGTACGGCAGTTGCCCTGCGTACCAGTCGCGGTACGCCTTGGCCGCCAGCGGCCCGACCACGGCCGCCGACTTCGGCTTGGCCAGCGGCAGCACGCCGGAGTTCTTCAGCAGCACCGCCGCCTTGCCCGCGGTCTCGCGGTTCAGCTTCTGGTTCGCGGCGCTGTTGATCACCGCCGCCGAGATCTTCTTGTACGGCCCGCCGTCCGGATCGAAGTGCCCCAGCCGGGTCCTGATGGACAGGACGTTCCGCACCGCCTGGTCCACGTCGGCCTGGGTGATGCGGCCCTGCTCCAGCGCGGCCGTGAGGTTCGTCACCATCGGCCCGATGTCGCTGCCGTCGATCGTGTAGCTGTCGAGCCCGGCCTTGAGCACGGCGGCGAACGCCTCGGGCTTGTTGTCGTAGTACTTCTCCAGGTCCGTGAGCGCGTGCGGCCCCCAGGCGTCGCTGACGTTGTAGAGCGTCTTGTCCGTCCACGACCTGACCACCGCGTCCAGGTCGGGGTTGACGTGGTTGGGGCGGCCGTTGACCAGGTTGTACGACGCCATCACGCCGGTCGCGGCGTTCGCCGAGATCGCGGCCTTGAAGGCGGGCTCGTAGTACTCGTGCTTGAGCTTCGGCGTCAGGTTGGAGGAGGTGAGGCTCCGGTTGGCCTCGTTGTTGTAGGCCAGGTAGTGCTTCAGCACGGGCGCGGTCTTCAGGTAGAAGGGGTCGTCACCCTGCAGCCCCTTGCCGTAGGCCGTCGAGATGGCCCCGGTCAGCAGCGGGTCCTCCGCGTACCCCTCCTCGTTGCGGCCCGCCCGCGGATCGCGCAGCAGGTCCACGACGGGAGCCCACACCTGCAGCCCCCAGAGCACCGGATCGACGGCGTTGTAGCCGCGGGCCTCGTCACCGACCGCCGAGCCGACCTTCTTGATCTGCGCCGGGTCCCAGGTGCTGGCCAGCCCGATCGCCTGCGGGAAGACCGTGCCGCTGGCGAACTTCTGGTTCCAGTTGTCGTTGAGGTGGTTGGACCAGCCGACGCCGTGCAGCGCCTCGGTGCCGTTCTTGTGATAGGCGATGCCCAGGCGCGGGATCGCCGGTTGCGACTGGTGCAGCAGGCTGAGCTTCTCCTGCTGCGTGAGCCGGCCGAGCAGGTCGCTCACGCGCTGGTCCAGCGGCAGGCTCGGGTTCTGGAAGGGGTAGGTCTCCGCGGCCTGCGCCGGCGCGGAGAGCAGGGCGGCCGTCAGCGTGAGGGCCGCCAATAACGGAATGCGCATAGGGAGGTTCTCCATCACTTAATGGCGCCGACCGTCACACCTCGGGTCAGCGTGCGCTGGAAGATCAGGAAGAAGGCGACCGCCGGGACGACGCCGAGCAGGGCCGAAGCGCTGGACATGGTGGCGTCCATGTACTTCTCGCCTTGCAGGACACCGAGCGCGACGGGCACCGTCTGGGTGTCGTTGGAGATCAGGAAGATCAGCGGCAGGAAGAACTCGTTCCAGGTCCAGATGAAGAAGAAGATCAGCAGGACGTTCAGGGTGGGCCTGCTGATCGGCACCACGATCCGCCACAACGAGCGCAACCGCCCCGCGCCGTCGATGGCCGCCGCCTCCAGGATCTCCTTCGGGAACTGGCCGAGCACCGCGCTGAGCAGGTACGTGCCGAACGCCGCCTGGATCACCGTCATCACGATGATCACGGCCAGCTTCGTGTCGTAGAGGCCGGTCGCCTTCGCCAGGTAGTACAGCGGATAGGCGAGGGCCTCCTGCGGCAGCGTGTTGGCCACCAGGAAGAGCACCAGGATCGACAGCCGGCCCTTCACCCGGCCGATGCCCAGCGCGTACGCGTTGAGCACCGACAACACGACGGCCAGCACCGAGACCGAGGCGCTGATGACGAAGCTGTTCCAGAGCTTGGTGCCGAAGTCGACCCGGTTCCAGAAGTCGACGATGCCCTGGAGGTAGAGCCCGTCAGGCAGGCTCAGCGGACCATGGGAACTGTAGTCGGCCGGCGACTTGACCGCGTTGATCGCCACGATCGCGAACGGGAACACCATCACGACCGCCAGCACGACCAGCGCGAACAGCACCGCCCACCGCCCGGGCCCCCTCACTGCTCACGCTCCTGGACCCGGAGGAACAGGAACGTCACCACGATGATGATCAGGGCCAGCACCGTGGCGATGGCGGAGCCGTACCCGACGTTGCTCTTCTGGAAGAAGCTCAGGTACGAGAAGTACGACGGCACCATCGTCGCGTTCCCCGGCCCGCCCCGGGTCAGCACGAAGATCGGCCCGAACACCTTCAGCGCGGCGATCGTGCACGTCAGCAGCACCACGAAGATCTCCGGCCGGATCTGCGGGATCGTGATGTGCCAGAACTTGCGCCACCACGAGGCCCCGTCGATCTCGGCCGCCTCGTAGTAGGACGGGTCCACCCGCTGCAGCCCGGCCATGAAGATGACGACCGGGTAGCCGAGCTGGAACCAGACCATGACCGCCATGACGGTGGCCAGCGCCAGGTCGGGGTCGCCGAGCCAGTCGAGCTCCAGCCCGAAGATCTGGTTGACCGCCCCGTAGGACGGGTGCAACATCCAGCCCCACACCACGCCGGCCACGGCCACCGGCAGCACCTGGGGCAGGTAGTACATCGCCCGCAGCGCCGACGCCGTCCGCGGCCCGAACCGCCGGCCGATGTAGTCGAACAGGGCGGCCGCCAGCACGAGGCCGAGCGCGGTCGGCACGACGGCCATGGCCACGATCAGCCCCACGTTGTGCTGGAACGACTCCCAGAACCGCTCGTCCTCCAGCAGCCTGGCGTAGTTGCCGAACCCGATCCACCGGGGCGTGCCCACCCCCGACCAGCGGGTGAAGCTCGCCCCGACGTTGATCAGGAACGGCACCACGATGACGCCGATGAACAGCAGCAGACTGGGGACCAGATAGGGCCAGTACCCCTTCGTGCGCATCCTCATCTAGTTGCCGATGTCGGCGAGGTTGTCCTCGTAGGGCCCCGCGATCTCGTCCAGCACCTGGGCGGAGGTCTTGCTGCCGTTGATGAGGTTCTGGACCCCCGCCACCAGCACGTCGTAGTAGCCGGGCGCCGGCCAGTCGGGGTAGAAGGCCAGGCCGTCGGTGCTGGTCAGCTTGTTGAAGGTCTCGATCAGCTCCTTGCTCTTCTGGTCGGTGATCGCCGTCGCGTCGGCGGCCACGGGCACGCCGCCGGAGTTGCCGAGCAGGTTCTGGATGTCCTTGCTCATCGTGATGTCGATGAAGTCGTAGGCCAGGTCCTTGTTCTTCGACTTCTCGGGGACCACCCAGACGTTGCCGCTCGAACCGGGGGCCATCGTGGCGCCGGGGAACAGGAAGTGGCCCCACTGGAAGTTCTTGATCTCCGACGCGAACCGGCCGTACCACCAGCTACCGCTGATCACGATGGGGAACTTGCCGTTCATGAACGCCACGCCCATGTCCTCAGCCTTGAGGCCGGAGGAGTTCTTGGCGATGTAGCCCTTCTTCACCCAGTCGGCGAGGGTGTCAGCGCCGTAGGTGAACTCGGGGCCGTGGAAGTCGACCTTGCCCTTGTAGGACTGGTACGCCTCCAGCCACGGCTTCTGCGCCTTGCTCAGCGCGAGCTGGTAGAAGATCTGCTGCGCCGGGTACTCGGCCCCGGCGTTCGCGATGGGGGTCACCCCGGCCTTGACGAACGTGTCCATCCCGGCCGTGAACTCGTCGAGGGTGGCCGGGACCGTCACCTTGTGCTTGTCGAAGAGGTCCTTGTTGTAATAGACCATCACGAACTCGCCGTAGTTGGGCACGCCGTACCACTTGCCGGAGCCCATGACACCCCGGTCATCATATTTCGCGGTGGTCTGCAGGCCGCCCGGCAGTAACTTGTCCCAGCCGCGCTTGGCGGCCTCCTCCGTCAGGTCGGTCAGCAGGCCCTGCTTCGACAGCAGTCCGGCGGTGGCGTTGCCCTTGTTGTACTCCATGATGTCGGGCGCCTCGTCGGAGTTGAGCACCATGCTCGCCGTCTTCTGGATCTGCTCGAAGCCCTTCTCCTCGAACTTGACGGTGACATTCGGATGCGACGCCTGGAACTTCTTGATCGCTTCGGCCCACGCCTTGCCCATGGCGCTGTCGGCAGTCTCGTAGTGCCACAACTTGAGCACCCGCGGCTGACCGCTCTGCGCGGGCGACGGCGTCTCCGAGCCGGAGCCGCAGGCCGACAGGACGAGCACAGCGGCGGCCAGCACCGCGGCGCCTCTTGACTTCACCATGATCCCTCCAGGGGGTGTTACGAGATGACGGCCCGCGCGGGGGCGCCGGCCACCGGGGCGATGTCCACGCCGGTGACGCGCTTCGGGCCGGTGACGGCGACACGCAGCACGTCACCGTCCCTGGTGGCGACGGCGACCGTCACGCCGTCTTCGTCGTGGATCTCGGCAGTGCCGTCGCCGCCCCCGAAGGCGACGAGGACGATCTCGGCAGGCACGTCGACCGTGTCCCCCTGGTGGGCGATCGGGATGAGCGCGCCGTGCCGTACGAAGAGGGGGATCTGGTCGAGCGGCTTGCCGACCTGGACGTAGCGGGAGCCTTCCAGCACCTCGCCGGTCCAGTAGTCGACCCACCGGCCGCGCGGAAGGTACACGTCGCGCGTGTTCCCCGGCGCGGTCATGGGGGCGACGAGCAGGTCGCGGCCCAGCAGGTACTCCAGGTCGGCCTGCCAGGCCACGGGGTCGTCCGGGAAGTCCACGCACAGCGCCCGCATCATCGGCGCGCCGGTGCGGGCGGCCTCGACGGCCGCCGAATAGATGTACGGCATGAGCCGGTAGCGCAGTTTGAGCGCTTCGACGACCTGCTCCTCGACGGCCGGGAACTCCCACGGCTCGCGGGTCGTGGTGCCGTGCAGGCGGATCAGCGGGGACAGGGCGCCGAACTGGGTCCAGCGGACGTAGAGGTCGTCGGTCGGCCTGCCGGTGAAGCCGCCGGCGTCGTGGCTCCAGAACGGCACGCCGGACAGGCCGTGCGCGAGGCCGCCCCTGAGCGTGCTGCCCATGGCGGCGTAGCTGGTGTAGGTGTCGCCGCCCCACTGGGCGCTGTGCCGCTGGCCCCCGAGGAACGACGAGCGCGCCCACACCAGGTCGTGGCCGTTGACCTCGCGCGTGACGCCGGCGACGACGTCGTTGAACAGCAGGGTGTAGACGTTGTGCAGGTCGGCGCCGGTCATGCCGTTGCGGGCGACCGCGTCCGCCGGCACGCCTTCGGCGAAGTCGGTCTTGAAGGCGGCCACGCCCTGGCGCAGCAGCGGGCGGAGCAACTCCTTGAACCACTCGGCCGCCGCCGGGTTGGTGAAGTCGACGATGCCGCAGGCGGGGAAGGATCCGTGCCAGCAGTCGGCCACGTACGCCTCGCCGGCCTCATCAGTCAGGAAATATCCGGCATCGGCCGCTGCGGCGAACGCGGGGCTTAGTTGGGAAATGTAGGGATTCATCCATAGACAGACCTTGAACCCCGTCTCCGTCAGCTCGGCCAGCATCCCGTCCGGGTCCGGGAAGTTCACCGGGTCCCAGCGCAGGTCCGACCAGTGCCCGTCCGTCTGCCAGTAGGTGTCCAGGTGCAGCACGTCACACGGGATGCCGCGCTCCCTGATCGTGCGCGCCCTGGCCAGCACCCGCTCCTGGTTGTCCACGCAGAACCCGGAGGAGATCCAGGTGCCGAACGCCCACTTGGGCGGCAGCGCGGGCCGGGAGGTCAGCCGGTCGTAACGGTCCAGAACGTCAGCGGGCGCCGGTCCGGCGATCACGTAGTAGTCCAGCACGTCGTCGGGCACCAGGATCTGCACCACGCTGTGCGTGGACTGGCACACGTCGAACTCGGTCGGCGCCCCGCTGTCGACCAGCACGCCGTACCCCTTGCTCGACAGGTACAGCGGCACGTTCTTGTAGGCCCGCTGCGACTCCGCGCCGAAGGCGTCGTAGTTCCACATGACCGGGCGCTGCCCGCGCTTGTCCAGCCGGGTGAACGACTCGCCGAACCCGGCGAACGCCTCGTCGGGGGCGGCGGCGAAGCTCTCGTGGTAGGCCACGGCGGCGCCGCCGGCGGTCGAGCGGCCGAAGGGCAGCGTGCGCAGCCGCCCGCTGATGTCGGTGTGCCCGCGATCCTGCTCGACCAGCGTGGTCCCGGCGGCGTCGGTGAAGCGCAGATGCCACGGTGCCAGGCTGATCTCGGCCCGCAACGACCCCGCGTCGATCACGATCGGCGCGCCGGGCTGGACGCCGGCCCGCGCCCCCGGATAGGTGCCCGGGGTGACCAGCGAGATGGCCCGCTCCGAACGCGGCCTGGCGGTCGCGTCCTCGGACAACCGCACCCGGATGACACCCTCGCCGGCCACGCCCACCTGCACGATCAGCGTCTCGTCCGCCGTGGTGACCGCCTTCAGCATCACCTCGGCGCCGTCGGCCGCGACCAGCTCGGCGGCGGTCAGCGCCGACAGGCCGGCCTCACCTCGCGCGCGCACCGGCAACTCGGGCGGGTCCGCGACGAAGTACTCATGCGCGACCAGCGGGGGGCGATACGGCATGGATGCTCCTTTGAACGGCTGCGCCAACTTCGTGAATTAGTTTGCTGTCCATACCAACAAACGTCAACGGTCAGCGGCCATGACCCCGTGTCAGCGCACACGAAAAAGCCCGCCGCGACGACGCGGCGGGCTCGAAGCTCAGACGTGGTGATTCAGATGGAGTAGCCCGGCTGCATCAGCCGGCGCGCGGCCTCGGTGATCGAGCCCGACAACGACGGATAGACCGCGAACGTGTGCGCGAGCTGATCGACGGTGAGCCGCTGCTGCACCGCCACGGAGACGGCCAGGATCAGCTCGGAGGCGCGCGGCGCCACCACCACGCCGCCCAGGACGATCCCGGTGTGCGGCCGGCAGAACAACTTGACGAACCCGTCGTTGAACCCCTGCATCTTGGCCCGCGCGTTGGTGGCCAGCGGCAGCTTGACCACGTTGGCCTCGATCTCGCCCGCCTCGATCGCCCGCTGCGCCACCCCGACGGCCGCGATCTCGGGATCGGTGAAGATGTTGGAGGCCACCGTGGCCAGCCGCAGCGGCTGCACGGCCTCCCCGAGCGCGTGCCAGACCGCGATCCGGCCCTGCATGGCCGCGACCGAGGCCAGCATGAGCACCCCGGTGCAGTCGCCGGCCGCGTAGACGCCCGGCGCGGAGGTGCGCGAGACCTTGTCGACCTTGACGAAGCCGCCCCGGTCGAGCTGCACCCCGGCCTCCTCCAGCCCCATGCCGGAGGTGTTGGGGACCATGCCGACGGTCATCAGGGCGTGCGTGCCCTCGGCCGTGCGGCCGTCCTCCAGGGTGACCACCACTCCGTCGGCGGTGCGCTTGACGGAGGCGGCGCGCGAGCGGCCCATGACGTTCATGCCGCGGCGCCGGTAGACCTCTTCGAGCACCTCGGCGCCGTCGGCGTCCTCGTTGGGCATCATCCGGTCGCGGCTGGAGACCAGCGTGACCTCGGCCCCGAGCGAGCGGTAGGCGCCGGCGAACTCGGCCCCCGTCACCCCGGAGCCGACCACGATCAGATGCTCGGGCAGCTCCTCCAGGTCGTAAAGCTGGCGCCAGGTGAGGATGCGCTCGCCGTCGGGCTCGGCCCCCGGCAGCACCCGCGGGGTCGCCCCGGTGGCCACCAGGACCACGTCGGCCCTGATCGTCCGGTCACCCGCCCTGACCACCTGCGGGTCGACCAGCCGCCCGCGCGCCTTGATGATCTCGACACCCTCGGCCTCGACCCGGGTGGCGATGTCGGCGGACTGCGCCTGGGCCAGCTCCTTCACCCGCTTGTTGACCAGCGGCAGGTCGACGCCCACCACGCCCGCGTCACCGTCGAGCCCGCCGGAGAAGGCCACTCCCAGCGACGGCGCGTCGAGCAGCGCCTGCTTGCGGACCGAGGTCGCGATCAGCGTCTTGGACGGCACGCAGTCGGTCAGCACGCACGCGCCACCGGGGCCGTCCTGCTCGACCATCGTGACTTGCGCGCCTAGCTGAGCGGCCACCAACGCCGACTCGTAGCCGCCTGGTCCGCCACCAATGATCACGATCCTCGTCACGTGTACCATTCTCCCGCACCAGCGCCGCCAAGCTGCCACCGGCCCATCACCCGGCCTCCGGCCTCGCCGCGCCTGAGCTCGTCATTGACCGACTCGGCCTCCCGGCATGGCAGGATGGCGCGGTAGCTGGATGACGAGCAGCACCCGGCGAGAGGGGCGGATCGTGGCGTGGCATTCAGATTCGGGCAAGCCGAATGACCTCAGGCTTTATGCCGCCTACGGCTCGAACATGGACCCGGAGCAGATGGCCATGCGCGCCCCGCACTCCCCCGTCTGGGGCGTCGGCTGGCTGCAGGACTGGCGGCTGACCTTCGGCGGCAACGACCCCGCCTGGGAGGGCGCGCTCGCCACCATCGTCGAGGCTCCCGATGAAAACGTGTTCGTCGTCCTCTATGACGTGCCCGACTGGGAGGAGAGCTCGCTCGACCAGTGGGAGGGCGCGGTGCGCGGGGCCTACCACAAGGTCCGGCTGCGGGTGCAGACCCTCGACGGCGCCGTCCTGGCCTGGTTCTACGTGCTCGACGGCTACGAAGGCGGCCTCCCCTCCGCCCGCTACCTCGGCAGCCTGGCCGAGGCCGCCGAGCGTGCGGGCGCCCCCGACGACTACGTCAAGGAGATGCGGGAGCGCCCCTGCACCTCGACCGGCTAGCGCAGCGGCTGATCCTTCGTCTCGCGCAACACGAAGACGTAGACCAGCGTGGAGACCAGCGCCAGCGCCGACATGTACCACGGGAAGAGCTGGGGGTTGCCGGCGTCCTCCAGCGCGGTGCCGATCAGCGGAGCGGTGCCCCCGAAGAGCGCCACGGTCAGCGAATACGGGAACCCGGCGCCCGCCGCGCGCACCCTGGTCGGGAAGAGCTCGGAGTTGACCGCCGCCGAGATCGAGGTGAAGCAGCCGAGGAAGACCATCCCGACGAGCTGCACGGCCAGCAGGCTCCCGTAGTCGTCGGTCAGCATGCCGAGCAGCGGCACCGGCAGGATGACGAAGCCGAGCCCGAACGTGATCAGCAGCGGCCTGCGCCCGATCCGGTCCGACAACATGCCGAGCAGCGGCTGCAGGATCATGAAGAAGACCAGCGAGATGGTGCCGACCTGCAGCGAGTCCGCCTTGTCGAATTTCACGGTGATCTGCGCGTAGGTCGGCAGGAAGCTGGTCCACGTGTAGTACGCGACCGTGCCCGCGACCGTGATGCCCACGATCGTCAGCGCCGACTTCGGATGGTGGCGCAGGAAGTCGAAGAGCTTCGGCCGCTCGGCCCTGCCCTGCGCGATCTCCTCCGCCACGGCCGAGGTCTCGTCGGCGCCCTTGCGGATCCACAGGCCGACCAGGCTGAGCACGGCGCCCACGATGAAGGGGATGCGCCAGCCGTAGGAGTCCATGTCGGGTTTGATCAGGGTGGTGGCCAGCAGTGCCGCCAGGCCGGAGGCCAGGAGCTGGCCGAGGGTGGTGCTGACGTACTGGAAGCTGGAGAACAGGCCGCGCCGGCCGGGCGGGGCCGACTCCACCAGGAACGTGGTCGCGGCGGCGAACTCACCGCCCACCGACAAGCCCTGGATGAGCCGGGCCAGGACCAGGATGATCGGCGCCAGGAGGCCGACGGCCGCGTAGGTGGGGGTCAGGCCGACGAGCAGCGAGCCCGCGCCCATCAGCACGATGGTGAACGTCATCGCGGACTTGCGGCCGTACCTGTCGGCGAAGGCGCCGACCAGCAGGCCGCCGAGGGGCCGCATGAAGAAGCCCACCGCGAAGACCACGAACGAGGCCAGCAGCGGCACCAGGTCGTTGCCGGCGCTCTTCGGGAAGATCTGAACGGAGAAATACGTCGCTAGGAACGTGTAGGCATACCAGTCGTACCATTCGACCACGTTGCCGATGCTGGCCGCCATGAGCTGGCGGACCCGGCTTTTGGGGATGCCGAGAGGGGATTGCGTCGCGGGAGGGGTCGCCACGCGGGCTCCTTTGCTGCCGAGAGCGGTAATGGCTTACTGTGCAGTCGAACGACGGAAACAGTCAAATATCTGAGCCAGGCTTTACTAATCCGACACAGGAACGGTTGCGAGTGGACGTTCTCGACCGGCGCCTCGTCGCCGCGCTGCAAGTCAGCCCGCGCGCGTCGTGGGGCGAGATCGGCCGGGCCGTCGGCGAGCACGAGCGCACGGTCGCCCGGCGGCTGCAGCGGCTGATGGCGGAGGGCGTGGTGCGGGTCACCGCCATCTACGACGACCTGCGCACCGGCCACGGCCGTCCCGTGCACCTGCACGTCCAGGTCCGCCCCGGCACGGCCGGCCACGTGGCCAAGGCGCTGGCCGAGCGCGACGACACGCGGTCGGTCTACTCGCTGACCGGCGCCGCCGACATCGGCTGCGAGCTGGTCTGCCCGTCCCGCGAGGATCTGCACCGCATCCTGTCCACGCAGCTCCCCGACATCGACGGGGTGCTGCAGACCCAGACCCAAGTCGTCCTCCACACGTTCAGGACGGTGGCCGAGTGGCACGCGCCCTACCTCGGTGATCAGGAGATCGCCGAGCTGCGGCCCGCGCCGCCGCCCGGCCCCCTGCCCGATCACGAGGCTCTGTCACCTCTGGAGACCGGCCAGCCGCCCGCGGAAGAGGGCCTGTCACCTCTGGAGCTGGAGATCGCCGAGCTGCTGGCCGCCGACGGCCGGATCGCCTTCACCGCCGTCGCCGAGCGCCTCGGCATCTCCGTGCCGACCGCGCGCCGGCGGGTGACCTCGCTGATCGAGCGCCGCCTGCTGCTGCCGCGCGCCGAGGTGGAGCCCGCGCTGCTCGGGCTGGAGGTGGAGGCCGTGCTCTGGCTCAAGGTCCGCCCGTACGGGCTCGATCTGGTCGGCCGGCGGCTCGCCACGCACCCGGACGTGCGTTACTGCGCCGCCACCACGGGCACGCACTCCCTCATCGTGCAAGTCGTGACCGCCCACGAATCCGACCTGTACCGCTTCATGACCGAGGTCGTCGGCAGCCACGACGAGATCACCGACAACGACCTCACCTTGATCACCCGCGCCTACAAGCGCGGTCATCTGCACAAGTCCGGACTGCTCACGCTGGATAACCGTTGGGAGAGAACATGACAGCCGCCGAGGCCATGAGCGCCGCCGAGAAGGAAGTCGCCGACCTGTGCGTGGAGCTGATCCGCGTCGACAGCAGCAATTACGGGGACGGCAGCGGCCCCGGCGAGCGGGCCGCCGCCGAGGTCGTCATGGCCAGGCTGGCCGAGGTCGGCGCCGAGTCGACGTACATCGAGAGCGAGCCCGGCCGCGGCAACGTGATCACCCGGATCGAGGGCTCCGACCCGTCGCTGCCCGCCCTGCTCGTGCACGGGCACCTCGACGTGGTGCCCGCCAACGCCGCCGACTGGTCGGTCGACCCGTTCGGCGGCGAGGTGCGCGACGGCTACATCTGGGGCCGCGGCGCCGTCGACATGAAGGACATGGACGCGATGATGCTGGCCGTGCTGCGCCAGCTCAAGCGCGAGGGGCGCAAGCCGCGCCGCGACATCGTCTTCGCCTGGCTGGCCGACGAGGAGGCGGGCGGCGTCTATGGCGCCAAATACCTCACCGCCCACCACCCGGAGCTGTTCGAGGGCGTCACCGAGTCGATCAGCGAGGTCGGCGGCTACTCCCTCGAAGTGGACCCGTCGTTGCGCCTCTACCTCATCGAGACCGCCCAGAAGGGCCTGGCCTGGATGAAGCTGACCGCCGACGGCACGGCCGGCCACGGCTCGATGCTCAACTCCGACAACGCCGTCACCGAGATCGCCAGGGCGGTGGCCAGGATCGGCGAGCACGACTGGCCGCTGACCTACACGCCGACGGTCCACCGGTTCCTCACCGAGGTCGCCGACGCCTTCGGCCTCCCGTTCGACGAGACCGACCCCCAGCCGATCCTCGACCGGATCGGTCCCCTGGTGCGCTTCGTCGGCGCGACCCTGCGCAACACCGCCAACCCGACCCAGCTCAACGCCGGCTACAAGTCCAACGTGATCCCCGGCCAGGCCGGGGCCGTGGTCGACGGGCGGTTCCTGCCCGGGTTCGAGGAGGAGTTCCTCAAGACCATCGACTCGCTGCTCGGGCCCAAGGTGCGGCGTGACTACATCCACCACGACATCGCGCTGGAGACCACGTTCGACGGCGCCCTGGTCGAGTCGATGATCGCGGCGCTCAAGGCCGAGGACCCGGCGGCGCGCGCGATCCCCTACTGCATGTCGGGCGGCACCGACAACAAGACGTTCTTCGCCGACCTCGGGGTGCGCGGGTTCGGGTTCGTGCCGCTGCGCCTGCCTGCGGACATGGACTTCGCCGCGATGTTCCACGGCGTGGACGAGCGGGTTCCGGTCGACGCGCTGCAGTTCGGCGTACGAGTGCTGGACAGGCTGCTCATAAACTACTGACCTGTGAGCAAAGACGCATACACCCTGGCCGCCGAGGCCGCCGCGGCGCTGACGGGCGCCGCCGGCCTCGACACCTTCGACGTGGCGCTCGTCTTGGGGTCGGGGTGGGTGCCCGCCGCCGACGCGATCGGCGAGACGGTGGCCGAGATCCCGTTCACCGACCTGCCCGGTTTCCGGGCACCGGCGGTGGCGGGACACGGCGGCAAGATCCGCGTCGTACGCACCGCGTCCGGGCGGCACGCGCTCGTCTTCCTCGGGCGCACCCACCTCTACGAGGGCCTCGGGGTCGACGCCGTCACGCACGGCGTCCGCACGGCCGCCGCGGCCGGGGTCCGCACCATCGTGCTCACGAACGCGGCCGGCGGCCTGCGCCCCGAGACGCAGAACGTCGGCGACCCGGTCCTGATCAGCGACCACATCAACCTGACCGGGGCCAACGCGATCACCGGCACCACGTTCCTCGACCTCACCGAGGTCTACTCGGGCCGCCTGCGCGCCCTGGTCCGCGAGATCGACCCGACCCTGGCTGAGGGCGTGTACGCCGCCTTCCGCGGGCCCACGTACGAGACGCCCGCCGAGATCCGGATGCTCCGCACGATGGGTGCCGACATGATCGGCATGTCCACCGTCCTGGAGGCCGTCGCGGCCCGCGAGGCGGGCATCGAGGTGCTGGGTGTCTCCCTGGTCACCAATCCGGCGGCGGGGCTGGCGGGCGAGCCGCTCAACCACGAGGAGGTCCTGGAGGTCGGCCGGGCCACGGCGACCCGCATGGGCGTCCTGCTGGCCAAGGTGGTGGACCGGCTGTGACCCGCACTCTCACCGAACAGGCCCGCGCCTGGCTGACCCAGGACCCCGACCCCGACACCCGCGCCGAGCTGTCCGACCTGCTCTCCCGGGGAGCGCCCTTGGACGACCGCTTCGGGGCCAAGCTGGAGTTCGGCACCGCGGGCCTGCGGGGTGAGCTGGGCGCCGGCCCCAACCGCATGAACCGCGTCACCGTCATGCGCGCCGCCGCCGGCCTGGCCGCGGTGCTCGGCCCCGGCAAGCACGTGGTCATCGGCTACGACGCCCGGCACAAGTCCGACGTCTTCGCCCGTGACACGGCCGCCGTCCTCACGGGCGCGGGCCTGCACGCCTCCCTCCTGCCGGGCCCGCTGCCGACGCCCGTCCTGGCCTTCGCCGTACGCCATCTCGGCGCGGACGCCGGTGTGACGGTCACCGCCAGCCACAACCCGCCGCGCGACAACGGCTACAAGGTCTACTGGGGCGACGGCTCGCAGATCGTGCCGCCGATCGACAGCGAGATCTCGGCCGCCATCGACGCCGTGGGCCGCGTGGACGAGCTCCCGCTGAACGCCCCCGGCACCCTCACGGAGCTGGGCGAGGGCATCGTCGCCGACTACATCGCCGCCGTCACGTCCCTCCCCCTGGGCGACGCCCGCGACGTCCGGGTCGTCTACACCCCACTGCACGGGGTGGGCGCGGCCACCCTGACCGGCGCCTTCCTGGAGGCCGGCTTCGAGACCCCGGTCGCCGTCGAGGAACAACGCGCGCCCGATCCCGACTTCCCCACGGTCTCCTTCCCCAACCCGGAAGAACCGGGCGCGATGGACCTGGCCATCGCCCTGGCCGCCAAGCACGGCGCGGACCTCATCCTGGCCAACGACCCGGACGCCGACCGGTGCGCGGTGGGCGTGCCGCTGCCCGACGGCACCTGCCGCATGCTGACCGGCGACGAGGTCGGCGGCCTGCTGGCCGAGCACGTGCTCACCCACACCACCGGCGACCGCTTGGTGGCCACCACCATCGTCTCCTCCACCCTCCTCAGCAAGATCGCCCGCGCTCACGACGTGCGCTACGGCGAAACACTGACCGGCTTCAAGTGGATCATCAAAGCCGGTCCCGGCCTGGTGTTCGGTTACGAGGAGGCCATCGGCTACAGCGTCGGCTCGGCCACCGGCCTCCCCGTACACGACAAGGACGGCATCGGCGCCGCACTGACGGTGGCCGCCATCGCGGCCGCGGCCAAACGCGACGGCCGTACCCTCCTGGACCTCCTGGACGACCAGGCCAGGAGGTACGGCCTGCACGCCACCTCCCAGCTCTCCTTCCGCGTCGACGACCTGTCCCTGATCGCCGACGCCATGACCCGCCTCCGCACCACCCCTCCCGACACCCTCGGGGGCCGTACGGTCCTGCGGGCGGACGACCTGAACCGAGGCGACGGCGGCCTCCCGCCGACGGACGGCCTGCGCTACCTGCTGTCAGAAGACGCCCGGGTAGTGGTACGCCCATCAGGCACAGAGCCCAAACTGAAGTGCTATTTGGAGGTAGTCGTCCCGGTAACGGAAGAGGCCGAAACCGCCCGCACCCAGGCCGCCCAAGACCTCAACACCCTCAAAACCGACCTAACCACCCACCTGGGCCTTTAACCCCCGAGCATCGCCTTCGCTAAGGGGCGCTGCGCGCGTCGGGCGCTTCAGACAGCGCCTTGTGGGGGCACGCCCCCACACCCCCGGCGAGGGGACTCCCGTCCTCTCGCGCTCCCCGGCCTTGCCCGGGGAACCGGGCGCTCTCCCAAACCGATCATCTGGCGTGCGGGCGGCCCCTCGGGACCAGCGCCGTCCGATCACAGGGGTTCAGCTATACCGTGCTGCTTCAGCCGTGCGATCAGCTCGTCCATGTTCTTCGGTTCGAGCCAGCCTCCGCCGCCCGCTGTAAGTGGCTCTCGTCCTCCGATGAGCGCAGTCTGGTCGCCGGAGCGCGTCGCAGCCAGAACAGGGTCCTCTAGAACGAGCCCTTGCGGAGGAATCAGCATGAGCCGCGCCGACTGAGGCAACCAGTCGCCGGGGATGCGTACAGCGCCGGTCACCGCCTCCAGAGGCGGTTCGCGCGGATAGGCGAGGACCTTGGTGCCTGACGGCATGGCCTTCTCGAAGTCAGCGATGCTCTTCGCCGGCTTCCACTGCTCCACCGGCACCGAGTCGTCACGAATGACAGCTCCCTGGTCGAACGCGACGTAGGCGATCCCGGAAGCAAGGGATCGTGTGTTCTTCACGCCCTTCAGCGGTTCCGTAATGCGAATACGGAGGACGGCGCGGTAATCGAGGGGGCCGTTTTCGTACGTCTCTGTCGCGGGCCCCTGTTGCCAGCCGTCGATCACACCGGCGAGGACGATCGGTCGGTCTGCTGCAAGCGCTTCAGGTGAAGCGTATGCGGGGAAGTCGGACTCCGAGACCCGTAGAAGAGAGACGTCGAGGGAGCTGTTCTGCTCACTTAGAAGGGCCTCATGCGCTGAAGCGGGCGCTCGTACCTCCCCTGACCCGCAGGCTGTCATGATTGTGGCACCTCCGAACAGCAGAGTGGCGACAAGCTGCTTCTTCATGAGCCTCCTCTTGCCTCCTACTACCACCACAAATTGATGTGGTCGATGTGACACCGATGGCCAGTGTGGATGAAGGAAACGGCCGGGTGAGACCGATGTCTGACGACCCATCGACACTGGAGGGACATCGGGTCTGCGCCCCAACCGCGATAGCGCGCGACGAGATGAGTGAGCAGATTGAGCGAAGAGCTCGCCAGGTGGTCGATTGTGGCACCGCATGGCACCCGATGGCACAAGGCGGTAGACTACAAACGTGAGCATGCCCGAGCCTGACCACTCCCATGAGATCTCTCAACGCGACCTGCGCAACCGGTCAGCCGAGATCATGGATGGGCTGGAACGTGGGGAGCGGTATGCCGTTACTCGCAACGGCCACCACATCGGCGATCTGGTCCCGCTCCGCCGCCGACGCCGCGCCGTGTCACGCGCCGAATTCGCCGCCGTGTCGGGTGGTATGCCCCGACTGGACGACCGCAAATATCGTGAAGACATGGACCGCCACGTCAACGACGATCTCTACGACCCTTACGACCGTGCATACGGTAGACGCGAATCCCCGGAGGACGAGGGATGACCCACGCCCTGGGGCTGCTCGACACCAACATCCTCATCCTGCGCGCCAGCATTGATCCCAACGAACTCCCCGATGAGATGATGATCAGCGCCATCACCACCGCGGAGCTATCGGTCGGCGTCTTGGTAGCGACAGAGGCGCGGGAACTCGCCCAGCGAATGAAGATCCTGCAGACCGCCGAAGCCGAATTCGACCCACTTCCCTTCGACGACACCGCAGCCCGCGAGTACGGCCAGTTGTGGACGGCTGTCATCACCTCAGGACGGAAACCACGCCCCCGCACGGCAGATCTGATGATCGCCTGCGTGGCGATCACGAACCGGCTCCCTCTCTACACCTGCAATCCCAGAGATTTCAAAGGTCTGGACCACCTGATCACGGTGGTTCCGGTCACTCGCCCTCAGTAAATGACACAGACCGCCCACCTGCGGGACTGCGCGTTTCATCCGGTCAGCACGTGATCTGGGCTGTCCAGCCAGATCGACTGCCCTTCAGGCGTGACCGTCATCCCGAACCGGTCGCGGCTCGGCTCTCCCCACGACACCCAGCGAAAGTACGCGTCGGTCACCTCGTCCCACACCGGACGGTCGCCGAGCCGGTACAGGTCGAACTCAGCCTGACCGGACCGGTGGGTCACCAGCGACCACACGGCGGGATCGTCCTGGTCCGCCACCCACACCTGCACCAAGCCGTCCTGAACGTGGGAGGTGACCTGGAGGCCGGTGAGCGCGGCCATCGCCAGCAGCGCTCCCGGTGGCGCATTGGCGATCGTGCGCGGGTCCACTCGGGTGCGCAGGTCGCGTCCGCTGCCGTCGTCGCCGGCCGCGTCCGGCGGGCGCTGGGAGCGCATCATCATGTAGGCGGCGAAGCCGGGGAACCGGCCGTACGCGGTGCCGTCAGGAAGGGCGACGAGCCGCAGCGCGTGCCCGTTGCCGAGGCCGGGGCACCAGGGCAGCACGATCACGCCGCCCGGCCGGCACTGCTCCACCCACGCGTACGGGATCGTGCGGACGCCACAGGTGACGTGCACCCGGTCGTACGGCGCACGTTCCGGGCAACCGTCCGCGCCGTCACCTACGACGAGGTGAGGGTGAACGTCGGCGGCGGCCAGGTTTTTGGCCGCCTGCTCGGCGACCGCCGGGTCGACCTCGATCGACGTGACCGCACCGCCCCGGCCGACGAGATGCGACAGCAAGGCCGCGGTGTAGCCGGTGCCAGTGCCCACCTCCAGCACCCGCTGGCCGGGCTCGGCGTTCAGCCAGCCGAGCAGGTCGGCCACCGTGGACGGCGCGGAGGCCGAGGAACTGGAGCCGGTGCCCTCCGGGGTGACCTCGCGCCTGCCGTCGGCCACCTGCGTGACGATCACTGAGTCCTGGTAGACGACGTCCCACCAGTGAGCCGGGTCGCTCTGCCGGTCGATCCAGGCGACCCGCTGCTTCGCGCCGATGACGGCCCGGCCGCGCGCCGGGATGAACAGGTGGCGGGGCAGGCTCCGCAGGGCGTCCAGGACAGCGCCGGTGCGCTGCGGAGCGGGCGCGATCCCGGCGACCATCCGCCCGGCCGATTCCCGGTGGTCGGCGCAGGTCACCTGCCGCTGCCGCCCTCGTTGTCGCCGCTGTTGCCGGTGCCGGGGTGTGTGTCGTCGTCCTCCGGTTTGCGCGGGCTCGGCTTGAACGGCTTGTCCGTTGGCTCGCCTTCGTGCTTGCCGCCCACCTGATCCCCCTCGCCGACGCCGTCAGAGGTCGAACTCGCCGTTCCGGGCGCCATCGACGAACGCCTTCCACTCGCCGGGAGTGAAGACGAGCGCGGGCCCTTGCGGATTCTTGCTGTCGCGAACGGCGACGATGCCAGGCAGGTTGGTAGCAACCTGAACACACTGCCCAGCGTCGCTGCTCGCGTTGGCCTTGTGCCACTCCGCTGCGTCGAGATTCACTTGGTCCATTTTTTCATCGCATCCTCTATGGCCTGCTTCGTCAAGGTTTTCGGCTGGGCGTCCGCTCTGATGGTGTCGTACCTCTGCTTGAGATCCGCCACCGCCTCGTGATCACCGGTGACATCCCCCGACAGAATCGAATCAGCGGAGATGATCTCGCTGCCATCCCGCAGCCGCGCCAACGCGAACGCGCTGGTCATGCCTGCTACACAACCCACGGCGAGCGGCACGAGCTGGATTGTGATTCGGGGATGTTGTGTGAGGTCGAGCAGATGGCGAAGCTGCTTCACCAGGACATCGGATCCTCCAATGGGACGGTGCAGCACAGCCTCATCGATCAGCGCCAGAAACGTAGGCGGATCTGGGCTGTCGAAAATTCGCATGCGGCCGGTGCGGGCTTGGACACGTTCCTCCACCCGATCGGGCGAGGCGGTGTTGTTGAATATCGCACGCGCGTAGTCCGCATTCTGCAACAGCCCGGGAACCACCAGTGGGTCCCATGTTTGCAGGATGACCGCCCGTGGCTCGATTTCCTCAACCCAGCGAGCGAACCATCTCAAAGTGGGCGATTGGCAGATTCGTGTGTACAAGGCAGCGAAATGGCCGTCGAGGCCCAGAGCCCTATCCACTTCTTTAGCGAAATCGCTCGTTGGCGCTCTGCGGCCCGTTTCGACGTGACTGACGGCGGACGGGTGGCACCTCATCCGGCGTCCTAACGCGGCTTGGGTCAGCATCGCCGCCGTGCGGTGAGCAGCGAGGTCCATCGCGAAGCGGGATCGTGGGGAGGAGTGGTCTCCGTCGGTGTCGTTGGCCATGACATCCCAGCCGATTGCGTTGCGCTTGGTGATTGAGCTTGACCTTACAGTGACAATCCCCCGACAAACAATACGCTGGGCGCGACTTTTCATGTCGTTCAGATTTCAAGAGATATCCGCCCCCATTGACTCGATGGCTCTTCATGCTGAAACCCAGTGCACGGCATATCAAGCGACGACTCGGACAAAGCCGGTGATTTCATTCCAATGGACAGCAGGCCATCACAGGTAATCGCGTGGAAAGGCGCCACGCTGCGCCGGAGCGACAAAGCGCCCTGGCAGGCGCGACAGGCCGTCAAAGCCTGGCTGACCCCAGACCATCCGGCACGGTCCGATGCCCTCCAAGTCAGCTCCGAGCTGGTCACCAACGCCTGCGAGCACGTGCCGCCAGGAGTCGGGCGGGATTGGGTCGAGCTGCGGCTGGGTTTCGGCGGCGAGTTCGTCCGCCTGGAAGTGATCGACCCGGGCACCCCGGAACGGGCGCCGACTCTCGTCCCCCACCAGGTGGGCTCCATGGCCGAATCCGGGCGCGGGCTCGACATCGTGGCCAGGCTGTCGGTTCGCTGGGGGACGGAGACCGTACGACGAGGCTGTCGCGTCGTGTGGGCCGACCTGGCGTGCGTCACGCGCCCGGAGTCGTCACAACGAACCTTGAGGACCGGCGAAACGTCTCCCTAGCACGTCAAGACCGTGCTCATCGCGGATCGCCGCCGATGTGGCGATCGCGGGCCGCCGCCAGCCCGGTGCACAGTTGTGGCACGAGGAGGGCCAGGAGCAGGGTGAGGCCGGCCGTCCAGGTGCCGGTTACGGCTTGGAGCAGGCCGAACGTGAGGGGTCCTGCGGCCGCGATGACGAAGCCGATGGACTGGGCCATCGTGGACAGGGCGGCGGTGTCCTCGGTGGTCCGGGAGCGCAGGACGATGAGGGTAAGGGTCAGCGGGAAGATGGGACCCTGGCCAAGCCCCATCAGGGTCGCCCACAGGTAGGGAGCCGCGGTGGGGGCGATGAGCAGGCCCAGAAGACCGGTGGCGGTGAGGGCGGTCAGGAGGACGATCCAGGGGCGTTGGCTCGGGCGTCTGGCCGCCAGAGTGGGCAGGACCAGGGAGACGGGGATGGCCACGAAGCCGGCGACGGACAGCAGGAACCCGGCGGTGGCCTGGTCGATCCCCGCGTCGACGAAGACGGACGGCAGCCAGGCCAAGGTCGTGTGATAGCTGAGCGCCTGGAGCCCGAACAGCCCGGTGACCTGCCAGGCGAGCCGGTCGTGCAGCAGCCGCCGCAGGTGGGCCAGGCCGGCCCCCGCCGAGTGATCAGCGAAACGCACGCTTGAACGTAGCTGCGGCGTCCAGACGATGAAGGCGACGAGCGCGGGAAGGCTCCAGATGGCCAGGGCGGCGGGCCAGCCACCCCCGATCGCGTCCCCGAGGGGAACGGTCACGGCGGCCGCGATGGCGGCGGAGGAGGCCAGCGCGGTGGTGTAGAGGCCGGAGATCAGACCGGCCCGATCGGGGAAGTCGCGGCGGACGAGAACGGGCAGCACGATGTTGCCGACGGCCACGGCGGCGCCGACCAGGACAGTGCCGGCGAACAACGCGAGGGTCGAGCCGCCGAGCCACATCGCCGTGGCCGCCGCGATGGCGGCCAGCGCCCAGGCCAGGGTGCGTTCGATGCCCAGACGGTTGACCAGCAGCGGCGCCGCCGGGCCCGCCAGGCCGAAGAACAACACGGGAAGAGTCGTCAGCGCTCCGGCGGCGACTCCCGACAGGTGGAGGTCCCTGCTGATCGGCTCCAGGATGGTCGCGGTGGCCGCGATGGCGGGGCGCAGGTTGGCCGCTGTCAGCACGACGCCCAGGACGAGGAGCGCGCGCGCTGCCCGGCGCGTACGGGCGGAGGCGATCGAGGTGGCCGGGGCCCGGTCGGGCGTCCGGTGGAGGTGGGGCATGGATGCTCCGATCAAGCAGCCTGCGGGCCCTGGACGAGGTCGGCACGACCGCGTCGAGGGCCCGCTGCGAAGGGGATCGCGCTGTCAGCCGAGGAAGGTGGTCAGGGCGTCGATGACGGCCTGGGGCTGCTCCTCGGGGATGTAGTGGCCGCAGTCGACCACCTCGATCACCTGGACGTCCGTGCCCTTGGACGGCATCAGCTCACGCAGGAAGGCGTAGTTGCTCTTGTCCCCGCCGAGGGCGAGGATCGGCGTGGTCACCCGCCCATAGGCCTGCTCGTCGTCGGCGTCGCGGGTGAAGGTCTGGTACCAGCCGTTGCCCGCGCGTACGGCGTCGGCGGTGGAGTAGGCGTGGGCGTACACCTGCCGGGACCACTCGTCGACAGAGCCCGGGTCCTTGGCCTGACGGTTGAACAGCCAGTCGACCAGCAGCCGGCTGCGGCCCTCCAGCAGCAGCTCAGGCAGGTCACGGACCTGGTTGAAGGCGAACCACCACAGGTAGGAGCGGGCGCCGGCCTCGATGACCGAGTCGACGTGCTGGTCGGACTCGGGGAGCAGGCTGAACGTGGACCACGTCTTGTCGGGGTGGGGGACGTCCAGCAGCGCGATCTTCGTGGTCGCCTCGGGATGATTGGCCGCGAACGCATAGGCGACCATGGCGCCGATGTCGTGGCCGGCGATGCTGACGGTCGTCAGGCCCAGGTGGCGGACGAGAGCGTGGATGTCGGCCGCCATGGTCTTCTTGTCGTAGCCGTCGGCGGGCTTGTCCGAGCCTCCCATGCCGCGCAGGTCAACGGCGATCACCCGGTGGCGGCGGGCCAGCGCGGGCATGACCTTGCTCCACTGCCACCAGGTCTGCGGCCATCCGCCGAGCAGGAGCAGCGGCTCACCGCTGCCGCCCTCGACGTAGTGCAGACGAACGCCGTTCACCTCGGCGTGACGGCTGGAGAAGGCTCCCTCCAGCGAACGCGCGAGCTCGGCGTCGTGCAGGGGATCAGTGAGGGACGTGGTCATGGCGTTCCTTATCGTTCGACCGTACGAGAATTTCGTACCGTTTGTGTACGAGATGTTCGTACAGTCGTATGGATGATGTCAAGTGACCGTACGAGAATCGCGTACATTGGTAGGCATGGCCGTACTGCACCATCCCGCCGCCGAGGAGATCGAGCTGGTCGACGTGCTCGCCGCCCTCGGGCACCCGGTCCGCCTGGGCATCGCGCTGGCCCTCGTCTCCGGCGAAGAGAGGTTCTGCGGCGAGATCCTGCCCGATGTCCCCAAGTCGAGCATGACCCACCACTGGCGAGCCCTGCGCGAGAGCGGCGTGATCCGCCAGCGCCGCGCGGGCCGCAAGCTCTACCTCACGCTGCGCCGCGACGATCTGGAGGCCCGCTTCCCCGGCCTGCTCGACATCGTCCTCGACCGGGCCGCGCAGAGCAGTGGCGAGTGAGGCTCAAACCGTCGATGCCGAGCGGAGACCATCGAGCGCCGCCGGCAGGAGCGGCTCGGAGGCGGCCGGCGAAAACGGCAGGCAGGCGCCAGAACGCCCCTGCCAGGATGGTGCCTCATGCCCGATGTGAGAGGACCTGATCGTGCCGCATGCCATCACGTTGATTCGCTCCACGTCCCTGTCCGACGTCGCCGAGTACGCCTACGCGGCCACGGCGCCCGCCGAGGCGCGGCTCATCTTCCTCGCCGGAGCCTGCCCCCTGAACGAGGACGGCTCGACGGCGGCGATCGGTGACTACGCGGGCCAGGCGGCGAAAGCCGTCGAGAACATGCGGACCGCTCTCGCCGCCGCCGGCGCGACGTTGCAGGACGTCATCAGCACCCGCGTCCTGGTCGCCTCCACCCGGCGGCAGGACCTGGGGACAGCGTGGGAGGTGGTCAGGGAGGCGTTCGGCGACCATGACGTCCCCAGCACCTTGTTCGGCGTCACCGTGCTCGGCTACACCGACCAGCTCGTCGAGATCGAAGCCGTCGCCGCCGTGCTCGACTCCTGAGCACCACTGCGCCGTCCGGCTCAGCGCCAGGCGGCGAGCAGTTCTTCAGGGGCGACGTGGGTAACGCCTTGTACATCGCATCCGCTCCGTGACACCGCATAGAGCGGGGTGGAGGTGTCGGCATGGGGCAGCCGGGCGCGACGGGTGATGAGCTCACTCAGGTCATGATGATCGAACGGCCGGTTCTCCAGCCACTTCACAGAGCCGACCATCGTGATCTTCTTCGCCACCGGCTCACGGTCGGCGCCCACGAGGTCGATCTCGGGATCGTTGGTCCGCGTCCAATATCTTCCGATGGCTCCGGTCTCCTCGGGCAAACCGTCCATCCGGCGAAGGCTCTCCCGGATGACGGGCTCCACGGCGCTGCCGCGCCAGGCGGTCCATGACCGCTCTATGCGGCGCATCACGAGATCGCCCCGTCCGCGCTCGATCTCCGGCATGCTCGCTTCGACGAAGGAGAGCCAGAATCGCAGGTGTGTATCGGCGATGTGGTAGCGGCGCTCCCGCGATGGGCGCGTGGACAGTGGCACTTCTGCCGTGACCATGCGTTTCTCCAAGAGGATCTGCACGCCTCGCTGGACTGACGTGCCTGGTATCCCGCCGGAGGCTTGGGAGAGGGAGGAGAAGGTCCGCTGTCCTGAGCCGATGGCTTTCAGCAGCGTCCTGGCCTGTGCCTCGGGCGGGAATTCCGCTGCCAGGGCCCGTTCCCCGCTCACCGTCAGCGCCGAGGTCGGGTCCGGGATGGATGCGTTCAGGAAATCCCACACGGTCGCACCGACCGGCCATTCGTCAAGGATCATGGGGAGCCCACCCGTGATCAAGTAGGCATCGATGGCCTCAGCGGCCGGCAGACCGAGCTTCTCCGCCACATCGGCGGGGGTGAGCGGGTTGATCACCATGTCGGATGCGCGCATATAGAACGGCCGGTCGTACTGGTTGATCGCTTCCATGATGGACAGGTCGGAACCGATCAGGATGAGCAGGATGGGCCGACGGGAGAACTCGCGGTCGAAAAGACGCTGCAGCCTGCCTTCCAGGTGCGGGTCTTCGGCGATCATGAAGGGCAGCTCGTCCAGGATCACGATGCTGGGCGAGTTCTGGGGGAGGGCCTGAGCCAGCAGCCTGAGCGCGGTGTCCCACCCGGTCGGGGTCAGACCCTCGAAAAGAGATGCGTCGGGCAGGTCCGAGGCCAGGGCGTCCGCGACGAAGCGGTCCAGTTGATCGGAGAGCGGCTCGTGGGCCGCGGTGAAGAACAGGCTGGGTACGCCGCTCCGGTGGATGAACTCTTCAGCGAGACGCGACTTTCCCACCCGGCGACGACCGCGCATGAGGATGGCACGTCCCGGCCGATCGCCCGACCCGACTCGATCGAAGTAGCGGCCAAGGACGGCCAGCTCTCGATCCCGGCCGATGAATCCGTCCATGTCACCCTCCCTCGAACAACCAAGTTTGGTTGTACCAGATTTGGAACAACCAAACTTGGTTGTTTCCCAGGTGGACGCTCCGTAACTGGGATCACCCGACGCTTCTGGTCAGGACAGGCGGAACTGCAGGTCCGTGTCCCAGTTGTTCGGGTCGGGCTCGACTCGCGGATCGGTGGTGTAGAGCTCCAGGCGGCAGCCCCAGTGCTCGGTCCCGTCCTTCTCGGTCATGTCCCAGGTCAGCCCCTGCTCCTCGGCCCACGTCAGCAGGGCCGCGACGACCTCCGCGAGCCGGTCCGGGTGGCCGTGGTGAGAGACGGTGACGTAGCGCCCGGCGGGGAGGGTGGCGGCATAGATGTCGGCCTCGCCCTCCACCGGGGCGGCCACCGGGACCCCGGCCTCCACCACCAGCCGGTCCTCGGTCATGTTGATGGAGTCGTACCTGAGGAACGGGGCTCCTGCCGGGGTGACGCCGCGTTGGGCGAGCCGGCCGATCAGCTCACCGATGCGGTCCGCCACCACGCTGAAGCTGGTCATGGTGATGGTCGCGCGCACCCCGATGTAAGGACGTTCTGGAAAATCAACAATCTGTGGCATGTTTCCTCCATTACCGTTCAGTACGGCGTGCGGGCTCGAAACTCATCGGGGCCGAAAAGCGGAACTTGGTGGCCAGGTGGAACAACCACGGGCGCCGGGGTCCGCGCGCGGGATCGTACGTGCGCTCCGCCCTGACGAACGCCTCCTGCACCGCGTCCTCGGCCCTTCATCCCGGTTGATCCGGACAGTACAGCGAAATTTCCCGCATTGTGGTGTTGTAGCGATGCATACCCAGCTATGGCGGTTTCGGAGGGAGTGGGGTATTTTTCCGGCACACGTGAGTTCCTCCGCTTCCCCGACGCTCACCCACCCCACGCCGCCGACGCCGGCCCGGCCGCCGGCGTGGTCGGGCACGCCATGGAGCACCTGGCCCGGTTCAAGATCCCCGCGTACGTGAAGTTCGGCGGAGGCTTCTCGCTGACCCCGTCGGCCGCATCGAGAAGCGCCACCTCCTCCTGCCGGAGCACCGCCCCCACCATCTCCGTCGACAAGGAGAGAACATGATCGATGTGACCGAACGCGACGAGGTGGCCGTGATCACGCTCACCCGCCCGGAGAAGCTCAACGCCCTCACCGCCGGCATGCGCAGGGACCTGGCGGCGGCGGTACGCGGCTACGGCGACGGCAAGCGCGTCAAGGGCATCGTCGTGACCGGCACGGGCCGGGCGTTCTCCGCCGGCGAGGACCTCCACGAGGCGGCCGGTCAGTCGCTGGTGGCGGAGGTGGCGCTGTTCCACGACATGACCAGGGCTGTGCTGGAGACGCAGGTCCCGGTGGTCGCGGCGGTCAACGGCCTGGCCGTCGGCGGCGCCGCCGAATGGACCCTGTGTTTCGACGCCCGCGTCGGCACCCCGGCGGCGGAGTACTTCTTCCCGGAGAACCACCTCGGCCTGTCGATCTCGAACGCCGCCAGCTACCTGCTCCCCCGCCTGGTGGGCGCCGCCAGGGCGATGCGGCTGGTGCTCGACTCGGCCCGGGTGAGCGCCGAGAGCGCCCTGGCCGCGGGCCTGCTGGACGAGATCGTCGCCCAGGAGACCCTGACCGAGTCGGCGACCGCCCGCGTGCACCACTGGACGCGCCCGGGCACCGCCACCTCGGTCCACCTGGACATGCTGCGCCCCTCGCGCACGAACGTCGAGCGGGCCTTCGCCGTGGAGACGGAGGCCGCCAAGCAGGTGGAGGAGTGGGGCATCGCCCAGGCGGGCGTGTCCCGGTTCGTGAACCGGCGTTAGCCGACGATCGCCGCCACCACGAGCACGAGCGCGGCCACCACGATCGCGATGGAGTCGTAGGCCCAGGTGACGCGGGCGGGCGTGGCCTCCTCCGCACGCCGCCTGGCCGACTCGGCCCGCTCGCGGATCTGGTCGGCCACCCAGTCGGCGTGCGTCCGGCCCGCGAACACCTCCGCCGCCGCCTGCTCGCCCTTCGACAGGGTGGGCTCGGCGTCGAAACGCCCCCGCCGCCGCTTGGGCGCCGCGCGCCGCTGCGCCTTGGCCCGCTCCCTGGCGCTGCTCATCGGCGTCCACAACCGCAGCGTGCGCTCGTCGTCGTGCTTGACGTTGATGGAGTGGGAGACCGTCACGTCGTCGATGGCGGCCCACGGCAGGAACGTCGTGCGGAACGGGTTGCGCCCCACCAGCCCGGCCTCGGTGACCACGGTGGCCGGGCGCAGCGCGATCACGTAGACGATCGCCGTCAGCACCCCGAGCACGGCCAGCGCCACCAGCGACGACTTGCCGGTGTAGCGGGCGATCAGGTCGTAGACGTTGAACGCGACGAAGGCCACCCACACCCAGCCGAGCACGAAGGCGGTCCTGGAGCGGTAGGTCTGCTTCACGGCTGCCACTTGAGCTGCGCGAACCCGGGCTTGATCACGCCGTTGATCAGCGCCAGCCGCTCGTCGAACGGCAGGAACGCCGACTTCATCGCGTTGACCGTGAACCACTGCAGGTCGTCCCAGCCGTAGCCGAACGCCTCCACCAGCTTGAAGAACTCCAGCGACACGCTCGTCGCGCTCATCAGCCGGTTGTCGGTGTTGACGGTGACCCGGAAGTGCAGCCGCCGCAGCAGGCCGATGGGGTGGTCGGCGATGGAGTCGGCGGCGCCGGTCTGCAGGTTGGACGTGGGGCACATCTCCAGCGGGATGCGCTTGTCCCGCACGTACGCGGCCAGCCGGCCGAGCTTGGCGGAGCCGTCGTCGGCCACGGAGATGTCGTCGATGATGCGCACCCCGTGCCCGAGCCGGTCGGCGCCGCACCACTGGATCGCCTGCCAGATCGACGGCAGCCCGAACGCCTCGCCCGCGTGGATGGTGAACTGGGCGTTCTCGCGCTGCAGGTATTCGAAGGCGTCGAGGTGACGGGTGGGCGGGTAGCCGGCCTCGGCCCCCGCGATGTCGAATCCGACCACGCCCACGTCGCGGTAGCGGACCGCCAGCTCGGCGATCTCCCGGGAGCGGGCCTGGTGCCGCATGGCCGTCAGGAGCGTGCCGACGCGGACGCCGCGCCCGGCCGAGCCCTGCCTGAACCCGTCGAGCACCGCCTCCACCACCTCGTCGAGGCTCAGCCCCTTGGTGGTGTGCTGCTCCGGCGCGAAGCGCACCTCGGCGTAGACGACGCCGTCGGCGGCCAGGTCCTCGGCGCACTCGGCGGCCACGCGGACGAGCGACTCGCGCGTCTGCATGACCCCGACGGTGTGGTCGAAGGTCTCCAGATAGCGCTCCAGCGACCCGGAGCCGGACGCCTCCTCGAACCATTGGCGCAGGTCGCCGGGATCGTCGGTGGGCAGCAGATCGTAGTCGCACTCCCGCGCCAGCTCGACGATCGTCTCGGCGCGGAGCCCGCCGTCGAGGTGATCGTGCAGCAGCACCTTGGGAGCCCGCCGGATCTCGTGCAGCGTGGGACTCATCAGGCCATGATATGAGGCTCAGTCGCGCCCGGCGGCCTCCGGCGAGAACGCGGGAAGGCACACGGCGATGTATTCGGCGCCCTCGTCGCCCACGCGGTAGCTGACCTTCTCCCCCGGCGACGTCACCACCGACTGCCCGGCCGCGACCTCCGTCGTGCCCTCGGCGTGCTCCACGATCAACAGGCCCCGCAGGACCACGGTGTATTCGGTGAACGACGGCGTCTGGGCCGGCTCCGCCCAGCCGGGCGGAGCGGTCATGTGCGCGATGGAGACGTCCCGGTCGCCACTGCTGACGCGGCCGACGTGCTCGTCGATCAGCTTGCCGCCCGGCACGGGGATGCGGGCCGGGCCCTCGATCTTTCTCACCACGGAGGTCAGTGTGCCACGTCGAGGACCAGCCGGCTCGGGCCGCCCTGCTCCTTGATCTGGAACCCGGACCGCCTGGCCAGCACCAGGCCGATGCCGACGCGCCCCTCGAAGTCGCCGGTCCTGACGACATGGGTGAGGTTGCCGAGCTTGGCCGGGTAGATGGGGCCACCGCCCCAGGTGGGCCGGCCGTCCTCGTCGTGGGCGTGCGCGGGGAAGAGCGTGAGCTGGAGGTACGCGCCGCCCCGGACGTCGATCGGCGTGCCCGATCCGTCCTGTACGAACTCATCCACCCATCTCACGTGGTAGCCCGGAATGCCGCCCTTGAGATCGACGACCACCCGGTCGAACGTCTCGTGGGCCGCGAACCGCACCGACGTCACCACGGCGGGATCGACGCCGCCCCGCTCGACCTCGACCTCGGTCGTGCTCGTGGGGGTCTCGGGGTCGGGCACGGCCCGCTCCGCCGGCGTCGTCGCGGTGGCCGTGGCGGTGGCGGTGGCGGTGGCGGTGGGCGATGTCCGCACGGTGGTCTGCGTGGCCGCGCCGCAGCCGGTGAGCAGGACGAGGCAGGCGAGCGAGGCGAGGACGCGAAGGCGTGACGGCCGGCCGGCGGGTGGAGAAGACGAGCGCATGCCCGGTAAATGCCCAGACCACGGGCCTGCAAGCGGTTTCGCGGCGGATCGGGACACCCTTTCCTGGCCTTTCGCGGAACCGGGGGCTCCTCTACGCTGATCAACCCACAAGGAGTCATATACGTGAGCAAATCTAGTGATTTACCGGCTTTTTTGGCCAGTTATGGGCCTTCGTTCGCTCGTACCGCGTACCTGCTGACGGGCGACGCGGACAAGGGCCGCACGCTGGCCGTGGACGCGCTGACCACGGTCTGCCGCCGCTGGCGCGCGATCCGCTGGAGCCGGCCGGCCGACGCAGTGCTGCGCGAGCTGTACCGGCGCTTCCTCAACGCCGGGGAGGCGCCCGCGACCGGCGCGCTGGCCGCCCTGCCGCCGAAGGCCAGGGTGGCCCTGGTCACGCAGTACCACGACGGGCTGGACGTACGGCAGGCGGCGGCGATCACCGGACTGTGGGTGGCCGTGCTCACCCAGGAGACCCGCGAGGCCCGGGACTACCTCCAGGCCACCCGCCCCGACCTCTTCACCACCGTCCAGCCCCACAGCCCGGCCCCCGACCCGGCACCCCTGGCACCACCACCCTCGGCACCTCTGGCACCACAACCCCCGCCACCGCAGCCCGAGACACCACAGCCCTCAGCACCGGAGCAGGCGGCCGAGCCGGCGTCATGGGCGGCGCCCTGGGGGACGGTCGCGCCCGCCGCCACCCCGTGGGCGGTCGAGGGCCGGACGTGGGCGGCGACGCCACCGGCCGCCGATCCGGCCACACCCGACGATCCCGAGCTGCGCGCCGCCCTGGCCGGGATCGCGGCCGAGATGCCGCACACCAACCTCTCCGAGCCCGTCCTGCGCCGCGTCACCAGACGCCGCAGGGTCCGCACGGCCCTGTGGACCTCCGTCTCCGTCGGCATGGTGGGCGCGCTCGTCGCCCTCATCGCGGTCAGCGTGAACGCCATGGCGCGCAACCTTGATCAGCTCATCGCCGACCCGACCGGCTACCCGTCGGCGCCGCAGCCGATCCCGGAGGCGGCGCCGGCGAAGCTGAGCGCCCCCATCCGCTACGCCTATCCGGGCTACTGCCCGGGCACACCCGCCGAAATCAGCGACTTCAGCGTCGCCAAGCCCTGCGCCCAGTGGCGGCTGACGACCACCTCGGGCGAGGAGTGGCGGCTGACGACGGCGCGCCCCGCCTACGACGAGGCGACGGGCGCCAGCGCGCCCCTGGGCGTCAGCCGCGACGGCCACCGCCTGGCCTACCGGAACAGCGAGGGCGCCTACGTCGTCCACGACCTGCCCAGCGGCAAGGTCAAGGCGTTCGACGTCCGCGACGAGCTGGTCAACCCGGCCATCACCTCCTCACCCAACGGCCGCTTCTTCGCCGTCGGCTCCGAGTTCTCGGACGGAGGGCTGTTCGACTTCGACACCGGCGTGACCCACTACCTGTTCAGCGAGCGCGTCCTCGCCGTGCGCGACGACGGCACGCGGCTGGCCGGCGTCCGTAAGGACGTTCACGACGTGCCGGGACACGCCTCGGTCACCACCCTCACCCTCGGCGCGCCGGGGGCACTCGAAGGCGGCTATCGCGTCGATCCCGACCTGCTCAAGCTCGGCGGCGCCCTCGCGCCGGACGGCCGCACGGTGGCCCTGATCGCGGAGGACAGCACGCTCATCACCATGGACGCCCGCACCGGCCGCGTCTTCGGCCACCGCACGGTGATCGAGGACTACGAGGTGCTCGCGGTCGAGCGCTGGGTCAGCGCGGACGAGGTGCTGATCCGGCAGTGGGACGACGACTACGCCTACCTGACCAAGGTCAACGTGCACTCGGGCGCCACCGTCGAGCTCTCGGAGGACTGGATGGAGGAGCTCGGCTACGACTCACCGATCGGCGCGCTGAAATGACGGGAGGGGGCCCCATGACAGGGCCCCCTCCCGCGCGCGATCAGACGGTCTCGTAGACCTGGGCGCTCTCCTGCGGTACGACCGCCGCCTTGCGCCGGCGCAGCCCGGTCGCCGAGATCGCCAGCCCGACCAGGGCGAGCACCAGCGACACGACGATGGCGGCGCGCAGCGAACCGATCGAGAGCGTCTCACCGCCGCCCGCGGTGAGCACGGCGGTGACCACGGCCAGCACGATCGCGCCACCGACCTGGCCCGAGGTGTTGAGCAGCCCGGAGGCCAGCCCCTGCTCGTCGTCGTCCACGCCGTTGGTGGCCTGGATGTTCAGCGAGGGGAAGGACAGCGCGAACGCGATGCCCAGCAGCACCATGCCGGGGATCACCAGGCCGCCCAGACTGGGTGTCTCGTCGATGCCCAGGAAGATCGCGTAACCGCCGGCCAGCGCGGCCGCCCCGACGACGATCAGCTTGCCGGTGCCGAACCTGTCCGCGAAGTCGCCCATCTTGGTCGAGCTGAGCGCGACGAGCAGGCCCGCGGGCAGGAACGCCATGGCCGTGCCCAGGGCCGACCAGCCGAGCAGGTTCTGGAAGTACTGCATGGCCACGAACTGGAAGGACACGTACGAGCCCATCAGGATCAGCAGCCCCAGGTTGGCCCGCACGAGGGAGGCGGAGCGCAGGATGCCCAGCCGCACCAGCGGGTGCTTGATCCGCAGCTCGGTGAGGACGAACAGGCCGAGCAGCACGGCCACGCCCACCAGTGAGCCGATGGTCTGCAACGAGGCCCAGCCGGCCTCCGGCGCCTGCACGACGGTGAACACCAGTAGCAACATGGACGCGCTGATCGTCACGGCGCCGATCAGGTCGTGACCGCCCTCGGCCCGGTCCTCCTTGGCGCGGGGCAGCACCTTCAACGCGGCGACCAGCGCGATCACCGCGACGGGCACCGGCATCAGCAACGTCCACCGCCAGCCGATCTCGGTGAGCAAGCCGGACAACACGAGGCCGAGCGAGTAGCCGCTGGCGCCACAGGCGGTGAAGATGCTCAATGCCTTGTTGCGCTCCGGCCCTTCGGGAAAGGTCGTCGTGATGATCGACAAGGCCGCCGGCGCGGTGAAGGCGGCGGCCACGCCCTTGACGAACCGGGCCGCGATCAGCAACCCGCCGTCGTCCACCAATCCACCGAACAACGACGCGACGGCGAAGACGCCCAGCGCGACCAGGAAGACCCTGCGCCGCCCGAGCAGATCGGCGGTCCTGCCCCCGAGCAGCAGAAGACCGCCATACCCCAGCACGTAACCGCTGACCACCCACTGCAGAGACGAAGTGCTCAGGCCCAGGTCGTGCTGGATGGCCGGCAGGGCGACACCGACCATCGAGACGTCAAGGGCGTCCAGGAATATCACTGCGCAGAGCACGACGAGCGCGCTCCACCGGGATGAGGAAGAGGACATGAGCCAGAACAGTACATGCGTTTGCATCTAATGCAAACGCATTTAATTCCGTTGCATGAGTTTTCCCGCAGTGGTAACCTCCGCGACATGCAGGAGGACTTCGTCGTCGAGACCTGGCACTACGTCCTGGCCAAACACGCCAAGGCCATGTGCGCGCTGGAGCGGGAGCTGGGCGAGCGGCACGGCCTGGGGCCCAGCGAGTTCGAGGTGCTGGATCGGATGGTGCATCACGGCCGGAAGTTGCGCATTCAGGAGCTCTGCGAAGAGGTCCACCTGAGCCAGAGCGCCCTGTCCAGAGTGGTGGCGCGGCTGGAGAAGGCCGCGCTCGTCTCACGCGGCGTGTGCGACGAGGACCGGCGCGGCGTGTTCGTGTGCATCACCGACGAGGGGCGCGCCAGACACGCGGAAGCGCTCCCGACCCAGCGCGCCGTCCTGGCCGGCGTCTTCGCCGAGGCCCCGGTCCTGTCCCGCTGACACCGGCCGCACCGCCCTCAGCCACGAGGCTGGGAGCGGGTGCGACGCGGCCTTCATCAAGCAGTGATGCGGTCGATGACGAGCGGAAGCTGCTCCTCGCTCGCCGGCCCGACCGCGAAGGCGCCCTCCAGCGCCTCCATGGCCCGCCCGAACCGGGCGGTCTCATCGGCGTGCAGCGTCATCAGCGGCTGCCCCTGCCGCACCAGATCCCCTGGCTTGGCGTGCAGCGTCACCCCGGCCCCGAACGAGACCGGGTCCTCCTTGCGCGCCCGTCCGGCCCCGAGCCGCCACGCGGCCAGCCCCACCGCGTACGCGTCCAGCCGCGTCAGCACCCCGGCCTCGGGCGCCTCGACGGTCAGCGTCTCGGCCGCCCTCGGCAGGACCGCGTCGGGGTCACCACCCTGGGCGGAGATCATCCGCCGCCAGGCGTCCATGGCCGAGCCGTCCTCCAGCGCCTTGGCGGGGTCCCTGCCGGAGATCCCGGCGGCCTCCAGCATCTCCCGCGCCAGGCGTACGGTCAGCTCCACCACGTCTTCGGGGCCGCCGCCGGCGAGCACCTCGACGGACTCCGCGACCTCCAGCGCGTTGCCCACGGCCCGCCCCAGGGGCCGGTCCATGGCGGTCAGCAGCGCGACCGTGCGCACGCCCGCGTCCGTGCCGAGCGCCACCATGGTCGCGGCCAGCTCGCGGGCGGCCGACGTCGTCTTCATGAACGCCCCCGAGCCCACCTTCACGTCGAGGACCAGCGAGCCGGTGCCCTCGGCGATCTTCTTGGACATGATCGACGATGCGATCAGCGGGATCGACTCGACGGTGCCGGTGACGTCGCGCAGGGCGTACAGCTTCTTGTCGGCGGGGGCCAGGCCGGAGCCGGCGGCGCAGACGACCGCGCCCGCCGAGCGCAGCACGTGCAGCATCTCGTCGTTGGAGAGCGAGGCCCGCCAGCCGGGGATGGATTCGAGCTTGTCGAGCGTGCCGCCGGTGTGCCCGAGGCCGCGGCCGGACAGTTGCGGCACGTACGCGCCGCACGCCGCCACCAGCGGAGCCAGCGGCAGCGTGATCTTGTCGCCCACGCCGCCCGTGGAGTGCTTGTCGGCGGTGGGCCGGTCGAGCGCGGACCAGTCCATGCGTTCGCCGGAGCGGATCATGGCCTGCGTCCAGCCGGCGATCTCGCGCCGGTTCATGCCGTTCAGCAGGATCGCCATGGCCAGCGCGGACATCTGCTCGTCGGCCACGTCGCCCCGCGTGTAGGCGCCGATCACCCAGTCGATCTGCGCCGTGGTCAGCTCGCCGCCGTCCCGCTTGGCGCGGATGACCTCGATCGCGTCCATCACGCGCTCCGGCTGAGGTCCGCCGGGCCGAACGCGTACGGCAGGATCTCCGCCATGGGCTTCGGCCCGTCCACGGTCTCGACCAGCAGGGCGTCACCGCCGAACTCGTAGAGGAGCTGCCGGCAGCGCCCGCACGGCATCAGCAGCTCGCCGTGACCGTCCACGCAGGTGAAGGCCACCAGCCGGCCGCCGCCCGAGCGCTGCAGCGCCGACACCAGCCCGCACTCGGCGCACAGGCCCAAGCCGTAGGAGGCGTTCTCGACGTTGCAACCGGTGACGATCCGGCCGTCCTCGACCAGCGCCGCCGCCCCCACGGGGAACTTGGAGTAGGGCGCGTACGCGTGGTGCATGGCCTCTTCGGCCGCGCCGCGCAGACCGTCCCAGTCAATGCTCAATGTTGTTCCCCCCGGCGGTAGCTGACGCCGTCGGCCTTGGGCATCCGCAGACGCTGCGAAGCCACCAGGAGCACGAGCAGCGTGAGCAGGTGTGGTGTGATGAAGACGAACTCGTTCGGCAGTTGTTCGACGGTCAGCCAGAGCCAGACCAGCACGACCGCGCCGATCATGGCGAGGGCCATCTGGGTGTACTCCTTGGTGCCCCTGGTGACCGCCTCGGCGGGCTGGCCCGATCCGATGACCCGGTGGACCTGGAGCGCGAGATAGCCGACCAGCAACACCGCGCCGAACAGGAAGAACGACGTGACCGCCCCCGAGCTGCGCAGTTGCAGGCCGTCAGCGTAGCCGAACAGCGACGCGCCCGCCGCGAGCCCGCCGGGACGCCAGTTGCCGAAGATCATGGCGGCCAGGCCGATGAAGCCGCGCCCGGCCGTCTGGCCCTCGACGTACTTGGTGGAGACGAAGACCAGGAACACCCCGCCGAGTCCGGCGAACGCCCCGGAGATGACGACGGCGATGTACTTGATCAGGTAGACGTTCACGCCCAGCGACTCGGCCGCCCAGGGGTTCTCGCCCGCCGAGCGCAGCCGCAGGCCGAAGGCCGTGCGCCAGAGCACGAAGAAGGTCAGGGGGAGCAGTAACACGGCCAGGACCACGAGGATGTTCACGTTGTGGGTGAGGCCGCGCACGATGCCCGCGACGTCGGAGAGCAGGAACCAGTGGGTGCGTTCCAGCCAGCCCAGCACGTCCGGCCCGTCCGACAACACCGGCAGGCTGACCGATGGCGCCGGTGAGCCGATCGCGGGTGAGGTCGTGATGCCGGCGCCCGCGTCGGCCGCCGGGGTGCCCTCCTTGTAGAGCACCTCGGACAGGAAGCGGGTGACGCCGGGACCGAGCAGGTTGATCGCGACGCCGCTGATGATGTGGTCCACGCCGAACGACACGGTGGCGATGGCGTGGATGAGGCCGCCGATCGCGCCGCCGAGCAGCCCCGCCACCAGCGCGGCCACCGCGCCCCACTGGTAGCCGGCCCAGCCGGCGAACCAGGTGCCGAGCACCATCATGCCTTCGAGGCCGATGTTCACCACGCCGGCCCGCTCCGACCACAACCCGCCCAGGCCCGCCAGTCCGATCGGCACGGCCAGCAGCAGCGCCGCGGCGAAGGTGCCGGAGGAGGTGATGTCGTCCTGACCCGACACGATGCGGACGAGCGACATCAGCAGGATGAGCGCGGCGGCGACGACGAGCCCCACGTGATACTTGCCGACTCTGGTCATGCTGCCACCTCAACGGGGGTGTTCCTGCCGAGCTGCTGGGCCGCCCGGCGCTCTTCGAATCTGAGCGCCAGCCGGTTGGTGACCTCGTTGGCGATGACGACGAGCAGGACGATCATGCCCTGGATGATCGTGATGACGGACGCCGGGATCTCCGCGATCTGCAGCGGGCCCTGCGCCCGGTCCAGGAAGGCGAACAGCAGCGCGGCGATGGCGATGCCGACGGGTTTGTTCCGGCCGAGCAGGGCCACCGCGATGCCCAGGAAGCCCAGGCCGGCGGTGAAGTTGGAGTTGAAGGCGCCCTTGTCGCCGAGGATCTCCGGCAGGCCGATGAGCCCGGCGATGGCGCCGGACAGGACCATCGCCGCGATGATCATCTTCTTGGGGTTGACGCCCGAGGCGAGTGCCGCCGGGGCGTTGAGGCCGGTGGCCTTGACGTTGAAGCCGAAGCGGGTGCGCTCCAGGACCACCCACAGGACCACGCCGAGCACGATCGCGACGATGAGGAAGCCCCACACACCGCCGTTGCGCGTCGGCGGGAGCAGGCCGAACCAGCCGAAGACGAAGTTGAGGTCGGGGAACATGGCCGAATCGGGCAGCTTGGGGGTGGTCGTGGTGAGGACCTTGTCCACCCGCTCGCCCGCGAAGGGGCCGCGCACGAGGTAGGACGTCAGGTTGATCGCGATGTAGTTCAGCATGATCGTCGCGATGACCTCGTTGACGCCCCTGGTCACCTTCATGACCGCGGGGATCAGCGCGTACAGGCCGCCGACCAGCGCCGCGACCACGATGATCACGGCGATCTGCACCGGCGCCGGCGCGGTGAAGGTCGAGCCGACGTACGCCGCCGAGATGGCGGCGATCCGGTACTGGCCTTCCACGCCGATGTTGAAGAGGTTCATCCGGAAGCCGACGGCCACCGCCAGGCCGGCGATGAACAGCGGCACCGACCGGTTGAGGAAGGCCGCGACGGAGTTGGACTCCGCCCTCGGGGAGATGCCGAAGTCGAAGAAGCCGGCCAGCGCGTCCAGCGGGCCCCCGCCCGCCGCGACGATCGCCACACTGCAGATCGCGATCGCCAGGATGATGGCGATGACGGCGCCCGCCACGGTGAACAGCGCCCGGTTGAGCCCGGCGGGCATCACGTCTCCTCAGTACCGGCGAAGGCGCCGGTCATGTAGCCGCCCAGTTGCTCGGGCGTGACGTCGGAAGGGTCGAGTGCGGCCACGAGGCGCCCCCGGTAGATCACCTGGAGGGAGTCGGACAGGCCGATCAGCTCGTCCAGGTCGGCGGAGATGAGCAGCACGGCCAGCCCGGCCGCTCTGGCGTCACGCAGGTGGTCCCAGATGGCGGCCTGCGCGCCGACGTCGACGCCCCGGGTGGGGTGCGCGGCGATGAGGAACTTGGGCTCGCCGCTCATCTCGCGGCCCACGATGAGCTTCTGCTGGTTGCCGCCGGACAGGGCCAGGGCCAGCGTCTCCACGCCCGGCGTGCGCACGTCGTACTGCTCGACGATGCGCTGGGTGTCGGCCTTGGCGGCGCGGCGGTCGATCCAGATGCCGCGGCGGGCCGGCTTCCTGGTCTGGTGGCCGAGCACGCGGTTCTCCCACAACGACGCCTCCAGCAACAGACCCTGGCGGTGCCGGTCTTCCGGGATGTAGCCGATGCCGGACTCGCGGCGCTTCAGCGTGGACCAGGAGCTGATGTCCTGCGCGCCCAGCGTGATGGTGCCGTGGGCGGGCCGGATGCCCATGATCGCTTCGATCAGCTCGGACTGGCCGTTGCCCTCGACGCCCGCGACGCCCAGGATCTCGCCCTCGTGGATGTCGAAGGACACGTCGTCGAGGAGCAGGCGCTTGCCCTCGGCGCGCAAGGTCTCGGCGTAGGCGGTGACGGGGGTGCCCTTCGGGACCGGGCGGTGGCCGTCGGCCTCCATGGTGACGTGCTCGATCCGCAGCGCCACGCGGTCGGTCACCGTGGACTCGCGGGTCTCCGGGGTGGGCAGCTCGCTGCCGACCATCAGCTCGGCGAGGCGGCGGGCGGTGACGTCGCGGGGGTCGACGCTCGCGACCGTGGTGCCCCGCCGGATCACGGTGATCGCGTCGGCGATGCCGAGCACCTCGTCGAGCTTGTGGGAGATGAAGATGACGGTCAGGCCCTCGGCCTTGAGCTCACGCAGGTTCTGGAAGAGCTCGTCGACCTCCTGGGGGACCAGCACGGCCGTCGGCTCGTCGAGGATGAGGATGCGGGCGCCGCGATAGAGGACCTTGAGGATCTCCACGCGCTGCCGGTCGCCGACGCCGAGGCTCTCGACCAGCTTGTCGGGGTCGACGCGCAGGCCGTGACCGGCCGCCAGCTCCTCGATGCGCCTGCGCGCCGCGGCGGTGTCGAGCAGGCCGGCCCTCGTCGGCTCGGCGCCGAGGATGATGTTCTCCAGCACGGTGAGGTTGTCGGCCAGCATGAAGTGCTGGTGGACCATGCCGATGCCGACGGCGATGGCGTCGCTGGGGGTGCGGAAGCCGACCTCCGCGCCGTTGACCTTGATGGTGCCCTCGTCCGGCTTCTGCATGCCGTAAAGGATCTTCATCAGGGTGGACTTGCCCGCGCCGTTCTCTCCCACGATGGCGTGCACCGTGCCGGGTTCGACGGTGATGCGGATGTCGTGGTTCGCGACGACGCCGGGGAAACGCTTGGTGATGCCCTCCAGCTCTACGGCGGGTTTCGCCGTGGCCAGGGTGTCAGCACTCATTTCGCCTCTCCAAAGAGCAGGGCGGGGATAAGCCGAAGGCCCGAAGTTTGCCGACTCCGGGCCCTCGGTCGTTTGTCCTACCCAGGTTAAGGCTTAGCCGGAACCGTAATTTTGCCGTCGACGATGCCCTGCTTGGCAGCGTCGAGCTTGTCCTTGATGTCATCGATGTCGCCACCGGTGGTGGACAGGCCCACGCCGTCGACCTTGAGGTCGTACGTCACGTTGCTGCCGCCCTTGGTGCCGCCCTGGAACGCCTTGATGAACTCGAAGACGCCGACGTCGACGCGCTTGAGCATCGAGGTCATGATGACCGGCTGGAGGTCGGCCTCCTTGACGGTCTGACGCTGGTCGGAGTCGACGCCGATGGCCAGCTTCTTGGCCGCGGCCGCCGCCTGGAACACGCCGAGCCCGGAGTCGCCGGCGGCGTGGTAGACGATGTCCGCACCGTCCTGGTACATCTTCTCCGCCGCGACCTTGCCCTTGTCGGGGGCCTTGAAGCCGGTGAAGTCACCGTCGGGGGTGAGGTACTTGACGTCGATCTTGGCGTCCGCCTTGACCGACTTCACACCGGCCTCGTAGCCGGCCTGGAACTTCTTGATCAGGTCGTTCTCGACGCCGCCGACGAAGCCGACGTGGCCGCTCTCCGACTTGAGCGCCGCGGCGACGCCCGCCAGGTAGGAGCCCTGCTCCTCGGCGAACAGCAGGCCGGTCACGTTCGGCCCGTTGGACGCGGAGTCGACGACCGCGAACTCGATGTCCGGGTATTCGGTCGCGGTCTTCTTGATGTCCTCGCCGTAGGCGAAGCCGACACCGATGATCGGGTTGTAGCCGGCGTCGGCGAGCTGACGCAGGAGGTCACCGCGGTTGGAGCCGTCGGCCGCCGGGCTCAGCTCCTTGATCTCCGCGCCGAGGTCCGTCTTGGCCTTCTCCAGACCGGCGTACGCGGCGTCGTTGAAGGACTTGTCACCCCGCCCGCCGACGTCGAACGCCAGCCCCACCTTGAGCGCGCTCTTCGTAGCCTCGCTGCTCGCGCCGGCACTGCTCGGCGCTTCGCTGGCCGTGGTACCGCCACCACTGCCGCCGCATGCGGCCACTGCCATGAGCATGACGCCGGCCACCGAGCCGAGCGTCATCCTGTTGAATCGCTTGCCGAGCAAGGCGACTCCCTTCCATGTCCCCGCCGCTTCCGCCGCTGGCGAAACTTCATCGCAGGCGCGAAGAAACGTACGGCATCTGCACGGAAGATAGTTGCTTGACCAGGGCGAACCAAACCGGCACACAGGGTCGCAACCGCTCCGTTATCGACATCAGTCGCGTCCGTGACCTGAATGCAGGTTCCGGCACTCCGGCATTCGCGGAAAATTTTGCCCAATTTTGGGGCAGCGTCCCCCCTTGCCGGAGGCTCGATCATGGCAGACATTCCCTGCGACGGTGGAATTTTCGTATCGGAGCCCCGCATGCATCCTCGCAAGGCACTGGCCGTGCCGCTGGCCGCGCTACTTGTCGTGGCGCTGACCGGCACCACTCCGGCCACGGCAGGCACCCCCGCGATCAAGGTCGAGAACAACGCCACCCAGCCCGTCTTCTCCCGGGCGGACGCCATCACGCAGACGGTGTTCGTCGAGGTGGAGGGGACCGACAGCGACAACGACGGCAAGCCCGACCGGGTCGCCGTGGACATCCTGCGGCCCAAGGAGACCGACGAGGGACTGAAGGTCCCGGTGATCATGGAGGCCAGCCCCTACTACGCGGGCGGCAACGACGTCGCCAACCATCCCGTGGACGTGGACGAGAACGGCAACCCGCTGCCCGCCATGAGCGCGCTCGCCACCAAGCTGGCCGCCGAGCCGTTCGACGGCTACTACGACAACTACTTCCTCCCCCGCGGCTACGCCATCGCACTGGTGGAGAACCTCGGCAGCGGCCGCGCCACCGGCTGCCCCACCTCCGGCGACGTCAACGAGACGGCCGGGCCGAAGGCCGCGATCGACTGGCTGAACGGCCGCGCCAAGGGCTTCGACGCCGCCGGCGCCGCGGTCGAGGCCACCTGGTCGACGGGCAAGGTCGGCATGATCGGCGTCTCCTACAACGGCACACTGCCGAACGCGGTCGCCGCGACGGGCGTCAAGGGCCTGGAGACGATCGTCCCGATCGCCTCCATCTCCAGCTGGTACGACTACTACCGCGCCAACGGCGGCGTCCTGGCCCCGGGCGGCTTCCAGGGCGAGGACCTGGACGTGCTCGCCAAATACGTGCTGACCAGGGACGACGGCGAGGAGGTCTGCGGCGCGCTGATCGACGGCATCACCGCGGCCCAGGACCGCGTCACCGGCGACTACAGCCCGCTCTGGGACGCCCGCAACTACCTCAACGGCGTGCACAAGGTCAAGGCCAGCGTCTTCCTCGTGCACGGGCTCAACGACTGGAACGTCAAGACCAAGCAGTTCGCCCAGTGGTGGTACGCCCTGTCCAAGCGGCACGTACCGCGCAAGATCTGGCTGCACCAGGGCACCCACATGAACCCCTTCAACCTGCGCACCACCGAGTGGCTGCGCCAGCTGCACGGCTGGTTCGACCACTGGCTGTACGGCATCGACTCCGGCATCATGCGCGAGCCGCAGGCGGACGTGGAGATCGCGGCCGGCCAGTGGGCCCAGCACGCCTCGTGGCCGCTGCCCGGCACGGCCACGGTGCCGCTCTGGCTGGGCTCGGGCTCGAAACTCGACCTGTTCCCGCGCCCGCGGTCGGCCAAGGAGACGTTCACCGACCAGAAGGCCAGGACGGCCGAGCAACTGGTGGAGGCGACGGGGGCGGATCCGAACCGGCTGGCGTACCTGACCGGGGCGCTCCCCGCCGACGTGCGGATCTCCGGCACGCCGACGGTGTCGGTGCGGGCCTCGCTGGCGGGCGGCGCGTCGCCGTACCTGACGGCGTTGCTGGTGGACTACGGCACGGACGTCCGCCCGAACGGCACCCTGGTGCCGACGGGCCAGACCTACTGCTACGGGCAGGGCATCCCGGGTGACACGGGCTGCACCGCGCTCAGGACGCTCGGCACGGCCAGTACGCCGTACAAGATCGTCACCAGGGGCTGGCTCGACGTGCGCAACCGGCACCGGGCGGACCGGACCGAGCCGGTGGCGGCCGGCCGGGACTACGGCTTCACCTGGGACTTCCAGCCGACGGACTACGTGTTCAAGAAGGGCCACCGGCTGGGCCTGGTGATCATCTCGACCGACTACGACTACACGCTGCGCTATCCGCCGGGCACCCGGATCACGGTCGCCCCCGGGCAGTCGTCGCTGCGACTGCCCGTGGTCTTCGGCAAGCTGCTCTAGGCCATGGCGCTGGTGATCGAGTCGAGCGGGCCGACGTCCCACAGCGCGGTGAGCGCGGTGGTGGCCAGGACCCGCACGCCCATCGGGATCGCCTTCTCGTCCACGTCGAACGTGCCCTGGTGGATGTCGTAGGTGACGCCGTCGGGAGAGCGGGTGCCCAGGCGCGCGAACGCGCCGGGGATCGACTCGAGATACCAGGCGAAGTCCTCGCCGCCGAGCGACTGCTGGGTCGGGACCACCGCGCCCGCGCCCAGCGCCCGCTCGGTGGCCTCGGCCAGCATCTCGACGCTGACCTCGTCGTTGACCACCGGCGGCACGCCGCGGGTGTAGTCCATCGTGGCCTCGATGCCGTAGGCGCCGGCCACCGACTCCAGGAGGGACTTGATCAGGTCGGGAGCGGCGTGCCAGGCGTTCTCGTCGAGACAGCGGATCGTGCCCTGGGCGATGCCGTCGTCGGGGATCGCGTTGGCCGCCGAGCCGGCCTCGACCCGGCCCCAGACGAGGCTGAGCGAGGAGCGCGGATCGACGCGGCGCGACAGGGCCGCGGGCAGCTCGGTCAGGATCTTGGCCAGGGCGAAGACCAGGTCGGCGGTCAGATGGGGCCTGGCGGTGTGGCCGCCGGGGCCCGAGACCCGGATGGTCAGCTTGTCGCAGGCCGAGGTGATCGGGCCGGACCTGAGCCCGACCTGGCCGACGTCGACCCGGGGGTCGCAGTGCAGGCCGAAGATGCGGTCGACGCCGCTGATGCCGCCCTGGGCCATGACCTCCAGCGCGCCGCCGGGCAACTCCTCGGCGGGCTGGAAGATCAGCCGCACCCGGCCGGGCAGCAGGCCCGCGGCGGCCTGCTGGGCGAGGAAGATCGAGGTGCCGAGCAGCGCCGTGGTGTGCACGTCGTGACCGCACGCGTGGCAGGCCCCGGCCACGGTCGAGCGGTAGGACACGTCCTTCTCGTCCTGCAGCGGCAGCGCGTCGATGTCGGCCCGCAGGGCGACGATCGGGCCGTCGCCGGTGCCCACGTCGCAGATCAGCCCGGTGCCGCGGGGCAGCACCGAAGGGGTCAGCCCGGCGGCGGTGAGCCGCTCGGCGATCCGCTGTGTCGTGCGATATTCGGCGAAGGCGAGCTCAGGGTGCATGTGGAGGTCGCGGCGGAACGCCACGAGATCCTGCTCGGTCTCCGCCAGGAACGCGTCGAGTTCCCCCCGAAGCTCACGTCCCCGCATATGTCACCATCCCGTCCCATGCCGCCCGCCCCACGTGCTGGCCATCGCGGCTCATCGCTGTCACTGGTCGTCCATCCCGCGGTGGCCCACCCGGTCGAGCGGCCGCTCGGCGAATCAAAAGACACACCCGCTGGGTTCGGTGCGCGAGATCGTCAGCACGGGCCTTGCGTTATCGGTCGCGAGTGCCGCTGCTGCCCGAGCGCACAGCGGTTGGCCGTGAGCCCGATGGCGATGCTTCGACTTTATCGCCCCTGTGCGGCTTCGCGCCGACAGATACTCCGAAAGCTAGCCGACAGCCTGACCGTAACCGCAGGTCGTCACGGTCAGTGAAGGTCTGGCTGACCCGGAAATAGTCACAAGGGATCATTAGATGGTGACCCGTTGTCGCCACTTCCAAACGTGGTCAGCGATTCCGAATCCTGTCACCTTATGTCATGGTCATCACACTTCAACGATGGCTGCATCTGAGAAGAATGCGTGTTTCACTCGCTGTATGATCACTAATATCCCGTTCGGGGAGAAGTGTGCTGGGTTAAGCCTCTTCGAGCCGGGCGAGGGGACCCTGGTGGTCGTACCCTCGCTCTCCCTTCCGCAGGATGAGCTCCGCCGCATCACGGCGGCCAGATCGTACGAGGAACGCCTGCTGTTCCTCCTGCTCACCCTCCGCGAGCCCGGAGTTAAGGTGATCTACCTCTCCTCCGCGCCGATCGATCCCGACATCGTCGAGTACTACTTCGCGTTCCTGCCCGATCCGGATGACGCCGCCAAGCGCCTGACGCTGATCACGCTCGACGACCCCTGGTCCCAGCCGCTGACCAGAAACCTGCTCCGCCGCCCCGACGTTCTGGAGCAGGTGCGCACGGCCATCGACGGCGACGCGTGCCTGGTGCCGTTCGTCCTCAGCGAGCTGGAGGAGGAGCTCGCCGCGTCACTCAGCGTCCCCGTCTACGGTCCGGCCACCGCTCTGGCCTACTACGGCTCCAAGAGCGGCGCCAGAGAGGTGGGCAGGGAGGCGGGCGTGCCGATGGCGCGCGGCTTCGCCGACGTGCGCACGGTGCTCGAGATCGAGGAGGCGATGGAGGCCCTGCCGGGTGAGCGGGTGATCGTCAAGCTGAACGACGGCTACTCCGGGCTCGGCAACGCGATCGTCGCCAAGGCCGACAGATCGCAGACGAGCTTCTCCGCGGCCGGGGAGACCTGGAGCAGCTACACCGCGAAGATCCGGGAACGGGGGGCGGTGGTCGAGGAGTTCATCGAGCATCGCCCGCTCTACTATCCGAGCGCGCTGGCCCAGGTCACGCCGGGCGGGCAGGCACAGGTGCTCGCCACGCACGACCAGGTGCTCGGCGGCAACAACGGCCACGTCTACCAGGGCTGCACGTTCCCCGCCGCGCCGGAGTACCGCGCGGAGGTGGGCGCGTCGGCGGACCGGATCGCGCGCATCCTGGCCGACAGGGGCGTGGTCGGGCTGTTCGGCATGGACTTCTTCGCGCTGAAGGCCGACGCCGGGTACGCGGCGCTGCTGTGCGAGATCAACCTGCGCATCGGCGGCACCACGCATCCGTTCGGCGCCGCCGTGCTGACGACCGGGGCGACCTACGATCCGGCCGACGGCCTGCTCAAGACCGGCGACCAGCCGAAGTACTACACCGCGACCGACAACTGCGCCGCCTCCTGCCTGCTCGGCCGCTCCCCCGGCGAGGTCATGCGCATGGCGGACCGGCTCGGGGTGGGGTTCGACGCGCAGCGGCGCACCGGGAACGTCTTCCACCTGCTCGGCGCCATCCCGGAGCACGGGAAGCTGGGCTTCACCTCCATCGGCGACTCACGCGAGGAGGCGGACGAACTCCACGCCCTCACCCGCCGGCTGCTCTGCGGCCCCGAGACCGCCTGATCATCCGCGAGCGTCCCCGGCCTTCCGGCGGGCCCTGAGGGCGCGCCAGCCGATGACTCCCAGGACGATGGCGAGGATGATGTTCACCGCGATCAGGATCCCGTGCACCACGTAGAAGCTGGTCGGATGCCCGTCGGCCAAGTTAAACCCAAGCTGCACCCACTCGAAAATCATGAACGCGCCCAGGATGATGAGGAATCCGGCGATCTTTCGCGACATGCCCGTCTCTCTAGTATCGAAGGTGGATCTTCGGGGGATGTGACGCCACATGGGCACGAACACGAAGCTACGCTGAGACCGCCATGTGGACGAAAATCGTGCCGGTCACGGCACTCATCGCCTCGGTCTCGCTCACCGGCGGGACCGCGTACGCCGCACCGACGACGCCCGTCGGTGGCGAGGCATTGGGCAGCCGCGGCCTGGTGACACCCGAAGGCGCCAAGAAGCCGCCCAAGACCCAGGCTACGTCCTACGTCATCGCGGACGTGGACACGGGTCAGGTGCTGGCGGCCAAGGACGCCCACGGGCGCTACCTGCCGGCCAGCACGCTGAAGGCGCTGACCGCGCTGACGCTGATACCCAAGCTCGACAAGAACCGCAAGATCCGGCCCAGCCACAACGCCTGCAACCAGGAGGGCACCGCGGTCGGCCTGTCGGTCAAGGCGACGTACAAGATCGACGACCTGTTCAAGGCGCTGATGATGTCGTCGGGCAACGACGCGGCCATGGCGCTGGCCGAGACCAACGGCGGCGTCCCCAAGACCATGCAGGACATGAACGCCGAGGCCAAGCGGCTGCAGGCCAACGACACCGTGGCCAAGACGCCCAGCGGCCTGGACAAGCCGGGGCAGAGCAGCTCGGCGTACGACCTGGCGCTGATCGCCCGGGCCGGGCTGGCCAACCCGGAGTTCAAGCGCTACATCAGCACGAAGACCTCCACGTTCCCGGCGCCCAAGGGCCACTACGAGATCAGCAACCACAACAAGCTGCTCTGGCGGTACAAGGGGATGATCGGCGTCAAGAACGGCTGGACGTCGAAGGCGCAGGGCAGCTTCGTCGGCGCGGCCACCCGCGGCGGGCACACGATCGTGGTCAGCATCATGCGGCACGAGGGCTACTTCTGGGAGGAGGTGGCCGACCTGCTCGACTGGGGCTTCTCCGTCAGGGGCAAGGTCGCGCCCGTCGGCACGCTGGTCAACCCGCTGCCCGACGTGCAGGCCGCACCGCCGCCCGCCTCGCCCGGCACCTCGGTCACCCCGGCGGCCCAGCCGCCGTTGCTGGACTCCGCCGCCCGCAAGCAGACCGACTCGACCAGGACGGTCGGCTCGGTGGTGATCGGCGGCGGGCTGCTGTTCGGGCTGGTCTGGCTGGCGTTCGGCATCCGCCGCCGGCGCAGCAGGTCGTCACGCCCCTGACGCCGGGCGTGGCGTGGCGGACTCCGAGCCCGGCGCGGCAGACTCTGGGTCCTGGCGCGGCGCGGCGGACTCCGAGTCCGGCGCGGCGGACTTTGACGCCAGGCGCGGCGCGGCAGGCTCCGAGCCCGGCGCGACGCCCTCCGAGGCCGGGCGTGGCGTGGGCGGCTCTGAGGCCGCGCCAGGCTGGATCTCCAGGCCTGGGGGCGGTGTCGGCTCGGGCGGCGGGCAGAGCCCGGCTGTGGCCGTCCAGGCGGCCACGTGGAGCACCAGCCGCGCCGAGAAGTTGATCCAGATCAGCAGCCCGACGATGACGGTGAACGCGCCATAGACCGGATTGCCCAGGGTCGTCGCCAGCAACAGCGTGGCCACCTGCTTGAGCAGCCCGAATCCGATCGCGCCCAGCAACGCCCCCCTGGCGATCGTCCGGAACGGCTGGGTGAGCCGGGCCACCCAGCCGAGCAGGATCACGAACAGCAGCCAGTCGGCCCCCACGCCCGCCACCACGCCGAGGACCCGCAGGCCGAGGGTGGCCAGCGCCGACTCGCTGCCGAAGACGAAGTGCAGGACCTTGTCCGTGGCCGTGGTGGCGAACCCCGCGACCAGCACGGAGGTGATCATCGTGATCCCGATCAGGACGATCGAGACGAGGTCGCGCGCCTTGCCGACGAAGAAGTTGAGCGGCGGCTCGGTGGTCATCGACATCTGCCGCAACGCCGAGCGCAGCGCGTCGATCGCGCCGAGCCCGGCGTAGAGGAGGCCGAGCAGGCCGATGATCCCGGCGGTCTCCTTGGCCCTGAAGATGGAGTCGATGTCGAGCTGCTCGGTGATGCCCGGCAGCCGGTCGACGATGGCCTCCTCCAGGGCGATCCTGGTGGGCTCGCTGGCCGCCGCCACGTAGCCGAGCACCGCGTACGACAGCGCCAGCAGCGGGAAGAAGGACAGGAAGGCGAAGTAGGTGACCGCGCCCGCCAGCAGGTCGCCGGTCTGGACCTGGTAGCGCTGGACCGCCCTGATGAGATGGTCGACGGCCGGCCTGCGGACCCGCCAGTAGGCCACCTTGGCCCGGCCCCAGGCTTTGACCGACTCGATCCGCCTTCCCAGACTCGCCATCACGCCCTCTTCTGCCGCCGGAGCCCGGTCACTCTCTCACGACCATGCCGGCCGATGCTGCCAGGGTCGCGAGGACCGACGCCACGTCATGGTGGATCAACTGCCCACCACGCTTGACGACACGCCCTCCGACCAAGACGGCCTCGACCGAGGCGGTGTCGGCGTTCAGCACGACGGCGCCGATCGGGTCGTGAGCCGCCGGGCTGTCCAAGGCGTTGTTCCTGACCTCGGGGGCATCAGCAACGTGTTGCAGCGGCTGGAGAGCGCGGGATACGTGGAGCGGGAGGCCAACCCGGGCGACGCGCGCAGCCGGTGGGTCCAGCTCACCGGCGAGGGGCTGCGTCTGGCCGGGGTGGCCGTCCAGGCCTCCGGGCGAGCCTATGCCGAGGTGGCGGCCGGGGTGCCGGAGGAGTCCTTGCGGGCGGCGGCGGACAGCCTGCGCGAGGTCATGTCCCATATGGGCCGCCGCCGCTTCCGCTGACTCCGCTTGGGTCGGATCCGCTTCGGTCGGATCCGCTCCTGTTGGATCCGCCGGTTGGATCCGCTCTGAGTGGATCCGCCCTGAGTGGATCCGCCCTGGTCAGAGCCCTTCCGCCCAGGCGGTGATCGCCGCGGCGATGACGTCCGGCGCGTCCTCGGGTGCGTGGTGCCCGGCGGGGCCGCAGTGCACGGTCCGCAGGGCGGCGACGTTCTCCGCGCACCAGGCCGCCATCTCGGGGCCGATCAGCAGCGTCGGGGAGGAGTCGAAGGTGAGCAGCAGCTTGGGCACGTCGTCACTGCTCGTGAGCCATTTGCTGTAGCGCTCGACCCGCTCGGACACGTCGGCGGGCTCCCCGTCGATCGGGAACGAGCGCGCCCACTCCAGCAGCGGGCGCCGGCTCTCGCGCGTGGGGTAGGGCGCCAGGTACGGCTCCATCTCCGCCGCGCTCAGAGCCGTGCGCACCCCGCCCGTGAACGCCGTCCGCACGAGGAAGTCCTGATCGAGCACCAGCGACTCCCCCTCGGGCCCGCGAATGGTCTCGCTGCGGGCGCGGGCGCCCTCACTCAGGTCGCTGCCGGTCATGGGACGGACGAACGTCTCCATGAAGGCCACCCCGCGCACCCGCCCCGGATGGCGCGCCGCCCAGTCGAAGGCGAGGGCCCCGCCCCAGTCGTGCCCCACGAGGACCACCTCATCCAGCGCGAGGGCGTCGAACCAGGCGTCGAGATAGCGGGCGTGGTCGCCGAACCGGTACGGCGAGACGGGCTTGCCCGAGCGGCCCATGCCGACGAGGTCGGGCGCGAGCAGCCGGCGGCCCGGCGCCGCCACGCCCGGCAGCACGTTGCGCCACAGGTGGGAGGTGGCGGGGTTGCCGTGCAGGAAGACGAAGGGGCGGCCGTCGCCGGAGTCCTCGTAGTAAAGGGACGAGTCGAGCACGTCAAGCGTGGACATGATGCGTTTCTCTTTCGTTCGCGTAACTAACGTTTGTCGCACTAACGAACTTACATCGTTAGTGCGACTAACGCAACGGATAGGATCGCCGCCATGACAGACCCCATGGACGAGCAGGTCACGCCCGCGCCGCTGCGGTTGCTCCCCAGCCGGATGTTGTCGCTGGTCGCGATGCAGGCCGACCGCCTGGTCAGCGAGGGGCTGGCCGGCGCGGACGCGCGCAAGTGGCACTACGCCGCACTGGTCGCCCTGCGCGAGGCCGGTCCGGTGAGCCAGGCCGGCCTGAGCAGACTCACCGGCATCTACCGCAGCGACCTGGTCTCCGTGATCAATGAGCTCGCGGAGCGCGGCTTTGTCGAGCGCGCGGCCGACCCCGACGACCGCCGCCGCAACGTCATCACCATCACCACGCCGGGACGGCGGCATCTGCGCCGGCTGCACGAGCTGATCGACTCGCTCCAGGACGACCTGCTGGCACCGCTGACCGGGCCGGAACGCGAGCAACTGACCGGTTTGCTGGCCCGCCTCCTGGCCCACCATTCGCCACGCGGCGCCTCCTGAGCAGGGCCGAAACCATGCAGGTGATCTCCGGTGGGCCCTAGCCTTTGCAGTGTCCAGACCAATCCGAGAGGCTTCCTTGCCCATGGCCGAAATCAGCACCGGACAAATGGTCAGACTCCAGCGCGAACGCAGAGGCATGAGCACCACCGCGCTGGCGACCCAGTCCGGCTGCACCCCCAGGCACATCGAGTTGATCGAGCACGGCAAACGCACACCCTCGCTGCCCCTCCTGCGGGAGATCGCCAAAGTGCTGGGCGTCCGCACCGCCGTGCTGCTAGGCGAGACCCCGCGCGACTCCCACGAGCCGAGCCGGCCGCAGATAAGCGATATCGAACGGGCCCTGTTCACCTGCAGGTCCATGGCGCCCGACATCGAGCCGCCCGACGCCGAGCAGCTCTCGGAGCGGGTGGCGGCGGCCCGCAACGCCTGGTTCACCTCGACGCGCCGCTACTCGATCCTGATGGCGGCGCTGCCGTCCCTGGTCTCCGACGCCGAGAACCTCGCGCTGGAGCGCACACCGGCCGCCTACAGCGTCGCCACGGACGCGTACATGCTGGCCAGGGGGGTGCTCAAGCATCTGCGCCGGGTGGATCTCGCGCATCTCGCGGCAGACCGGGCCATGCGCTTCGCCGAGGAGTCGGCCGATCCGCTGATGCTCGCGTGGGCGTACTGGAACCTGGGGCAGTCGATGTTGTCGGACGACATGCACGAGATCGCCTACGACGTCGCGCGGCGCGGCCTCGAGGCGCTCGAACCGCACGTCGGCGACGGCGACGAGCGCCATCTCAAGGCGTACGGCGCGCTGCACCTGCTCGCCGCGATCGGCGCGGCCCGCATGGGTGACGACGACGAGGCCAGAGAGACGGTACGCGGACCGGCGGCGCAACTCGCCGAACGCGTCGAGGACGGGTCGGCCATTTACGACCTGGCCTTCTTCGGCCCCACCAACGTCGCCATCCACATGGCCAGCATCGAGAACGACACCGGCCACCCCGAGGCCGTGTTGCGCATCGCCGACGACATCGATCTGCGGCGCACGCCGTCGATCGAGCGGCGCACCACCCACCTCGGCCACGTCGCCAGGGCGTGCGAGGACCTGGGCGACGACGCGGCCAGCCTGCTGCACCTCCTGCGGATCGAGCGCGAGTGTCCGGAGGAGCTCGACCACAAGCTGCTGCTCAGAGAGATGGTCCGGTCTCTGGCGCGGCGGGCGCGGCCGTCGTGGGCTCCCGAGGTGCGTTACCTCGCCGAACGCCACGGCATCCTGATCTGAGCCAACACGGAGCCTGAACGAGCACAGGGCTGAGCGAACACGGAGTTCGGTCCGCGCGAACAGGGAGATCTGTCGCCCGAGTTCGTCACGGACCGGCACGTGAGTGCGACTCTGCGTTCATGACCACAGCGCCGAGTGCCGATTTCGTCATGGAACGACTACTTCAAGAGGCCGTCAGGGAATTCCCGGAGTGGGCGTTCGAGCGAGATCAGTCAGGATGGACAGCCATCCAGGACACGACCCGGCTGACCAGGCCCAGCCTCGCCTCGCTGCGGGCGCTGCTGCGCCTGCACCGGGCGGTGCGGCGTAGATGATCTCGTTCGAGGAGCGGGGCGGCGCCCCCGCCGAGGTCGATCTCCTGCTCATCGCGCGGCAACTCGACGTGTTGCGGAGCACGTATCCGGCGTGGGAGATCCAGGTCCGGGTGGACGGGCCGTGCGTCGCCAGGTGGACGGCCGAGTTGCGGCGGCCGGTCACGGCGCTGATGAGCGCGGCGGGGGTCCGCGAGCGTGTCTGCAGTCCGGACGCGATCACGCTGGCCTCAGCCCTGGCTCATCAGGCATCACTGATCCACCGCCACCCGGTCGGCAACTGAGGCCCTGAGAAGCGCTCCAGCGCGACCCCCGGGCCCGGCCGCCACCCGGTTGGCGGCGAGGTTCGCCGGGCGCGCTAGCGGGCGGGGCCGAGGACTTCGGTGGCCAGCGTCTCGATGACGGCGGCGACCCGGCCGGGCGCCTTGGCATGGGCCCCGTGCCCCTGCCCGCGCAGCACCACCCTTTCCACCTGCGGGAGCGTTTTGGCCAGAGCGTCGAGACGCTCCCCCAGATGGGCTGGGCTGCGATCGCCGCCCAGCAGCACCACCGGCGCCTCGATCCGCGCGTAGGCGCCGAGCCGGATGCCGAGCGCGTCGATCGCCACGCTGTCCCCGATCTGTGCGGGAACCAGCGCGCGCATCCGCGGAACGACTGCCACGCCCACGCCGGCCAGCAGCGACACCAGGGCCGGCACCGCGCCGGATGAGTGGCCGACGAGCAGCATCGGCCCGCCGCCGAGCGCTCGCGCCACCGCGAGCACGTGCTCGACCTCCTGCGCGAACGTGCAGGAGTCCGCGGCGAGGTCGAGCCGGTAGCGGCGGCGGTGCAGGCGCACGACGCGGAAGCGCGGGGCCAGCAGCGCGGCCACCTTTCCCCACGAGGCGCCGTCGTCGAGGCCCGGATGGAGGGCCAGGATGATCGGCCCCGCCCCTTCGTCGGCGGCGCGGGCCTCGGTGCCGTCGGACGCCATGGCTGTCAGTTTCATGACTCGCTCCTTAGCAGCGCTAAGGCGAATTTAGCGCCGCTAAGGAGAAGATGGCAATGGGCCGGGGTCAGGACTCCCCGGACGCCGTGATCCGGGCGCCGATGGAGTTCTGGATCAGGACTCGTGGGCCGCCGTGATCCGGGCGCCGATGGAGTTCTGGATCAGGACTCGTGGGCCGCCGTGATCCGGGCGCCGATGGAGTCCAGGACGAGGTCGAGGCCGAAGGTGAAGCGGTCCAGCGCGCGTTGCAGTGTGTACGGCAGCGCGGTGCCCGACACCGCGAACGCCCCGGCCTCGTTCAGCGCGGCGAGCCGTGGGAAGCGCCCGTCCATGCGCTCGTCCAGGAGCGGGGCCCGCCGCTCCCACCACTCGTCGTCGCTGCTCCCGGTGCGGTCCGGCGCCTGCTCGGCCTCGACGACCACCGACCCGGCGCCCCGCGTGTACGACTCCACGGCCGCCACGCAGTTCGCCACCTCGATCGCCGCCAGGCCGTACCCGTCGAGCAGGGCCAGCGCCGCGTCGTAGCGCGCGATGACGTGCGGCCCGAACACGGTCCGCGAGGTCGCCACCTGCAGCAACCACGGGTGGGCGCGCAGGGCGGCGAGATCGCACGTGGCCAGGTCGAGCAGCCCCGCCCGCCACCCGGCGCCGGCGGCGGGGAGGGGCTGCGCGCTCACGACCCGCTCGACCATCAGCTCCAGCAACTCGGCCTTGCCGGGAACGTAGGTGTACAGCGAGGCCGTGCCGATGCCGAGGGCCTGGGCCAGGGTCCGCATCGACAGGGCGTCCGGCCCGGCGCGGTCGGCCCGCGCGACGGCGGTGTCGACGATGCGCGGCAGGTCGAGCCGCTGCCGTGGCCCGCGTCTGGGGGCGGGCAGGCCATCCCAGAGCAGCGCCATCGTGCGCGCCGCGTCACCGCGCCCCGCGTACTCCATGCCGGAAACCCTCCTGCGTCAAATACTCCGAACAGCGTACGATGTTTCCATGCGTACCGAGACCGTCATCCCCGGCCTGCCCTGCCGCGACCTCGACGACGTCCTGCCCTTCTACACCGCGCTCGGATTTGAGGTGACCTACCGCCAGCAGCGCCCGAACCCGTTCGCCGCCGTCCGCCGAGGCGGCATCGACCTGCACTTCTTCGCCCTGCCCGAGTTCGATCCCGCCGACTCCATGGGCACCGTGGTCCTGATCGTCCCGGACACGGAGGCGCTGTACGCGGCGTTCGCGGCGGGGCTGCGCGCGGACTTCGGAAAGGTGCCGGTGTCGGGGATCCCGCGCATGACCCGGCCCCGGCGCCGGCAGGGGACTCCCAGCGGGTTCTCGGTGGTCGATCCGGGCGGGAACTGGCTGCGGATCAGCGGGCACAAGGACACGGGTGACGAGCCGGCCCCGGCGGAGGGGCGGCTGGCGCGGGTGGTGGCCACCGCCGCGCGCCAGGCCGACTCTCATGGGGACGAGGAGGCGGGCATCCGCGTGCTGGAGAACGGGCTCGCCCGGCACGCCGACGCGCCGCCCGCCCAGCGACTGCCCGCACTCGTCTACCTCGCCGAGTTACGGCTGCGGACGGGCGCGTACGACACCGCGGCCGCGCTGCTCGGCGAGGTGGGGGCGCTGGAGTTGTCCGCGGCCGAGCGCGAATCGCTCGCCGGAGAGCTCGCGACGGCGGCCGAGCTCTCAGCCGAGTTGCCGGCGAATGGACGAGCGGAGCCGACAGCCGACAGGCCGTAGCCTCCGCCGGATATGTCAGCGCCCCTGACGGCGGCGGCCTACAGCTTGGGGAGGAAGCCCACGCGGTCGCGAACCTCGGCCATGGTCTGCTTGGCCACCACCGACGCCCGCTCGGCCCCGATGGCCAGCAGGCGGTCGAGCTCGGCCTCGTCCGCCAGCAACTTCTCCGTGCGCTCCCTGATGGGACCGAAGGCGTCGACGACCGCCTCCGCCACGTCCTTCTTGAACGTGCCGTAGCCCTGCCCCTCATAGCGCGCGACCAGGTCGGGGATGGGCGTGCCGGTCAGCGCGGACTGGATGCGGAGCAGGTTGGAGATGCCGGGCTTGTTCTCCTCGTCGAAGAGCACCTCCGACCCCGTGTCCGTGACCGCCCGCATGATCTTCTTGCGGAGCGGGCCCGGCTGCTCCAGGACGTCGAGGATGCCCGCGGGGCTCGACGACGACTTCGACATCTTCGCCGTCGGGTCCTGCAGATCGGTGATCTTCTCGACCTCCTTCAGGATGTGCGGCTCCGGCAGCGTGAAGGTGTCGCCGAAGCGGTGGTTGAAGCGCTGTGCGAGGTCGCGGGTGAGCTCCAGGTGCTGCTTCTGGTCGGCTCCGACCGGAACGCGGTTGGCCTGGTAGATCAAGATGTCGGCGGCCTGCAGGACCGGGTAGGTGAACAGGCCGACGCTGGCCGCGCTCTCCCCGAACTTGGCCGACTTGTCCTTGAACTGCGTCATCCTGGCGGCCTCGCCCATGCCGGTGAGGCAGATCAGCACCCAGGCGAGCTCCGTGTGCTCGCGTACGTGGGACTGCACGAAGACCGTGGAACGCTCCGGGTCGAGACCGGCGGCGAAGAGCTGCGCGGCGGCCACGCGGCTGCGGCGGCGCAGGGCGGCGGGCTCGGTCGGCACGGTGATCGCGTGCAGGTCGACCACGCAGTAGAAGGCGTCGTGGGTCTCCTGCAAGGTGACCCACTGGCGGACCGCACCCAGGTAGTTGCCCAGGTGGAAAGAGTCCGCTGTGGGCTGGATGCCGGAGAGTACACGAGGTCTGGCCATAGCAGGCAATTGTGTCAGGAATCCTGCTCGGGAGGCGACTCGGCCACCGGTCGGCGTTTCACTCTCACTCTGGCGATACGACGGCCGTCGAGCTCGGTGACGACCAGCTCGGCGCCCGCCGCGTCCACCCGCTCGCCGACCGCGGGGACGTGTCCGAGCATGGCCATCACGAAGCCGCCCAGCGTCTCGTAGGGGCCGTCGGGGAGCCGGATGCCGGTCTCGGTGGCGAAGTCGTTGAGGTTCGTCAGGCCGTCGATCTCGATCTCGCCGGCGGGCAGGACGACGACGTCCTCCTCGACGTCGTACTCGTCCCTGATGTCCCCGATCAGCTCCTCGACGAGGTCCTCCATGGTGACGATGCCGGCCGTGCCGCCGTACTCGTCCACCACGATCGCCAGGTGCTGGCCCTCGTCGCGCATCTCGTTCAGCGTGGTGAGCAGGCGCTTGGAGGCGGGTACGAACTTGGCGGGGCGGATCGGCACCACCGCGCTGATCGGCTCGGTGCGGCCGATGAGCTCCGGATCGAGCAGGTCGCGCACGTGGACGAAACCGACGATCTCGTCGTAGGACTCGCGGTAGACCGGGAAGCGCGAGTGCGGGAGCCGGGCCGCCAGCCGCGCCGCGTCGTCCAGCGGCCTGTCCACCTCCATGAACTCGACCTCCGTACGCGGCAGCATCACCTCCCTGAGCTGCCGTTTACCCGCCGTGAACACCTCGGCGATCAGCTTGCGCTCGTCGGCGGTGAGGTCGGTGTGCCCGACGACCATGTCGCGCAGCTCCTCGGTGCTGACCTCCTCCCGGTCGGCCCCGGGGTTGCCGCCGAGCAGCTTGACCACGCCGTCGGTGGACTTCGAGAGCCCCCAGATGATCGGGCGCGACAGGGAGGCGATCCGGTCCAGGAACGGGGCCACGAAGAGCGACAGGCCCTCGGCCCGCTGGAGCGCCAGGCGCTTGGGCGCGAGCTCGCCGAGGACGAGCGAGACGTACGAGATCGCCAGCGTCACCAGCACCAGTGCGAGCACCGGCGCGACGGCCCGCAGCGGCTCCCACCGTTCGAGGACGGGCACGAGCTGCGCGGCGAGCCGGTCGGCGCCGAACGCGGCCGAGAGCATGGTGGCCACGGTCACGCCGATCTGCACGGCGGACAGGAAGCGGTTGGGGTCGCGGGCGAGCTTGGCCACGCGCTCCCCCCGGCGTCCCTGCTGGGAGATCTTGCGAACCTGGCTCTCGCGGAGGGAGACCATCGCGATTTCGGCGGCGGCGAAGAACCCCCCGATCAGGATGAAGAGCAGGACCAGGGCGATGTTGGCCACGACGGTGTCAAACATGGTGGTTGGCAGCGTACTCGCGGGCTTTGCCGCGTATGCTGAACGGCGAGCCGTACAAAATCAAACATATTTGAACAGGAGTAAACGTGAGGCTACTGGTCACCGGGGGGGCCGGATACGTCGGCAGTGTCGTCGCGGCGCAGCTCGTCGAGGCGGGACACGAGGTGACCGTGCTCGACGACCTGTCCACCGGGCATCGGGACGCGGTGCCGGCGGGCGCCCGCTTCGTCCAGGCGAACATCACCGAGGCCGGTGACGCGCTCGACGGCATGGACGCGGTGCTGCACTTCGCGGCCAAGTCGCTGGTGGGCGAGTCGGTGGCGAAGCCGGGGCTCTACTGGGCCAGCAACCTGGGCGGCACGCTGGCGCTGCTCGACGCCATGCGGGACAAGGGCGTGGGCCGGATCGTGTTCTCCTCGACGGCGGCCACGTACGGCGAGCCCGAGCGCTCCCCGATCGAGGAGAGCGACCCAACGCGCCCGACCAACCCCTACGGCGCGTCCAAGCTCGCCGTGGACACCGCGCTGACCGCGTTCGCCCAGGTGCGCGGGCTGGGCGCGGTGAGCCTGCGCTACTTCAACGTGGCCGGCGCCTACGGCCGCTACCGCGAGCGGCACGCGATCGAGACCCACCTCATCCCGAACATCCTCAAGGTCGCGACCGGCGAGCGCGAGTCGGTGAGCGTGTTCGGCACCGACTACCCGACGAAGGACGGCACCTGCGTGCGCGACTACGTGCACGTGTCCGACCTGGCGCGGGCGCACCTGCTGGCGCTGGCCGCCGTCACGCCCGGCGAGCACAAGATCTACAACCTGGGCAGCGGCACCGGGTTCAGCGTGCAGGAGGTGATCTCGGTCTGCCGCGACGTCACCGGCCACGAGATCCCGGCCGTCGTCGGCGAGCGCCGCCCCGGCGATCCCGCCGTGCTGGTCGCGTCGTCGGCGAAGATCCAGGGCGAGCTGGGCTGGAAGGCCGAGCGGGCGTCCCTGCGCGACATCGTTTCCGACGCCTGGGGAGCGCTTTCCGGAAACGCGTGATGCGGAGCTGAAATATGTGCTGTGATACCCAAATGTGAGGAGCTTTTCACCAAGGGTCACGAAGCTGCTCTTCGGTGCCCTCATCACCGTGGGCAGCCTCACCGCCGCCGCGGGCGTGGTCTTCGCCACCCCGCAGCCGCCGCCGGGCGTCCAGCCGCCGCCCTGCCCGATCTCCGGCGCCCCCGCCACCAAAAAGTGAACGCCCCCCGCCCATGAGGGAACGGGGGGCGTCGCCGGCGACGTCAGAATGATCGCCTCGCGGTCAGAATGATCGCCTCGCGGTCAGATGAGACCGAGCTCCTTCACCGCGTCGCGCTCCTCGACGAGCTCGCCGACGCTGGCGTCGATGCGCTCGCGGGAGAACGCGTCGAGCTCCAGGCCCTGGATGATCTCGAACGCGCCGTTGGCCGCGCGCACGGGGAACGACGAGATGAGGCCCTCGGGCACCCCGTAGGAGCCGTCGGAGACGACCGCGGCCGAGGTCCAGTCGGTGCCGTTGACCCAGTCGTGAACGTGGTCGATCGCGGCGTTGGCGGCCGACGCGGCCGAGGAGGCGCCGCGGGCCTCGATGATGGCGGCGCCGCGCTTGGCCACCGTCGGGATGAAGGTCTCGCGCAGCCACTCGGCGTCGACCTGGTCGGCCGCGACCTTGCCGCCGACCTCGGCGTGGAACAGGTCGGGGTACTGGGTCGCGGAGTGGTTGCCCCAGATCGTCATCTTCTTGATCTCGCTGACCGGGACCTGCAGCTTGGTGGCGAGCTGGGACAGCGCGCGGTTGTGGTCGAGCCTGGTCATCGCGGTGAAGCGGTCGGCCGGCACGTCGGGCGCGTTGCGCTGGGCGATGAGCGCGTTGGTGTTGGCCGGGTTGCCCACGACGAGGACCTTGATGTCGTCGGCGGCGTGGTCGTTGATCGCCTTGCCCTGCGGGCCGAAGATGCCGCCGTTGGCGCCGAGCAGGTCACCGCGCTCCATGCCGGCCTTGCGCGGCATGGCGCCGACCAGCAGGGCGACGTTGGCGCCGGCGAAGGCGACGTTGGGGTCGTCGGTGATCTCGATGCCGGACAGGAGCGGGAACGCGCAGTCGTCCAGTTCCATCGCGGTCCCCTCGGCCGCCTTGACCGCCGCCGGGACCTCCAGCAGGCTCAGCTTGACCGGGACATCGGCGCCCAGCAGTTGCCCCGACGCGATGCGGAAGAGCAACGCGTAGCCGATCTGGCCGGCGGCTCCGGTGACGGTCACCTTGACGGGAACAGTGGCTGACGGCGCCATGGCCTTCCCCTAACTCGCTGCAGGAATCATTGACGTTGGGATGTTACCCGCTTGTCATCAGCAAGTTTCCATCGCGGGTACCTTCAGCTCGGGCTCGAAGTCGACTTTGGGGAAGTGGCTGGCCAGGAGCTGCTTGATCGTGCCCGTGCGGTAAAGGTCGGCGATGACGGCCTTCACCGCCTTGCAGGTCTTCACGTCGCCGTCCCTGATGCCGACGGCGTAACGCTCGTTGTTGAGCTTGGCGCCGAGGATCTTGTAGCGCAGGTTCTCGCGGCTGGCGAAGCCGGCCAGGATCAGGTCCTCACCCGGGATGGCGTCCACCTTGCCGGCCCTGAGCAGATCCATGCAGGCGGCGTAGTTGCCGGCCGCCACGGGCTCCACCTTCACCTTGTCCTGCACCTCGCCCACCGACGGGCTGTTGAGCGCGCAGATCTTCTTGCCCGCCAGGTCCTCCAGCGACTCGATGCCGCTGCCCGACCGCACCAGCACGTCGTGGTGGGCCACGTAGTAGGGCCCGGCGAACTGCGTCGCGCTCTTGTCGACGGAGTAGGTGGCGACGACGAGGTCCACCTCGCCGTCGGCCAGGGCACCCGCCCGGTCGTCCCTGCTGACCTTGACGAAGGTGACGTCGCCGGCTCCCAGCTCGGCGGCGACGCGCCGGGCGACCTCGACGTCGAACCCCTCGAACTCCTCGCCGTTCTGCAACCCGACGCCGGGCAGGTCGCCCTTCACGCCGATCACGATCTTTCCGGTCTTCGCCACCTTGTCCACGACCGTGGCGAACGGTGCCGGCACGCCCGCCGTCTCGGTCGCATCGGCCCCGCCGGTGAAGGTGGCCTGCGGCCAGCCGCTCCGCATCAGCGCGAAGACGGCGGCGGCGAGCAGGACGAGCGCGGTGGCCAGGGTGATCAGCACCTTCATCCGGCGGCGTCGCGCCGGGTGGGGTGGTTCGCCCGCCCCCTGCGGCGCCATCGGGCCGCCGGGCGGCCGGGTCATGGCCTGCCTGCTCGCGCCCTCACCGGTCGGCCCGGCCAGCTGCTGCCCGGTCCGCTCACCGGTCCGCTGGCCGCCTGTCTGCTGGCCGGTGCTCTGGTGTCCGGTGCTCTGGTGTCCGGTGCTCTGTCCGGTGCTCTGGTGTCCGGTGCTCTGGTGTCCGGTGGCCCGCCCGGCCGTCTGCTGGCCCGTCGCCTGCTGGCCCGTCGCCTGCTGCTGGCCCGCCGTCTGCTGGCCGGTCCGGTCGGCTGGCTGCGGTCCCGTGCGGGGTCCGGGCGGGATCACCGATCCCGGCTTCTCGGTGATGGACCCGGCCGACACCCTGGTGAACGGCGTGGTGTCGTCGCCGGCCACCTGCACGCCCCGGGTGAGCACGGCCGTGGAGGCCCCGACCGTGGACGACTGCCCGAGCAGCCGCAGCAGGATCTGGTCGGCCGACGGCCGCTCGGCGGGCGACTTGGACAGCGCCGAACGCACCACGCCCTGCAGCGGCTCCGGCATCATGCCGACGTCGACCTCGTGGTTGAGGATCCGGTTGAGCACCATCGCGATGGACTTGCCCTCGAACGCGGTCTTCCCCGTGGCCGCGTAGGCGATGGTCGCCCCCCAGGAGAACACGTCGGTGTAGGGCCCGATCTCGTCTCCGGCGATCTGCTCGGGCGCCATGTAGGCGGGCGTGCCGATCGCCCGGCTGGTGATCGTGCCGGTGGAGTCGATGATCCGGGCGATCCCGAAGTCGACCACGCGCGGCCCGTCGGCGGCGATCAGCACGTTGTCGGGCTTGAAGTCCCGGTGCACGATCGAGGCGTGGTGGATGGCGGTGAGCGCCGTGGCGGTGCCGATCGCGAGCCGGTCGAGCACGGTGCCGCTGAGCGGCCCGTCGGTCTCGATGAGCTCCCTGAGCGGCCGGCCGTCGATGTACTCGCTGGCGATGTAGGGCGTGTCGCCGTCCAGGTCGGCCTCGATCACCCGGGCCGTACAGAACGACGCCACCCGCTGCGCCGCCTTCAGCTCCCTGGCGAAGCGCGACCGGGCGCTGACGTCGCCGGTGAACTTGACGTGCAGGAGCTTGATCGCGGCTCGGTCGCCCTTGTCGTTGACGCCCAGGTAGACGATGCCCTGCCCACCTTCTCCAACCCGTCCGGTCAACCGGAACGACCCCAGCTCTGGGGGATCGCCGGTCACCAGCGGCGAGATTTGCGGCATTCGTCATCCCCACGTGTTCTGAACCCCAACGACGCAAACTTTACGACGCTCAGCAACTTCACAGGGATCCGTTAAAAGTTCGTGACGTCACGGGTTCGCCTCATAGGCCGTGACACTTGCGCCGCCGGGCCGTCGCGAGCAGGCTCAGGATCATGGACCGCCCTTACGACATCGTGCTCTTCGGAGCGAGCGGGTTCACCGGCGCGCTGACGGCCGGCTATCTGGCCAAGGCCGCCGAGCCCGGCACCCGCTGGGCAGTGGCCGGACGCGACCGCGCCAAGCTGGAGCGACTCGGCCTGGACGTGCCGATCCTGGTCGCCGACGCCGCCGACCCCGCCTCGCTGGCCGAGCTCGCCCGCAGCACGCGCGTCCTCGCCACCACCGTCGGCCCCTACGTCACGTACGGGGAGCCGCTCGTCGCCGCCTGCGCCGACGCCGGCACCCACTATCTGGACCTGACGGGCGAGGCGGAGTTCGTGGACCGGGTCTACGTCCGCTACCACGAGCGGGCGGCCAGGAGCGGCGCCAAGATCGTGCACGCCTGCGGTTTCGACTCCATCCCCTACGACCTGGGCGTCCTCTACACGGTCGGCCTGCTGCCCGAGGACGTCCCGCTCAAGATCAGCGGCTTCCTGCGGGCGAACGGAAGCCCGTCGGGCGGCACGCTGGCCTCGATGATGACCATCGCGGGCCGCGCCCGCGAGACGGTCCAGCAGGGCACGCAGCGACGTGCCGCCGAGCCGCGGCCGGTGGGCCGCAGGGTGAGCTCCCGGCCGGGCGGCCTGCGCTACGTGGGCGGCTGGGCGCTGCCGATGCCCACCGTCGACCCGCACGTCGTCGGTTACTCCGCCCGTCTCCTCGACCGCTACGGCCCGGACTTCACCTACCGCCAGCACTACGCCGTCAGGACCCTGCCGGCCGCCCTGGCCATGGTGGCGGGCGCGGGCGCCCTCACGGGGCTCGCCATGATCCCGCCCGCGCGCGACTGGATCCAGGGCCGTCTGAAGCCCGGCGAGGGGCCGTCTCCGGAGCGGCGGGCCAGGAGCTGGTTCAAGGTCACGTTCCTGGGCCAGGGAGGAGGTGCGCGGGTGGTCACGGAGGTCGCGGGCGGCGATCCCGGTTATGGGGAGACCTCCAAGATGCTCGGCGAGGCGGCCCTCTGCCTGGCCTTCGACGACGTACCGGATCGGGCGGGGCAGCTCACCACGGCGGCGGCCATGGGGCAGCCGCTCATCGACCGCCTGCACCGCGCGGGCATCACGTTCACGGAGAGAGCCGGCTAACAGGTCCTGGCCATGGTCGAGATGAACCACTCGACCTGGGCGTCCTCGTCGATCTCGGGATCGGCGATCGTGCGCCCCCACCACGTCTCGACCTCGAACACGACGGGCATGGTCTCGCTCACGGCGGCCGCGCAGTCGGTCACCACCGCGTCGAACACCATCTTCATCGACCCGCCGGCCGGGATGGTGCGGGGGAAGCCGCCGTCGCCGTCGGGCCGCAGGCCCCCGGTCGTGTAGGCGTCCCGGGGCTGCGACCCCGCGCCGGTCACGGTGACGGGCAACCAGCCGTCGTTGACGTAAGTCTGCGTGACGTGGGCCGTCACCGTCTCCGGCCGGCCAATCTCGTCCCTGTGAATCCCGTACTCGTCGGTGCCGGCCGATTCCCACGACAGGTGGGGGGTGCCGGCGAACCAGGCCACCGCGACGAGGACGGCCGCGAGCCCGGCGAGCAACCAACGGCCGTAGCCGAATTTCGCCGTCATTCCCGCGCCCGGATCGATCCGCAGCCATATATCGTCGGAAATCACTGAAGCCCCCTGTTTGACGATTCGGCATTCTGCTACTTTTTCCGGCGTGACGAAAGACGGCTCCTGTTGTTGATCGGGTTATTGATCCTCGCGTCCGTCGCGATACCCATCGCCGGCGCAGCCGCGAACTCGCCCCTGCACCGCGTCGAAGCGACGCGTTTCGCGCTTCGTCAAATGGTGGACGTCACGGCGTTCAACGGGGCCCATATCGTCCGGTACCTCCAGGTCACGCGGCGGTGGCGGTGGATGGGAACCACCGCCGGCCTGATCGCGGCGGCATTGGCGCAACCCTGGGCCATAATGCCGTTCTTCGTGGTGGCCGGCTGGCTGGCCGGTGTCATCGCCGGGGAAATCGCCTTCGGCCGGATGAAAGGCCGCACCCGGCGGGCACTGGGCATGCGGCTGGCCAATCCCGCGCTCACCGCCCTGTGGACGGCCGCCGCCGCCGTCTCGTCCGGGATCGCCTTCAGCACTTTTCTGCGAGCTTTTTCCCATGAGGTCACGGCAGCGCAGCGCCTGGGCGCCGTGGCCACGTTCGCCGTAGTGGCGGTCGTGCAGACGGTGGTGAGCGACCTGCACCGGCGGCCGCTGCCGGCGGGACCGGCGGACCTGGTCGGCGCGGAGCTGGCCACGCGCTCCAGGACCGCGCGCTCGGCGCTTGGAGCGGGCACGGCCGTGGCGCTGGGCGCGTCCGCGAGCCTGCTGCCCGATCCGCTGCCCGGCGACTGGGGTGTGCTCGCGCTGCCGCTCCTCATCGGCCTCCCGCTTGTGGCGTGGTTCAAGGCGGGTGTCCCCTGGCCGGTGCCGACGGCGGGGACGAGGCGGACGTGGGCCTGGGCCGCCGCTTGCGTGGTGCTGACCGGCGCCGGGCTGGCCGCAGGCTGGTACGCCCTGGACGCCAGGCCCGTCGAAGCCGCTCCCTTCTCCCAGCCCGATCTCACCGACTCGACCCCACGGCCCTTCCGGTACGCGGCGACGGACGGCACGCCCCGTACCTGGGTGCTGCTGGGCCTGGAGGACCGGATCACCCTGGAGCATGCCGCCACGCGAGCGCCGGCGCCCTTCGCGCTCAGCGGCGACGGCACACACGTCGTCTACCTGCACGAGGAGACGCGCCGGCTGGTCCTGCACGACGTGTCATCCGCCGAGCGCCGCGACCTCACCGGGCCGCTGGCGGGCGCGGACGTGCCCGGGGAAGTGGTCCTGTCGCGCGACGGGCGCTACGTGAGCCTGGACGCGGACGTGATCGACACCCGTACCGGCGTGCGCACCCGCCTGGCGGGCGTCGGGCGGGTGATCGGCTTCGGGCCGGACGGCGTGGTGGCCACCACCGGCCGCCGCGCGACGCCCGGCGCTCCCGACACCGAGCTGCTGACGTTCGACCTGCGGGGGGTCGTGCGCACGCGGGTGCCGTTCGATCCGACGCTGGAGGTGCTGCTGACTCCCGACGGCCGCGACCTGACCGTGGTCACCGGCGACGAGGTCCTGACGATGGACCCGCGCACGGGGAAGGTCCGCGGGCACGCGAAGATGCGCCTGCCCGCGGACCACGGCGAGCCGCGGGCGCTCACCTGGGCGCGAGACGGCCGGCTCCTCGTCGGGGACCGCGACGACGCCTACCACCTGGTCGATCCCCGGACGGGCCGGACGGAGCCGGTGCCGGGCATGCCCGGCGAGCAGCCCACCATGGTGTTCGGCAGCATGCGATGAGGCGGTTTCCGTGGCGGGCCGCCGTGGCCGTGGTGGCGGCGGTGCCGGCCGTCGTGTGGGTGCTCGATCCGCCCCCGGCTGAGCCGCCCGTCACGTTCCTCCGCCCGTCGGCCACCCCGGCGGCCGCTCCCCCACCCGCCGCGCTGTCCAGGTACGCCTCCCCCGTCCGGTACGCGTACCAGCCCGCCTGCCAGGACGAATCCGGCCCCTGCACGCATTGGAACCTGGTCACGGCAGGCGGCGAACACGGCTGGCTGCCCGGCGCCGACGCCGGGGGCGACCTGTCGCTCAGCGGCGACGGCACCCGCGCGGTCTACCTGCGCGACGACACGTACGTCGTGGCCGACCTGACGACGGGCACGCTGAAGCCCTTGCCCGTGCGGCACAAGGGCGACCCTGCGGGCGAGCCGCTCTTCTCCCTGGACGGCCGCCACCTGCTCATCCAGTTCGACCATCTGGACGAGGACGACGAGGTCGTGCCGGACGACCGGCTGATCGTCGACATCGACCGGGGCGCCGTCCACCGCCTGGCCACCGCGGGCGAGGTGGCCGGCTGGACCTCCGACGGCCTGGTCACGGTGTCGACCAGGCGCACGGACAGCCTGCCCGGGCACGTCACGTCGGCCTCGTTCACCGTGCACTCGCCCCGGGGCGAGACGGTCAGGACGTTCACGCTGCCGGGCAATCTCGGCGCGGGCGTGCCGTCCCCTTCGGGCCGCACGCTGGCCGCGCTCGCCCAGGAGATCACCCCGGAAGACGTCGCGCACCTTGGCGTCAACCTGGTCGGCGCGTCGGCGGGCCGGCTCGCGCGCACGGTCGTCCCGCGACTGCCGCCCGGCCGGCACCTCACGGAGATCATCCGGTGGGACGGCGAGGACGGCCTCGTCGTCCGGACGCGCGGCCCGGCCGGCGAGATCGCCCTCCACGTCCTCGACCTCGCCACCGGCGGCACGCGGCCGCTCGGCGTCGAGATGGCGGACGTGACGGACCCGTTCCGGGCTCCGGCCGGCCTGAGCGTGGTCGTGGGATCCGTGCGCTAGTAGGGCAGGCTCCAGGTGGTGAAGCTCTTACGCAGGTATGGGGCCTTGTACTTCGGATAGGCCACCGTGCTGACGTCGCCGTCCGAGGTGTAACGCATGTCCGGGTTGTTCTTCAACCAGTCGAGCCAGGCATGCGAGCAGAACTGGGCGCAGTCGCCCTTCTTCTCCATGGCCTTGATGCGCGGGATGCCGGCCGCGTCGTACGCCTTGCTGAACGGCGCGGGCGCGGGCGTGTAACCCGCCAGGAAGGCGCCCTGGTGGTTGTAGAGCTTTCCGCGCAGGGCCCAGTTCTTCTGGCGCGGCTGGTTGCCGTACGGCAGGGCGATCGTGGTCGGGTTGGTGTAGGACAAGGAGTTGATCTGCTTGGCGATCGTGCCGATCTGCTCCTCGACCTCCTTCTGCGAGCGGCCGCGCAGGTTGATGTGGTCGCGCGTGTGGTTGCCGATCTCGAAGCCGTTGTCCTTGAGCCACAGCAGCGCCTGGGCCTGCTCCTCGCGCACGGTCTTGCCGAACATGTCGCGGGTCACGTAGAACGTGGCGGCCGGGCGCCAGCCCGGGTGCTCCGCGGCCACCTGCCTGAGGATGGCGACGGCGGTGTCCTTCTGCGGGACGCCCATCTCGTTCAACGTGAGCTGCGACGGCGAAGAGTCGTCGAAGGTCAGCACGACGGGATGTTTGCCCGCCGGGATGGCGATCTTGCCGGCCACCATCTCGGCGGCCGTGATCGGCACGTAGCCCTCCCTGACCAGCCGCTCCAGGTCGGCCTTGAACTGCTGCGGCGACCTGTCGTCCGTGGTCGCCGGCTTGGGGACGATCCGGTGGAACATCAGCACCGGAATCTGCCCCAGCTCGTTGGCCTTCACCTTGGCGGCGGCCGCGACCTTGGCGGCCTTGCTCGCCTTGACCTTCGCGGCCACGTTGGCCTTGGTGTCGGTCAACTTGGTGGTTTCGGGCTGCGAGTCGCATCCGGTGAGGATCGCGGTGGCCGCGAGCACTCCCAGCCCACTCAAAATACGCAGTCGCATCCGAACCCCCCGAGACACGTACGACTGTTACGTGGGGGCTCCTACCCAACTGATCAACTACGCCACGCCGCCGCACCGTCAAGACCTGGGCAGACAATGCGAAAGGGCCGCCCTCAGGCGGCCCTTTCAGCAGGCAGGATCAAGCCATCTTCTTCTTGAGGTTCTCGTCCAGCGCCGACAGGAAGTCCTGCGTGGTGAGCCACTTGGCGTCGCCGCCGACCAGGAGCGCGAGGTCCTTGGTCATCAGGCCGCTCTCGACGGTCTCGACGCAGACCTGCTCCAGCGTGTTGGCGAAGTCGGTCACGGCGGGGGTGTTGTCGAGCTTGCCGCGGTGGGCCAGGCCACGCGTCCACGCGAAGATCGAGGCGATCGGGTTGGTGGAGGTGGGGTTGCCCTTCTGGTGCTCGCGGTAGTGGCGGGTCACCGTGCCGTGGGCGGCCTCGGCCTCGACGGTCTGGCCGTCGGGGGTCATCAGGACCGAGGTCATCAGGCCGAGCGAGCCGAAGCCCTGGGCGACCGTGTCGGACTGGACGTCGCCGTCGTAGTTCTTGGCGGCCCAGACGTAGCCACCCTCCCACTTCATCGCGGCGGCGACCATGTCGTCGATGAGGCGGTGCTCGTAGGTGAGGCCGGCCTTGTCGAACTCGGCCTTGAACTCGGTCTCGAAGATCTCGGCGAAGATGTCCTTGAAGCGGCCGTCGTAGGCCTTGAGGATCGTGTTCTTCGTGGAGAGGTAGACCGGGTAGTTGCGGTTGAGGCCGTACCGCAACGACGCGCGGGCGAAGTCGCGGATCGACTCGTCCAGGTTGTACATCGCCATCGCGATGCCGCTGCCGGGGAAGTCGTACACGTCGAGCTCGATCGGCTCGGTGCCGTCCTTCGGCGTGTACGTCAGGGTCAGCTTGCCCTCGCCGGGGATCTTCAGGTCGGTCGCGCGGTACTGGTCGCCGAAGGCGTGACGGCCGACGACGATCGGCTTGGTCCAGCCAGGGACGAGCCGCGGCACGTTCGACATGATGATGGGCTCGCGGAAGATGACGCCGCCAAGGATGTTGCGGATGGTCCCGTTGGGGGACTTCCACATCTTCTTGAGTCCGAACTCCTCGACCCGCGCCTCGTCCGGGGTGATGGTGGCGCATTTCACACCGACGCCGTACTTCTTGATGGCGTTGGCGGCGTCGATGGTGACCTGGTCGTCCGTGGCGTCGCGGTGCTCGATGCCGAGGTCGTAGTACTTCAGGTCGACGTCGAGGTAGGGAAGGATCAACTGGTCCTTGATGAACTGCCAGATGATCCGGGTCATCTCGTCGCCGTCAAGCTCGACGACAGGACCCTCTACCTTGATCTTGGGCATGCTAATGGTTCCCCTTCATGTATTGATGCGTTGAGGCTATCCGACTGCCCGCTCAACGGGCGAAAAGGGACAGGATGAGCGCCTTGAGCTCGCTGTTGTCCAGCAGGAGCGAGGTGAGGACCAGCGCGAAGCCGAACCCGCCCAGGGTGACGACGTCGATGCTCTTGCTCCGGATGGACATCTGCCCGCCGTAACCGGCGAAGCGCAGCGCGGCCGCGACCATGATGACGGCGCCCAGTGCGAACCCGCCCCAGCGCGGGTCCGCGACGAAGATCACAAGCACGCCGACGACCGCACCCGCCAGAATCAGCGGGTACGGCCCCCAGCTCTCACGTTCTGTCCCTTGGCTCAACGCTCTTCTATCGGCTTCCACTTCTGGTCGGTCTCACCGATGTACTCACTGTCGGGCCTGATCAGCCGGTTGTCGGCGTGCTGCTCGATCACATGAGCGGTCCAGCCGGACATCCTGCTGATGGAGAATACCGGCGTGAACAGGTCGGTCGGAATGCCGAGGTAGTGATAGACCGACGCCGCGTAGAAGTCGACGTTCGGGTAGAGGCCCTTCGTCTCGAAGACGACCTCCTCCATCTCCTTCGACATCCGGTAGAAGGTGTCGTCACCGGTGGACTCGGCCAGCTCGGCCGACACCCTGCGCAGATGCGTGGCGCGCGGGTCCTCGGTCTTGTAGACACGGTGCCCGAAGCCCATGATCTTCTCGCCGGCGGCCAGCTTGTCGCGTACGGCCTGGGCGACTCCGCCCGGGGACAACGACTCCAGCGTCTTCATGACCTGCTCGTTCGCCCCGCCGTGCAGCGGGCCCTTGAGGGTGCCGATGGCGGCGACGATGGCGGAGTGCATGTCCGACAGGGTCGCGGCGCAGACGCGGGCGGCGAACGTGGAAGCGTTCATGGTGTGGTCGGCGTGCAGCACCAGGCACTCGTCGAAGATCTCGACCTCGCGCGCTCCGGGAGTGCGACCGGTCACCTGGAGCAGGAAGTTCGCCGCGATGCTCAGGGAGGGGTCGGGCTCGGGGACGCCGGCGCCGGTGCGGGCCGCGTGGTAACGGGCCACCAGCAGGGGCTGCTGCGCCACCAGCCGGGCGGCCTTGCCCAGGTTGGCCTCGGGGGCGATGGAGTCCTTGTCCGGATCGTCCGCGCCGAGCAGGGAGACCAGCGAGCGCAGGGCCTCCATGGGTTTCTGCTTCTCGGCGATCTCGGCGATGTTCGCGGACACGAGGGCACCGAGCTCCCTGCCGCGCGCCAGTTCCTCGCCGTATTCGTCCAGCTCGGCGCGGGTGGGCAGCTTGCCTCGCTGGAGCAGGTGGGCGGTCTCTTCGAACGTCGCTCGGCCGGCCAGGTCGTGGATGTCGTATCCGCGATAGAAGAGCCGACCAGCCTTTCCGTCAATGTCGCTCAGCGCTGTGGACGCGGCTACGACATCGGCCAGGCCTTTCGTTGGCTTGTCCGCCATGAGTGTTTCCTCCGCTTATCTTCGTCCGAAGTCTACCCGTGAGCAGGCAAAACCGTCCGCGAAGGTCCAGACCAATTTCACGCCGGATTCTGCTTTCGGCAAAGGCGATTCCGCTACCCCACGTCTGGGTAAGCCGGAGCTGTAGTAATAGTTACGGCGGGCTACCTGGGGAGGAACTGCCGTGGAGGGGCCGTTCATACGCATCGAGGACACTGGCGAGGTGGTCCCGTTGCGCCCCGAGATCACGACGGTGGGGAGAGGCCGGGGTGTTGACATCCGGCTCACCGACCCGAGTGTGTCTCGACTCCATGCCGAGTTCGTCAGGCGAGGACCCTACCTGTATGTCGTGGACCTGGGACTGTCCAGGAACGGCACGCGGGTGAATGGCAGGCCGATCGCCCGGAGGGTCCTTGACGACGGCGACGTCGTCTCCTTTGGCGCGGCGCGGGGTCGCATCGGCGGAGTCCCCCGAGAGGACTTCGCTCCCGAAGTCGAGCTGCGCAGGGCGGCCGCGCCCGAGCTGACCAGACGCGAGGTCGACGTGCTGACCTCGCTCTGCCGGCCGGCGCTGTCCGACGAGGCGTTCGTCGCTCCGGCGACCGCACGCGAGATCGCCGACGATCTGGTCGTGACCGAAGCCGCGGTCAAGCAGCATCTGCTGCGGCTCTACCAGAAGTTCCGGATTCCCGAGGGCACCAACCGGCGCACACGGCTGGCCAATGAGGTCGTCGCGCTCGGTCTGGTCCGCCCGACCCCCGTGGTGCCACCACAACGGTCATCGGGAGCTACGACCGAGCAGCCCTCGGCTGCCGGCCGCAGGGCTTCATAGGAAACGGATCGCGACCGGGGCTTCGGCGAGGGGTTCCGGCAGCGTCGGAGCCTGGGCATGACCGTGCCCCCGTGCAAGTGCCCACGCGCAGGCGCGGACACGGTTACGAGCAGCGGCGAGCGCCCGTTGGGCGATCGCCGGGCTTGTCGCAGGTCAGGAAACGGCCGGCGACGTGCGTGAGCGCAGCACGCTCACGAACACGTCGCCAGCCATGATCACCCCGAGTCCGTCGCCGGCCTGACCCTGACTCCGTCGCCGGCCACGATCAGATGACCCTGGTTTCGCCGGCGGCGACGATCAGAGGACTCTGAATCCGTTGCTCGGCTTGCTCGTCCGGTTGGCCCGGTCCACCGCCACCACGTAGTAGTGGTGGCCGCGCTTGCCGTTCGGGTCCGTCCAGCGCACCTGCCGATCACCCGGCACGACGGCGACGAGGTTGCGGGCGTCGGCGAAGGCGTTCGACGAGGCGTGACCGTCGAAGCGGAAGATGGCGAACTGGAACGGCTCGTCCCTGCCGATCGCCACCGCCCGCACTTCGACGCCGCCGGAGCGGCGCAGCGCGTAGGCCAGCACGGGCCGCCTCGGCGCCTCGCCGCCCGCCAGCCTGGGCAGCACGGGCGCGAGCGCGGGCCGCTGATAGTGATCGTTCACGGCGGTCGAGATGGAGCCGATCCGGTCGACCTTGACATCGTTGGCGTTGTACCAGATGTCGCCGCCGATCTCGGGGTGGTTCCGGTTGAGCGTGAGGTGCCGGGACAACTCGCCCGGGACCTGCCACTCGGCCGCCTGGGCCGGGTCGCCCGCCTTGTAGCCGGCCTGCCCGATCCAGAGCAGCGTGTTCGTGCCGCTCGCGACGTCGGACCACCAGGGCACGAGCTTGGAGTAGTCGGCGGGTGGCTGCCCGATGTACCAGTAGAGCTGCGGCGCGATGTAGTCGAGCCAGCCCTTCTTGACCCAGCCGCGGGTGTCGGCGTGCAGGTTGTCGTAGGACTGCCCGCCGTTGGTCTCCGAGCCGAGCGGGTCGGTGGCCTTGTTGCGCCAGATGCCTGAGGGGCTGATGCCCCAGGCGATCTCCGGCTTGGCGGCCAGCACGCGCTGCTGCATCTCCTGGACCATGAGGTCGACGTTGTTGCGCCGCCAGGTGGCCAGGTCGGGGAAGCCGGCGCCGTACTGGGCGAAGGCGGCGCTGTCGTCGAAGGCCGTGGTGTTGGTCGGATAGAAGTAGTCGTCGAAGTGCAGGCCGTCGATGTCGTAGCGGGTGACCGCGTCCATCATCGCGTCCTGGCTGAACTTGCGCACCTCCGGCAGGCCCGGGTTGTAGTAGAGCTTGCCGCCGAACGGCAGGATCCAGTCGGGGTGCTTGCGCCCGGGGTGGTCGGGGTGCAGCTTGGCCGGGTCGGCCTGCATCGAGACGCGGTACGGGTTGAACCACGCGTGGAAGGCCAGCCCGCGCTTGTGCGTCTCCGCCACGGCGAACCCGAGCGGGTCGTAGCCGGGATCCTGCCCCTGCGTGCCCGTCAGATACTGCGACCACGGCTCGAACGGCGACGGCCAGAACGCGTCCGCCGTCGGCCTGATCTGCACGAACACCGAGTTGAGCCCGCGCTGCTGTGCCACGTCCAGCCAGGCGAGATATTCGGCTTTCTGCTCGTCGGCCGTCAGTCCCGGCTTGGACGGCCAGTTGATGTTGACCACGGAGGCGATCCACATGCCGCGCATCTGCCGCAGCGGCGGAACGTAGCCGTCCTGGGCGAAGGCGGGCAGCGGGACGACGGAAGCGGCGGCGGCGAGGGCGAGACCCTTCAGGAGAGTCCTTCGGCTGGGCATGGGGGGTGCCTCTCTCGGAAGCGGGTTGTATCGAGGGCGACGATGACAGAAAATTACCTTCAGATCAACAACCGTGAAGGAAAATGCCGAATGAGTGTTGACCTGTACAGACTGGCGATGACGGTACTGCAGCCAGGCTACGAGGGCACGTCCGCTCCCGACTGGTTGCGCCGGGCGCTGGGTGAGGGGCTGGGCGGAGTGGTGCTGTTCGCCCGCAACGCCGTCGATGACCAGCTCGTACGGCATTTCCGCGCCGAGAACCCGGACACGGTCGTCGCGATCGACGAGGAGGGCGGCACGGTCACCCGGCTGGAGGTCGCGGCGGGCAGCTCCTTCCCCGGCAACCGGGCGCTGGGCGTGGTCGACGACGTGGAGCTCACCGAGCGGGTGGGCCGCCAGATCGGCCGGATGCTCGCCGAGCTGGACATCACGCTCGACTACGCGCCCTCCGCCGACGTGAACGCCGATCCGGCCAACCCCGTGATCGGCGTCCGCTCGTTCGGCCCCACGCCCGATCTGGTCGCCCGCCACACCGTCGCCTACGTCAACGGCGTGCAGGGCGCGGGTGTGGCGGCCTGCGCCAAACACTTTCCCGGCCACGGCGACACGGTGACCGACTCCCATCTGGCGCTGCCGACCGTGCACGCCCCCCGCGAGGTCCTCCTCGAACGCGACCTGCCGCCGTTCCGGTCCGCGATCGACGCCGGGGTGCGGTCGATCATGTCCGGCCACCTGCTGATTCCCGCACTCGATCCGGCGGTGCCGGCGACGCTGAGCCGTACCATCCTGACGGAGCTCCTGAGGGGCGAGCTCGGTTTCGATGGCATGCTCGTCACCGACGCGATCGAGATGCGGGCGGTGGCCGCCATGTTCGGCCCCGGCGAGATCGCGGTGCGGGCGCTCAACGCGGGGGTGGACGCCATCTGCGTGGGATTGTCCACCGAGGAAAGCCTGCACGAGATCCGCGACGCGATCGTGGCGGCGGTCCGCACGGGCGTCCTGCCCGAGGAGCGCCTGGCCGAGGCCGCCGCGCGGGTGCGCACGCTGTCCGGCTGGTACGCCGCCCAGCAGGCGCTGCGCGACAAGGCCCGCCACGACGTCGATCTCGGCGTGGGCCTGGAGGCGGCCAGGGCGGCGCTGACCACGGCCGGCTCCGCCGCGCTCGGCCGGGCGCCGCTGGTGATCGAGGTCAACAGCCGCCTGAACAAGGCCGTGGATCCGGCCACGGTGACCGGCATCACGGCCGCGCTCACCTCCCGGCTGCCGGACACGGCCATGATCCGCATGGAGGCCGGGGGCGAGCTGCCCGCGTTCGACGACCGGCCGGTCGTGCTGGTCGTGCACGACGGCGCCCGGCACGCGTGGGTGCGGGAGACCGTGGCCAAGGCCCTCGCGCTCCGGCCCGACGTGATCGTGGTCGACACCGGCGTCCCGGCGCCGCCCGGCGGCGCCACGCACGTGGCCACGCACGGGATCTCCCGCGTGTCCGCGCAGGCCGCGGCGGAATGGCTGACCCGGTGATCGCCGAGCCCGCGAACCCGGTCGCGACCGTGCGCGCCGTCCTGCCGTCGCTCACCCCCGCAGCGCAGGCCATCGGCCGCATCATCCTGGACGACCCCGGGCTGGTCGTGCGGAGCACGATCACCGAGTTCAGCGCGGTGTCGGGAACGAGTGAGGCGACGATCGTGCGCACCGCGCGGGCACTGGGGTTCGCCGGATACTCGCAGATGCGCTTCGCGCTGGCCGCGGCCGTGGCCAAGGAGCCCGAGCGGCTGGTGCCCGGCGACCTGGCGCCCGACGACCCGCTGACCGACGTGATCGCCAAGGTGGCGCGGGCCGAGTCGGAGGCGCTGGCCGACACCGCGGCCCAGCTCGACCCGGACCAGCTCGGCGAGGTGGTCCAGGCCATCGCGGTGGCCCGGCGGGTGGACGTGTACGGCGTCGCCGCCTCCGGGCTGGTGGCCGCCGACATGTCGCAGAAGTTGTTGCGGATCGGGCTGTCCAGCCATCCGTTCAGTGACGCGCACCTGGCTCTGACCAGTGCGGCGTTGCTCCGGGAAGGGGACGTGGCGGTCGCGATCAGTTGCAGCGGCGAGACGCCCGACGTGCTGGTGCCCGCGCGGACGGCCTCCGAGGCCGGGGCGATGATCGTGGGGATCACCAACAATCCGCGCTCGTCCCTGGCGGAGCTGGCCGACCACACGCTGGTGTCGGCGGGACGCGAGACCGCCTTCCGGCCCGGGGCGCTGGCCAGCCGGATCAGCCAGTTACTGATCGTGGACTGCATCTTCGTGGGGCTGGCGCAGCGTACGTACGACAAGGCGGACGCCGCCATCCGGGCCACCCGCGACGCCACCGACCGCTACCGGCGGCGCTGACGGGCTCAGGCGGGGGCGGCCGACAGGGAGGTGAGGTCGGCCTCGATCTTGGCCACCGTGGCCTGCAGCGGGGGCAGCAGGTCGCGGCGGACCGCCTGCAGGCTCGTCCGGCTGGCGTGCGTCGAGAGGTTGGCCGCCGCGACCGTCCGGCCGGAGCGGTCCTTGATCGGCACCGCGATCGAGCGCAGCCCCTCCTCCAGCTCCTGGTCCACCATGGCCCACGCGCGGCCGCGCACCTGCTCCAGCTCGGCGCGGAGGGCGGCGGGCAACACGATCGTCCGGGAGGTGAGCCGTTGTAAGTCGGCCCGCCCCAGATAGTCGTCGAGCTGCGCGGGCGCGAGGCCGGCGAGCAGCACCCGGCCCATCGAGGTGCAGTAGGCCGGGAACCGGGTGCCGATGCTGATCGTCACCCGCATGATCCGGGCGGTGGCCACCCGCGCCACGTAGATGACGTCCTCCCCGTCGAGCACCGCGACCGAGGCCGACTCGTGCACCTCGGCGGCCAGGCGTTCGAGATGGGGCCCGGCCACCTCGGGCAGGGACAGGCTGGACAGGTAGGCGTAGCCGAGGTCCAGCACCCGGGGCGTGAGCGCGAACAGCCGGCCGTCGTTGCGCACATAGCCGAGCTCCGCGAGCGTGATCAGGAACCGCCGGGCCGCGGCCCGGCTGAGCCCGGTCGCGCGGGCGACCTGGCTGAGCGTGAGCTCCGGATCCTTGGCACTGAACGCCCGGATCACCGCGAGTCCTCGGGCCAGCGACTGCACATGATCGACCATGGTGATCCCTTGACACGAGCCGACAAAGGCGTAGGTTCCGCGATACGGGGTCGTTCGGTCAGAGAATACATGTGCGCATCGCGAACAAATAGGAGCAGCCGTGCGTCGTGCCCCCCTACTCTTCGCCGCGCTGCTCGTGGCCGCGTGCGGCGGCACCCAGCCTGCGGCGACCAGCCAGGCCCCGAGCGGCAAGACCAAGGTCAACGCCGGCGTGATCGCCATCGTCGACACCGCTCCGATCCACCTCGGCAAGGCCAAGGGCTTCTTCGACGAGCAGAACATCGACCTGACGATCACCCCCGTCCAGGGCGGCGCGGCCAGCATCTCGGGGGCGGTGAGCGGGCAGTTCCAGTTCGCCTTCGCCAACACGACCTCGCTGCTGACCGCCAAGCAGCAGGGCCTCGACGTCAAGGTGGTCGCCAACGGCGTCTCCTCGACCGGGGAGCAGGGCAAGGACTTCAGCGCGGTGCTGGTCAAGCCCGGCAGCCCGATCAAGACGGCCAAGGACCTGGCGGGCAAGAAGATCTCGGTCAACCAGCTCAAGAACATCGGCGACACGACCGTACGCGCCTCCGTGCGCAACGCCGGCGGCGACCCGACGGGCATCGAGTTCATCGAGCTGCCCTTCCCCGACGCGCCCGCCGCGCTGCAGAGCGACCGGGTGGACGCTATCTGGGTGGTGGAGCCGTTCGTCAGCCAGGCGATCAGCCAGGGAGCGCGCCCCGTGGCCTGGAACTTCGCCGACGCCGCCCCCGACCTCACCGTCGCCATGTACTTCACCACGAGCAAGACCGACGCCGACCTGACCAAGCGGTTCACGACGGCCATGCGCAAGGCGCTGGAGTATGCCGACGCGCATCCCGACGAGGTCAGAGAGGTGCTGAAGACCTACACCAAGATCGCGCCCGAGGTGATCGCGAAGATCTATCTGCCGAAGTGGCCGGTCGAGGTGAACAAGGCGTCCGTGCAGACCATCGCCGACCTGGCGGTGGCCGACGGGGTGCTCAAGGAGAAGATCGACGTGTCGGCGCTGGTGCCGTGACCCGTACGCGCTCGGGTGCGCCGGCCAGGCTGGGCTACGGCGTCGCCGGACTCGGCGGGCTGCTGGTGCTGCTGGAGGCCGTACCGAAGCTGGGCCTGGTCGACGCGCGGTTCCTGCCGCCCGCCTCGGCGATCCTCGGCACGCTGGCCACGGAGCTGACCACGCCGGAGTTGTGGATCGCGCTCGGCGAGACCCTGCGCGGCTGGGCGCTGGGACTGGCGATCGCGTTCTGCGCGGCGGTCGTGGCCGGGGTCGTCATCGGGATCGTGCCGGGGATGCGCGCGCTGACGAGCTCCACCGTCGAGTTCCTCCGGCCGATCCCGTCGGTCGCGCTGGTGCCGCTGGCCACGTTGTTGTTCGGCCCCTCGCTCGGCTCGACGCTGCTGCTCGTCGTCTACGCCTCGTTCTGGCAGGTGCTCATCCAGGTCCTGTACGGCGTGGCGGCCGTGGACTCCGTCGCCTTCGACACCGCGCGGTCGTACGGACTGTCGGCCTGGTCGCGGGTGCGGCACCTGGTGTGGCCGACCGCGCTGCCTTACGTGATGACCGGGCTCCGGCTGGCGGCGGCGGTGGCCTTCATCCTGGCGGTCACGGCCGAGCTGGTGATCGGCAGCCCCGGGCTGGGGGCCGAGATCCAGGTGGCGCAGAGCAGCGGGGCGGTGCCGGCGGTGTACGCGCTGATCGTGGTGGCCGGGCTGGTGGGCATCGCGGTGAACGCGGCGGTGCGGCTGCTGGAGCGCAAGGTGCTGGCCTGGCATCCGGCCGTGCGGTCGGAGGTGGCCGGGTGAGGGGCGTGCGGTCGGGGGCGGCTCGGGTGAGAAGCGGGCGGTCGGAGGTGGCCAGGTGAGGGGCGTGCGGCTGGTGGCGCTGCCGGTGGTGCTGGTGCTGCTCTGGTGGGCGGTCAGCGGGAGCTCGTTCTACCTGCCGGGGCCGGTCGAGGTGGGGCGGGCGTTCGCCGAGACGTGGTTCTCCGAGCGGCTGGCCGCGGACGTGCTGCCGAGCGTCGGGCGGCTGCTGGCCGGTTACGCGCTGGCGGGGCTGCTCGGTGTGGGGCTGGGGGTGCTGATCGGGTCGTCGCGGCGGTCGCGGGCCACGCTGGAGCCGGTGCTGGAGTTCTTCCGGGCCATCCCGCCGCCCGTGCTGGTGCCGCTGATCATGTTGCTGGCCGGCATCGACACGCCCATGAAGGTGCTGGTCATCGTCTCCGGCTGCGTGTGGCCGATCCTGCTCAACACCGTGGAGGGCGTACGCGCCCTGGACGAGGTCCTCGCCGACACCTGCCGCATGTACGGCGTGCGCGGCGCGTCGAGGATGCGGCGGTTCGTGCTGCGCGGCGCCAGCCCGCAGATCATGACCGGGCTGCGGCAGGCGTTGTCGATCGGGATCATCCTCATGGTCATCAGCGAGATGTTCGCCAGCTCCAGCGGGCTCGGGTTCACCATCGTGCTCTTCCAGCGGCAGTTCCAGATCGCCGAGATGTGGAGCGGGATCCTGCTCCTCGGGCTGCTCGGCCTGGGGTTGTCCCTGCTCTTCCGCCGTCTGGAGCGGTGGGTGTTGTCCTGGTACTACGGCAGTGGAGCCGCCCGTGCTTGAGATCTCCGAGCTGAGCAAGGCGTATGAGAGCCCGGGGCGCCGGGTGGAGGCGATCAGGTCGATCAGCTTCGCCGTCGGTGCCGGCGAGCTGGTGTGCGTCGTGGGCCCCTCCGGCTGCGGCAAGACCACGCTGCTGCGCTGCGTCGCGGGGCTGCTGCCGGTCGGCGGGGGCGAGGTGCGGGTGGCCGGCGTGCCCGTCACCGGGCCGCCGCCGCGGATGGCCGTGGTCTTCCAGGAGTACGGCCGCAGCCTGTTCCCCTGGATGACCGTGCGGCAGAACGTGGAGCTGCCGCTGAAGGAGAAGCGGGTGCCCGCCGCGCGGCGCGGGGAGCTGGTCGCCGGCTCCCTGGACGCGGTCGGGCTCGGCGACGTGGCCGGCGCCCATCCGTGGCAACTCTCCGGCGGCATGCAGCAGCGGGTGGCCATCGCCAGGGCGGTCGCGTACGAGCCGCAGGTGCTGCTGATGGACGAGCCGTTCGCCGCCGTGGACGCGCAGACCAGAGCGGACCTGGAGGACCTGATCCTGCGGTTGTGGCGGGACCTCGGGGTGACCACGCTGTTCGTCACCCACGACATCGACGAGGCCGTCTACCTGGGACAGCGCGTCGTCGTGTTGTCCTCCTCGCCCACCACGGTCATGGAGGACCTGAAGATCGACCTGCCGCCCGAGCGGGATCAGCTCGCGACGCGGTCGCTGCCGCGGTTCGGGGAGTTGCGGGGGCATGTCTACCGGCAGATCCAGCGGGCCAGGGGGGCGCGATGAGCACGGTCAGGGACGCGGTCTTCGAGGTGCTCAGGCGGTACGGGCTGACCACGATCTTCTGCAATCCCGGCTCGACGGAGGTGTCGCTGCTGACCGGGCTGCCGGACGACCTGCGGTTCGTACTCGCGCTGCACGAAGGATCCGTGGTGGGCATGGCGACGGGATGGGCGATCGGGCACGAGGCCCCCGCGCTGGCCATTCTGCACACCACCGCCGGGCTCGGGAACGCGGTGGGCGCCATCGCCACGGCCCGGGTCAACCGGGCGCCGCTGGTGATCGTGGTGGGGCAGCAGGACCGGCGGCATCTGGCGCTGGAGCCGTTCCTGGCCGGGCGGCTGGACGGGCTGGCCGGCGACTATCCGGTGTGGGTGGGGCAGCCGGTGCGGGCGCAGGACGTTCCCGGGGCGGTGGCACGGGCGTTCCACGAGGCGACCACCTTCCGTGGGCCCGCGCTGGTGGTGGTGCCGATGGACGACTGGGCGCAGCCGTTCGGGGACGAGGAGACGGTGGCGGCGCCGGGGCGGCTGCTGCGGCCTGCCGCCGTGGCCGACGGCGATCTGGCGCCGCTGGTGAAGCTGCTGGCCGGGGCCCGGTCGCCGGCCATCGTCGCGGGCGCGGGAGCCGGGTGGGAGTCGCTGGTCCCCCTGGCCGAGCGGCTGGGGTGCCCGGTGTTCCAGGAGTCGTTCGGGGCTCGGGCCGGGTTCCCGCAGGATCATCCGCAGTACGCGGGCGTGCTGCCCGCCGACCGGGCGCGGCTGCGGGAGGCGCTGGCCGGGCATGACGTGGTGCTCGCGGTGGGCGCGCCGGTCTTCCGGCAGTATCCGTACGCGCCGGGGCCGCTGGTGGCGCCGGGGACGTCGGTCGCGGTGGTGACGGACGATCCGGCGGAGGCCCATCGGAGCCCGGCCGGGCTGGCCTACCTGGCGTCGCCGTCGGCCGTCTGCGCCCGCCTGACCACCCTGCTCCCACCCCGGCCCGCCGCGACCTTGCCGTCGGGTGCGGGCGTCTCCGGCGTTCCTGGTGTGTCGTCGGGTGCGGGCGTTGCAGGTGTGCCGTCGGGTGCGGGCGTTGCAGGGGACGTACCCACTGTTCCCGCCGTGCCGTCCGAGGGGCGGCCGTTGCGGGCGGCGCATGTGCTGCGGGAGCTGGCATCGCGGTTGCCCGCTGACACCGTACTCGTCGAGGAGACCCCGTCCTCGCGCCCCGACCTGCACCGCCTGGTGCCCGCGCGAACCCCGCTCGGGTTCCTGTCGGCGGCCATGGGCGGCCTCGGGTTCGCCGTGCCGGCCGCGGTCGGCCTGCGGATGGCGCTGCCCGGCCGGCCCGTGGTGGCGGTGGTGGGCGACGGATCGGCGCTCTACGGCCTGCACGCCCTGTGGAGCGCCGCGCACTACCGCGTGGGTGCGCTCTTCGTCGTGCTGGCCAACAGCCGGTACGCGGTCATGGACCGCCTGGCCGACAAGCAGGGCGGCAAGGCCCCGTGGCCGCCGTTCACCGAGGTGGACATGGGCGGCCTGGCCAGATCGCTCGGCTGCCCGGCCCGGCGGGTGGACGCCTACGACGAGCTGACGGCCGTGCTCGACAAGGTTCTGCCGTCGTTGTCCGCCCGCGAGGAGCCCCTGCTGCTCGACGTGACCGTGACGGTGGACCCGGATTTCCAGCCCTAGACGCCGTCCAGAGCTGGAAAGGGGCAGGTCAGAGCAAATGCCCGGTATCGTCCTTGAATGGGGAAACGTCTCGAAGCCGAGCCTGCGTTTCGAGCCCGGCTCACGGTGGACGCCGGGCAGCGCGTCGTCACGGGCGCCATGGAGTTCTTCGCGCGCAACCGGCCGCTGATCGACCATGCCAGGCGCGCCGCCGCCGAGGGGCCCGGCGTGCTGCGTTACTACTGGCGAGCCGCCGACCAGCTTCTCTACCGGGTGACCATCGAGATCTCCGGCACCGAGCGCGGGCCCGTGACCGGGCTGGAGGCGCTGCGGTGCGAGCCGCCGTGGGGGCTGACCCAGCGCGAGCACGAGGTGCTGACCTGCGTGACCCTCGGCCTGACGAACCCCGAGACGGCTGATCGGGTGAGCTGCGGCATCCGTACCGTGGGGACCCACGTGGAGCACGTGCTGGCCAAGCTGGGCGCGCCGACCAGGGCCGCCGCCGCCGCGCTGGCCGTGGCGGAGGACGCGCTGCTGGCGCCGCTGCCCGAGCGGATCACCGCCGTGGGCCGGGTGACGCGGGCCACGGAGACCGTGACCACGGCGCCCGGCGGCGCCGAGACGGCGTTCGCCGCCGCCCGTGGCGCGACGGCGCAGGTCGCGGGCCGTGGCGCGACGGCGCCCGGCGCGGGCCGCGTCGAGAGCCGTGGGGAGGCGCGGCGGCCCATCCGGCTGGGGGCGATCTACCCGCTCGACGGCCCCAGGCGCTTCGACGCGCAGGCCATGCGGCGCGGCGCGGCCATCGCCGTGGACGAGCTCAACGCCAGGGGCGGCGTCGCCGGGCGGCGGGTCGACCACCTCGCCATCGAGGTCTCCGGCGACACCGGCGCCGACCTGCTGCGGGCGGTGGAGTACCTGCGCTCGCACGACGTGGACGCCATCACGCTCGGCAACGTCAGCCCGCCCTTCCACCTCGGCGCGATCACGCTGGCCGCCGAGTACCGCGCGCCGCTCATGCACGCCATGGTCTCCCCCACGATCACCGAGCACGTCCACGACAATCCCGCCGTACTGGGGCAGACCTTCCAGGTGTGCGCGACTGAGACGGCCTATTTGTCGGGGTTCGTCAGGACGCTGGATCTGCTCGTCCGGTCGGGGCAGTGGCGGCCGGACAACCGGCGACTGGTGGCGCTGATGCGCGAGAACGACTACGACCCCGGCCTCGACCGGCTGGCCGACGAGCACGGCTGGGAGCTGACCGCCACCGTGCCGATCCAGGACACGGGCGTGCCGTGGGCCGACGTGGTCGCCTCCGTGCTGGCCGGCGATCCGGCCGCGATCCTGGTGTGCACGTACGTGGAGGACGAGCTCAGGAGCTTCCTGCGGGAGCTGCGCCGGCAGGGTGGCCGCGCGCTCGTGCACACGGTGTGGACGCCGACGATCCCGCACTTCGAGCGGCGGATGGAAGGGCTGGCGGAAGGACTGTTGTGGTCCACGGTCATCGGCACGTACGGGGACCCGGTGAGCGCCCGGTTCATGCGGCGCTACCGGCACGCGTTCGGGGACGAGCCGGGCAGCGGCAGCGCGGCCATCCACTACGACATGATCCACATGCTGGCCGGGGCCTGGGCCACGGTCGGGCGGCCGTGGGACTTCGAGGCCGTGGTGCGGTCGTTGCGCGAAGGTGTGCATCGCGGGGCCGCCGGGCCCTACTACTTCGGCGGCCGTGGGCAGCGGGCGCTGGCCTATCCCGACGACACCTTCGACGCCTCCCTTGCGCACGCCCACCTGGTGCACCAGGTGCAGGACGGCAAGAGCCGGGTCATCGCCCCCACGGAGCTGGCCGGGCACGCCTTCAGAGCGCCGTTCTGAGCCCTCCGCACGCCGTCCGGGGCCCGAGGGGCGCCGTCTGGGGCCGGAGACGCGCTGGTCTGGGGCCCGAGGTCTAGGGCCCGAGCCAGGAGGGCGCGTTGACCGGGCCGAGGCCCGCGCCGCCGTCCGCCGCGAGCACGTGCCCGTTGACCCAGGCCGACTCGGGCGAGCACAACCAGAGCAGGCTCGGCACGATGTCCGCCGGGACGGCCACCCGGCCGGCCGGGCTGGCGGCCCGCACGGCCTCGACGTAGGCGTCCGGCACCGGGTTCAGCGCCGAGCCGACGTCCACGTAACCGGGCGCGACCGCGTTGACCCGCACGCCCAGGGGCCCCAGCTCCAGCGCGAGCCCCCGGGTCACGGCCTCCAGGGCCGCCTTCGAGGCCGCGTACACCATCGTGCCCGGCCGGGGCCGCTGGGCGCCGCCCGTGCTGGTGAACACGATCGCCGCCGGGCGCGCCGCCCGTACACAGAGCTCGGCCAGGGTCGTGGCGGCCATCAGCGCCGAGCGCGTGTTGACCGCCAGCACCGTGTCGAACAGCTCCTCGGTCGTCTCCAGCGCCCGCCGCGCCGGGAACACGCCGGCCACGTGCAGGAGCGCGTCCAGCGGCCCGTACGACTCCCAGGCCGCCAGGACCGCCGCCCGCGCCGCGCCCGGCTCGCCCAGGTCGGCCACCACATGCGCGGAATAGTCCTGCGCGACCGCGGAGCGCGGGGAGTCCACCGCCACCACCTCGTGGCCGGCCGCGGCCAGCGCGGCGCAGGCGGCCGCGCCGATCCCGCCGCAGGCGCCCAGCACGAGCACCCGCATCAGGCACCGCCGTTGAACGCCAGGGCGGTGTCCAGGCAGGTACGGAAGGCGAGCGGCCGTTCGAGGCAGGCGTCGAGGAAACGTTCGAGGCCCAGCATGCGATGCCCGCGCCCGATGACCTGCGGATGAAAGGTCAGCACGCACACCCCGCCGGGCTCCTCCCGCATCATGTAGTCGACGTCGTCGAGGAAGTTGCCGAACACCGATCCCGGGTCGCGCAGCCCCGGCATGATCCCGGTGTCCGTCCGCAGATACTCGAACTGCGGGTAGTCGTCGAGCGACCACGACACCGGCAGCTCGACCAGCGGCGTCGGCTCGCCGAACCGGTAGGGCCCGTCGGGGTCGGCCACGTCGCCGCGCCTGGCGTAGTAGGGGGTGTAGTCGGTGGCCATCAGGCTGGAGTCGTACACGCAGCCGAGCTCCAGCAGCACGTCCACGGTCGAGGTGGTGAAGTCCCAGCTCGGCGTGCGGTTGCCGCGGGGCTCGTAGCCGGTGACCTTCCTGATGGAGTCGCGGGCCCTGGTGGCCGCGCGCAGCTCACCGTCCCGGTCGAGCTTGGAGACCGGCTCGTGCAGGTAGCCGTGCAGGGCGATCTCGTGGCCCGCCTCGGCGATGGCGGCGCACTCGGCCGGATAGGTGTCCACGGTGTGCCCGGGGATGAAGAACGTCGCCGTGATGCCGCGCGCACGCAACATCTTCAGGATCCGGGGCACGGCGTGCGCCCCGAACTCGCCCCGCGAGACGGGACCGGGGGTCGTCATCCCGCGGGCCTGCCAGAGCGAGATCGCGTCGAAGTCGAACGTGAGGCAGATCGTCTCAGGCATGGTCCTCCTTGAAGTGGATCTCCGGCACCGCGTCCGGCGCGAAGGCGTCGTCCAGGCGCCACCGCTCGTACGGGCGCTCGCACGGCGGGTACGCGGCGATGTACAGGTCACGCTGGTCGAGGTCCATCACGACGGAGTAGACCGACACGATCGCGTCGGTGTCCGGGTTGACGTGGCGGCAGATGCCGTCGGGGTAGGAGTAGTGGTCACGCAGGGCGCCCACGATGTCGGCGATCTCCAGCGTCCTGGCCGCGGCGGCGTCCTCCAGCAGGTGCCTGGCCCGCGTGGGCCGCAGCAGGGTCAGCGCCGAGGTGGCGGCCTTCTTGTCGGTCAGCGGCAGCGCGCACTGGAAGTGGTTGGAGTGGGTGATCATCCCGTCCTGCGGCAGCAGCGTCCCGAACACGTCGGGCGCCACTTCCAGGTCGATCGCCTCGCCGCCGGCGTCCGCGATGAGCAGGTTGCCCGACGAGATGCGCCGCACGTCCAGCACCTTGCGGTGGGCCTCGGCCATCGTCTTCGACTGCAGGACGCCGCGCAGCAGATAGTGGTACGGCACGCCGGGGCCGCCGGTGTCGCGGTCGGAGACCAGGAGGTTCGCGCACACGCCGAGGCCCGCCGAGTTGAGCCCCGACTTCGCCAGCATCCCCGCCTCGGCCAGGGTGAGCACCGAGAAGCCCTCGGTGTCCCTGGTCGCCAGCAGGAACGTGACCGGGCCCTGCTCGGGCTGCCAGTCCCAGTTCTGGGCGAGCAGCGTGTGCCGGTCCCTGGTGTGCTTGGGCAGCACGGCCACGGAGGTGCAGCCCTCGTCGCGGTAGCCGGTGCCGTACAACATCTCGGTGCGGGCGTTGAGCGCGGTGATGTGCTCGATGGGCTGGCCGGCGCCCGCCGCGAGACCTTCCAGCATGGCGGCGATGCGCGTGTCGTACCGCCTGGCCACGTCGAGGTAGATCGTGCCCCAGCGGCGCACGTCCGCGTCGGTGAGCCCGGCCTCGTCGCGGAAGCGGCGCAGGTAGGTCGCCAGGCTCCGCTCGACCAGCGGGCTGGTGCGGCGGCCGAGCTCGGCGCCCATCTCCTCGTACGTGCCCTCGACCGCGATCAGTGGTGGGTTCATGGTCATCCTCCCTAGTGCAGGCGCCGGTGCGCGCTCTCCCGCATGCCCGCCACGACCGTGAGTGTGACGGCGGCGGAGACGATCGGCAGCAGGGCGACCGCCATCGCGGAGCCGGTGAGCTGGACGAGCCCGGTGGCCACGAACGGAGCCGTGCCGCCGAAGGCCATGACCGCGAAGTTGTAGCCGATGGACATCGTCGTATAGCGCAGCTTGGTGGGGAACAACTCCGACAAGGCGGCCGGGCCCGGGCCGGAGAACATGGCCAGGATGACCGCGATGACGATCTGGCCCGCGAACACGCCTGCCGCTCCCCCGTCCCTGAGCAGCAGCATGACCGGCCAGCTCAGCACCAGGAAGCCCGCGGCGGCGGCCAGCAGCAGCGGCTTGCGCCCGATCCGGTCCGACAACGCGCCGAAGCCCGCGATGCACACGGTCAGCGTCACCAGGCCGACGAGGTTCGACGCGCGGGCCACGCCCGCGTCCACCCCGGCGACGTCGGTGAGCCAGGTGGGCAGGTAGGTGAGGAAGAAGAAGTACGCGACGGTCCAGAGCATGGTGAAGCCGAAACCGCGGGCGATCCCGGCGAACTGGGTGCGCAGTCCCTCACGCAGCGGGCTCTTCGCGGTCGCGCCCTTCTGCTGCTCCTCGGCGAACGCGGGCGTCTCCGCCATGCCGTACCGCAACCACAGGGCGGCGGCCGCGGTGAGCGCCGCCAGCAGGAACGGGATGCGCCAGGCCCAGGCGAGCACCTGCTCCTCGGTGAAGATCGTCGTGTTGAGCGCGACGACGCCCGACGCCAGCAGGAACCCGCCCGCCGTCGAGACCTGGTTGAAGCTGCCGAAGAAGCCGCGCTTGCGCTCCGGGGCGTACTCGACCAGGAAGGCCGCCGAGCCCGCCCACTCGCCCGCCACCGAGAAGCCCTGCACCATGCGCAGGACCACCAGCAGCAGCGGCGCGACGACGCCGATGCTGCCGTACGCCGGGAGCACGCCGATCAACGTCGTGGCCGCGCCCATCATGAGCACGCTGACGACCAGCGCGGTCCTGCGGCCGAACTTGTCGCCCACGTGGCCGAACACGATCGCGCCGAGCGGGCGCATCAGGAAGCCGACGGCGAACACGGCGAAGGTGTAGAGGGTGCCGACCAGGGCGTCGGACTCGGGGAAGAACAGTTTGCCCAGCGTGACAGCCGTGTAGGCGTACACCATGCTGTCGTAGTTCTCCATGATGTTGCCGAAGCTGCCCGCGAGGACGGCGCGCATGTTCGAGGTTCTGGTGAGGGTCGTGGTGGTGCTCATCGTGGCCTCTCGCTCTCAGGGGGTGTCAGGACGCGGTGTATCCGCCGTCCACCGGCAGCAGCACGCCGGTCACGAAAGACGCCTTGGGAGACGCCAGGTACGTCACGGCCACGGCCACGTCGGCGGGATCGCCGGCGCGGCCCATCGGGGCCCGCTGGATCCGCGGGCGCAACTGCTCGTCGGAGAGCTGCTGGAGCAGCGGGGTGATGAACACCCCCGGCAGCACGCAGTTGACCCGGATGCCCCGGTCCGCCAGCTCCACCGCCGCCGTCTTGGTCAGCATGTGCAGGCCGGCCTTGCTGACCTGGTAGGCCACCGTCGACGGCGGTGCGGGCGGGGGTGGGGGCGGGAGGTGGCCGTAGATGGAGCCGATGTTCACGACGCTGGCGTGCGGGCTGGCGGTCAGCTCGCCGACGAACGTGCGGATGCCCGTCCACGGGGCCCACAGGTTGGTGCGCAGCACCCGGTCCCAGTCGGCGTCGTCGGTGTCGAGCAGGTCCTTGCGCACGCTGACGCCGGCGTTGTTGACGAGGATGTCGAGGCGGCCGTACGTGGTGCGCACGGTGTCGGCCAGGAGGTCCCACGAGTCGCGGTCGCGGACGTCCAGCCGCTGGTAGACCGGGCCGGACCAGGGTTTGTCCTGCCGATCGTGCAGATCGCCGTAGACGACCTGCGCGCCCTCGGCGTGCAGGGCGTCGACGATGGCGGCGCCCAGGCCGGCGGCTCCGCCGGTCACGACGGCGACCAGGCCGTCCAGCTCCATGGACCACTCCTCTCGGGCCGCCCTACCGCATATGCGCTGGTAGGGCCCTTGAGGACCATCCTGAGCCGATGTGCCGCCCGCGACCTCCGTCAAATGACGGATGCGCTGGGAGTTGCTTACGCCTGGCGCTCCGCGGCGTCCACCACGTTGGAGAGGAGCAGCGCCCGGGTCATGGGGCCGACGCCGCCCGGGTTGGGCGTGAGGAAGCCCGCGACGTCCTCGACGTCCAGCGCCACGTCCCCGGCGATCTTGCCGTGCACCCGGGAGACGCCCACGTCGAGCACGGCAGCGCCGGGCTTGACCATGTCGGCCGTGATGAGGTCGGGCACGCCGGCGGCCGCCACCACGATGTCGGCCCGGCGCACGTGGGCGGCCAGATCCTGGGTGCCGGTGTGGCAGAGGGTCACGGTCGCGTTCTCGCTGCGGCGGGTGAGCAGCAGGCCGAGCGAGCGGCCCACAGTGATGCCGCGGCCGACCACGGCCACCTCCGCGCCCTTGATCGGCACGCCGTATTCCTGCAGGAGCAGCACGATGCCGTGCGGGGTGCACGGGAGCGGCGCGTCGACCATGTGGACGAGGCGGCCGAGGTTGATCGGGTGCAGGCCGTCGGCGTCCTTGGCCGGGTCCATGCGCTCCAGCAGGGCCATCGTGTCGAGGTGCTTGGGCAGCGGGAGCTGGACGATGTAGCCGGTGCAGGCCGGGGAGGCGTTGAGCTCGTCGATGGCCGCCTCGACGTCGGCCTGGGCGGCGGTGGCCGGCAGGTCGACGCGGAGGGAGGCGATGCCCACCTCGGCGCAGTCGCGGTGCTTGCCCGCGACGTAGATCTGGCTGCCGGGGTCGTCGCCCACGAGCACGGTGCCGAGGCCGGGGTTGACGCCGCGTTCCTTGAGCGCGGCCACCCGGGCCTTGAGGTCTGCCTTGATCTTGGCGGCGGTCGCCTTGCCATCGAGTTTCACTGCGCTCATGCCCGCAATCCTTCCATGCCTCCTCCCGCGTCCGGCACACGCGTCCCCGAAGGTCACGCACGCTGACCGGCACGACCTTCCCAAGACCTCCCCATCACCGCCCGCGACCCGTCCCGCCGCCAGGCGGTCGTCCTGAGGCGGCGCGCGGTTATCCACAGGGCCCAGGCAGTCGGTGCCAAGTTATCCACAGTCCGTTACTGACATCGTTGTCATTGATCTTGGAAGGGCTTAGTGTTACGGGCGCCAGGAACACGTTCACGACGGCGTTGCGTGGCGCCGGCGCCACGCTCACGGAGGTTCGCCTTGTCCTTCACCCACCAGCCCATCGACCACTGCGCGCACTGATGGCCTGCGTACTTTCCGTTGACATCGGAGGGACCAAGCTCGCCGCCGCGCTGGTGGACGAGGCCGGGTCCGTCCTGTGCTCCGCCACCCGGCCCACCCCGCGTACGGACGTCATGAGCGCCCTGGCCGCCCTCATCGCGGAGGTCACGGACGGGGGCCCGCCGCCCACGGCCGTCGGCATCGGCTGCGCGGGGCCGCTGGACCTGGCCACCGGCACCGTGAGCCCGGTGAACATGCCCGGTTGGCGCGGCTTCCCGTTGCGTGACGAGGTGCGGAAGCTGACCGGCCTGCCCACCATGATCGCGGGCGACGCGCAGTGTTTCGCGCTCGGGGAGCACTGGCTGGGAGCGGGGCGCGGCAGTGCGTCGCTGCTCGGGGTCGTCGTGTCCACGGGCATCGGCGGTGGCCTGGTCATCGACGGCGCCCCGCTCCTGGGGCCCACCGGCAACGCCGGGCATGTCGGGCACATGAGCATCGACCCCAGCGGCGAACGGTGCGAGTGCGGCGGGCGGGGCTGCGTGGAGCGCTACTCCAGCGGCCCGAACCTGGTTCGGTGGGCGCTGGAGAACGGCTGGTCGCCGGGAGGAAGCCGGCAGGAGGAGCAGCCGGACGCGCGGATGCTCGCGCGTGACGCCACAGCGGGAGACCCGATCGCGCTGGCGGCCTTCGAACGCGGCGCCCGGGCGCTGGCCGGCATGATCGCATCCACCGCCGCCATCGCCGAGGTCACGACCGTGGTCATCGGAGGTGGCGTGTCGGCCGCCGGCAAGGTGCTGTTCGAGCCTCTCGAACGAGCTCTCGACGACGTGGCCGGTCTGCCCTTCGTCAGGGCGGTCCAGGTGCGGCAGAGCACTCTCGGGGTGCGTGCCAGCCTCGCGGGCGCGGCCAACCTGGCCTGGCGGCTGCACCCGTCGGATGCCCCTATTCGCGCTCGGCGAACTGGGCTTCGCGGCGCTCGATGATCCGGCGGGTGAACGGGATGAGCTCGACCACGCGGCTGCCCAGATAGGCGCCGGCGAAGGCGAGCACCAGGAGAACGAAGGGGCTGGTCGCGAAGCCGTTCATGGTCACGAAGGCCTGCAGCATCGGATCGAGCAAGGAGGGCTCCAGGGGGCGAGCGAGAGCGGGGAGCCACCAGGCTAACCGCAGGGGCCTGATGCTCGCCCCCAAAACGCCCAAGGGGCGACATGATCGTCCATGTCGCCCTTTGGTTAACGATCAGTGGAAGAAGTGCCGCGTGCCGGTGAAGTAGAGGGTGATGCCCGCCTGCGCGGCGGCCTCGACGACCATCTCGTCCCGGATCGAGCCGCCGGGCTCGACGATGAACTGCACTCCGGCGTCGATCAGCACCTGTGCCCCGTCGGGGAAGGGGAAGTACGCGTCGGAGGCCGCGACCGCCCCGACCGCCCGATCGGCCGCCCTGGAGACCGCCAGGCGGCACGAGTCCACCCGGTTGACCTGGCCCATGCCCACGCCCACGGTCGCGCCATCGCTGGCCAGCAGGATGGCGTTGGACTTCACCGAGCGGCAGGCGCGCCAGGCGAACTCCAGGTCCGCGAGCTGCTCGGGCGTCGCGGGCGCGCCGGTCTTGAGCTCCCACTGCGCGGCCGAGTCGCCGGAGGCGTCCACCCGGTCGACGCTCTGCTTCAGGAGGCCGCCGTCGATCTCCCGCAGCTCCGTCCGCCGCGACGGGCCCTCCGGGCAGTGCAGCAGGCGCAGGCTCTTCTTGACCCGCAGCACCTCCAGCGCCTCCGCGTCGTAGCCCGGCGCGATGACGACCTCGGTGAACACGTCGGCGATCTGCCGGGCCAGCTCCACCGTGACCGCGCGGTTGACGGCGATCACGCCGCCGTAGGCCGACGTGGGGTCGCAGGCGTGCGCCTTGCGGTGGGCGTCGGCCACGTCGGCGGCGATGGCGATGCCGCACGGGTTCTGGTGCTTGATGATGGCCACGCAGGGGTCGGAGAAGTCCCAGGCGGCGCGCCAGGCGGCGTCGGCGTCCAGGTAGTTGTTGTAGGACATCTCCTTGCCGTGCAGCTGCTCCGCGTTCGCCAGGCCGCCGGCGCCGGAGGTGTAGAGGGCGGCGCGCTGGTGCGGGTTCTCGCCGTAGCGCAGCGTCGCCTTGCGCTGGTGGGTGGCCCCCGAGAACTCGGGGAACTCCTCCTCGTTCCCGTACGCCTGCGCGAACCAGCTCGCCACGGCCACGTCGTAGGAGGCCGTGTGCGCGTACGCGATGCCCGCGAGCCGCCTGCGCTCGGTCAGCGTGAAGCCGTCCTCGGCCAGCGCGTCGCGCACGTCGCCGTAGGAGCTCGGGTCGACCACGACGGCGCAGGTGTTGTGGTTCTTCGCGGCGCCCCGGATCATGGCGGGCCCGCCGATGTCGATCTGCTCGACGCACTCCTCGTCGGACGCGCCGGAGGCCACCGTCTCCTGGAACGGATAGAGGTTGACCACGACGAGCTGGAACGGGTCGATCTCCAGCTCCTCGAGCTGGGCCACGTGGTGCGGCTTGGTGACGTCGGCCAGCAGCCCGGCGTGCACGCGCGGATGCAGCGTCTTGACCCGGCCGTCGAGGCACTCGGGGAACCCGGTGAGCTGCTCGACCTTCGTCACCGGGATCCCGTAGGACGAGATCGCGGCGGCCGTGCCACCGGTCGAGACGATCTCCACCCCCGCGCCGTCGAGAGCCCTGGCCAGCTCCTCGAGCCCGGACTTGTCGTACACAGCGATCAGCGCGCGCCGGATGGCGATGCGAGTCACGTGGTTTCCCCTCCTGTTTGGTTGCCGATTCGGACGGAACGTCCGCTGACCGTCCAGCCCTCGCGGGCCATCCGGCCGACGATGTCGACGAGCAGGCGGCGCTCGACGGTCTTGATCCGCTCGTGCAGCACCGCCTGGTCGTCTTCTGGGAGTACGGGCACTGCTTCCTGGGCGACGATCGGGCCGCTGTCGACGCCCGAGTCGGCCAGCATCACCGTGCAGCCGGTCACCTTGACCCCGTGCGCCAGCGCGTCACGCACACCGTGGGCGCCGGGGAACGACGGCAGCAGGGCCGGATGGGTGTTCAGCACGGGGACGGCGTCGAGCGTCGGCGCGCCCAGAATCTTCATGAACCCGGCCGACACGACCAGGTCCGGAGAATACGCTGCGATCTTGGCCGCGAGGGCGGCATCCCAGTCCGCCCGCGTCGCATAATCGCTCAATTTTTCAACAAATGTCGGGACTTCTGCCCTCGATGCCCTGACCAGCCCTTCGATCCCATCCCGGTCCGCGCCGACCGCTACCACGCGAGCCCCGTACAACGGGTCGGCGGAAGCGTCCAGCAGGGCCTGTAGGTTGGTTCCAGAGCCGGAGACGAGGACGACGAGCCGCCCAGCCTTTGACACGCACACTCTCCAAGAGGAAACAGGGTGGGGGTGACAAGGGTATCCGTTCCTCGCCCGGCGACGCAGAGGAGGTCAGGTGTCGACACCGGTGCAGGCACCGGCAGGCCAGCAGCCCGCGGAATCCGCGGGCCGCCGAGCGATCTGGTTGTCCATCGCAGCGCTGGCCATGACGTTCATGTTGCCGCTCGCCGGCCTGATCATGGCGCTGTTCGCGCTCATGGCCGGCATCCGGGCGCTCCCGTTGCTGAAGGGCGCGGGCAGGTCGACGGGTGTGGCCGTGGGCGGGATCACCGTCTCCTCGATCGCGCTGGCGCTGTCCGCCCTGGCGACGGCGATGCAGCTCTACCTGATGGACGAATATTCGGCCTACCAGGACTGCATGAAGGGCGCGGGCACGGTCTCGTCGCAGGGCGAGTGCTTCACCCAGTTCAGGGACGCGGCCCAGCGCAAACTGCCCGCCGACGTGCTGGACATGCTCGGCGCCATGCAGCCCTAGCGTGCCGCGGTGAAGCGTACGGGCAGCTCGACGGGGCCGCGGGTGATGCCCGCGGGCAGCCAGCGGCGCTCGGCCACCGGATCGGCCCAGGACAGATCGGGCAGCCGGTCCAGCAGCACGCCCAGGGCGATGGCGCCTTCCAGCCTGGCCAGAGGCGCGCCCAGGCAGTAGTGGATGCCGTGGCCGAAGGACAGGTGCCGCGGCTCGGAGCGCGCCACGTCAAGCCGCTCAGCCTCTTCGCACGCCCCGGCGTCCTTGGGTCTGCCGGGGTCGCGGCCGATCGAGGTGAGGGCGATCGTGACGGTCTCCCCGCGCTTGATGTGCCGCCCGCCGAGCGTGAGATCCTCGGCGGCGAAACGCGGCGGCGTCAGCTCCACGGGCGCGTCGTAGCGCAGAAACTCCTCCACCGCCCCCTGGAGGCGCTCGGGATGAGCCCTCAGGTACGCGGCCTGCCCGGGATGGTCCAGGAGGGCGGCGATGGCGTTGCCCAGCAGGTTCACCGTGGTTTCGTGGCCGGCGACCACCAGCAGGACCGCGGTGCCGAGCAGCTCGGTGTCGGACAGCCGGTCCTGGTCGTCGTCGTGGACCCGGATCAGCTCTGAGAGCAGGTCGCCGGCGGGAGCGTGCCGCTTCTCCGCCAGCAGCTCCTGGAGGTAGGCGTTGAGGGCCAGCAGGGCGGCACGCTGGCCGGACGACGGGTTGCCGATGCCCTCCCGGGTCCAGCGCTGGAGGTCGGCGCGGCGCCGTTCGGGAACGCCCAGCAACTCGCAGATGACCGCCATCGGCAGCGGGCCGGTGAAGGAGGCGACCAGGTCGGCCGTGCCCGCGGGTTCGATGGCGTCGATCAGCCGGTGGGAGAGCTGCCGGATGCGCGGGGCGAGCCGTTCGGCGGCGCGGGCGGTGAAGGCCGTGGAGACCAGGCGGCGCAGCCGGGTGTGCTCGGGCGGATCGGCCGTCAGCATGTTGCCGCCCAGACCGGAGCCGGCGAGCAACATGTGCCGGCCGGCGGCGCGGAGCTTCGCGGCGGCGGGTTCGGGGTTCTTGCTCAGTTGCGGATGGGCGAGCGCCTGGCGGCCCAGCTCGTAGTCGACGACCAGCCAGGTGGCCGAGCCGTCGGCGGAGCGGACGCGGTGAATGGGGGCCTGTCGCCGCAGCTCGGCATAGCGGGCGTGGGCGTTCGCCTTGAACTCGGGCGTTCCGACGAGGACGGGGGTCATCTCGGTGGTCACCTGGACATGCTCCGCCAGCGGCCCGCCAAAGACCAGCACCCACCCGGACGCGAAGGCCGGTGGATGGCTAGTCCCGGTCCCAGGCGTAGGGGTCGACGTAGATGACGTGGCCGCCACGGTCGTCGGATTCGTCCACGATGTCCTTGCGGGGCGGTCTGGCCGTCACTTCGGGCTCCGGCGCAGTGGGGCGGGCCTGCGCCAGCGTCTCCGCCTCGGCCGAGGCGTGCTCGTCCTGCCAGTCGTCCCTGATGACCGGGATCTCCTGGGTGTCGGCCTCGGTGGCGTCCATCCAGTGGCCGGGCAGCGGGCGCGGGTCGGACTCCGCGAGCCCCACCCTGCTCGCCGCCTTGGCGAGCGCGGCCCCTGCCTTACGCACCGGCGCGGCCGCCTTGTCGAGTGGCGCGCGGGCGCGCTTGTTGACCAGCAGCAGGTTGGTCACGCCGGCCGAGATGCCCGCGGCCACCCCGACCTCCAGCGCCACCGACAGCGCCACCTCCCAGGGCGACGGCCCGACCGCGGCGAGCTGCCCGCCGCCGATGGGCCCGCCGGACAGCGCCGCCAGCACCCCCGCCACGAGCCCGGTGGAGATCCCGGTGAGGAAACCCCACAACGGCGCGGCCTCATAGGAGTGCGACGGCGAGATCCTGGCCACCATCACCCCGGCCACGGCCCCAGCCGCGAACGGCAGCGCGATCACCGCCATCATCCACGCGGGCACCGGCCCGCTCTCCGGCAACGCCCCCAGCAGCGGCAGGCTCGGCACCGTGCCGAGCTGCACCCCCGTGGGCGCGACCAGGGTGTCGGCCCCGATGGCGAACCCGGGACCGGCGATGTAGGAGGAGGCCCAGACGACGACGTTGAGGAGGTAGAGGAGTTGCAGCAGCAACAGCAGCACCCCGCCCACGAACCCGGGCGACAGGACGCTGGACAGCTCCTTGACCTGCGAGAAGTTCAGCACGATGGCGACCAGCACGAGCGCGAGCCCGGCCACGAGCAGCACGCCCGTGCCGACCGCGGTGCCGACGGTGAGGGCGCGGACACGCTCGGGCAGCAGCCGCAACATCACCCGCCAGGGGCCGATCATCCGCGCCGTGGCGAGCGCGCCCGCCAGGAACGCCAGGACGAAGTGGCTGAACAGCGCCTCACCGATGAACGGCTGGGTGATGTCGTTGCTCGCCACCAGCGCGATCAGGCCCGCGAGCAGCGCGTACGGGGCCGCCAGCGACACCCCCGCCTGCGCCACCACGATGAGCTGCGCACGGCGGCGGGCCTGGGCCTTCTCGCGCGGGCTGTTCTTGGGCAGCCGCTCGGGCAGCCGGAGCCGCAGGTCGGCGTCGCGGGCCATCCAGCGGCCGGCCCGGTAGAGCAGCATGGCCGGCAGGATCATCAACCCGAGAGGCAGCAGCCCGACCCGCCCGCTGGGGATGGCGAACCCGGCGTGGTGGGCGGCCAGCCAGAGCTGCGCCGCCGTACGGAACACGCCTGGCAGCCCCGCGCCCAGGGTGCCGCGCGGCGCGGCGATCCAGCCGACCAGGGTCAGCGTGGTGAGGGCGGCCAGACCGACGCCCAGGGTGCAGGCGGCGGCGAGCATCCCCGACACGGGTAGCGGCCGCCTCGTATCGTCGTCGTCGCTCGACACCCCGGGCAGCCTGCTGAGCACTGACCGGGGGGCAGTGCGCAACTGGTCGAGAATCGCCGTCACAGTAGGGATTTTCTCAAGGTTTCCCGACCAGCGCTTGGTTGACGCGCCGCCGACGATCCACTTTGTCGGACCAATAGGGGTGTGATTTGTCCCAGGGGCACCTGATGCGCCGCGGAAAGGCACCGCATGGGGCGAACCACCCCATGGAAAAGCCCCGCGCGGTGCGCGGGGCTTGACCGGGGGTGCTGGTCAGCGCGCCTGCATGATCTCGCGCATCAGGCGGGCGGTCTCGGAGGGGGTCTTGCCGACGCGGACGCCGACCTTCTCCAGGGCCTCCTTCTTCGCCTGCGCGGTGCCGGCGGAGCCGGACACGATCGCGCCCGCGTGCCCCATCGTCTTGCCCTCGGGCGCGGTGAAGCCCGCCACGTAGGCCACGACCGGCTTGGAGACGTGCTGCTCGATGTAGGCGGCGGCCCGCTCCTCGGCGTCGCCGCCGATCTCACCGATCATCACGATCGCGTCGGTGGCGGGGTCGTCCTGGAACGCCTGCAGCGCGTCGATGTGCGTGGTGCCGATGACGGGGTCGCCACCGATGCCCACAGCCGTCGAGAAGCCGAAGTCGCGCAGCTCGTACATGAGCTGGTAGGTGAGCGTGCCCGACTTCGAGACCAGGCCGATGCGGCCGGCGGTGGTGATGTCGGCGGGGATGATGCCCGCGTTGGAGGCGCCGGGAGAGGCGATGCCCGGGCAGTTGGGGCCGATGATCCGGGTCTTGTTGCCCTTGGCCACCGCGTACGCCCAGAACTCCGTGGAGTCGTGCACCGGAACGCCCTCGGTGATCACCACGACGAGCGGGATCTCGGCGTCGATGGCCTCCTTGACCGCGTCCTTGGTGAACGCCGGCGGCACGAACACGACCGACACGTCGGCGCCGGTCTGCTCGATGGCCTCCTTGACCGTCCCGAACACGGGCAGGCCCTCGTGCGTCGTGCCGGCCTTGCGGGCGTTGACGCCGCCCACGACCCGGGCGCCGGAGGCGAGCATGCGGCGGGTGTGCTTGGTGCCCTCGCCGCCCGTCATGCCCTGAACGATGATCTTGCTGTTCTCTGTCAACCAGATGGCCATGAGTTACGCACCTACCGCAGCGAGCTCGGCGGCCCGCTTGGCCGCTTCGTCCATCGTGTCTACCAGCTCGACCCGCGGGAGTGCGGCGTCGGCCAGGATCTGCCGCCCGAGCAGGGCGTTGTTGCCGTCGAGGCGGACCACCAGCGGGTGGGTCACCGCCTCGCCGCGGCTCTCCAGCAGCTTGAACGCCGAGACGATGCCGTTGGCGACGGCGTCGCAGGCGGTGATGCCGCCGAAGACGTTCACGAAGATCGACTTGACGCTCGGGTCGGAGATGATGATCTCCAGGCCCGCGGCCATGACCTCGGCCGAGGCGCCACCGCCGATGTCGAGGAAGTTGGCCGGCGACGGCTTGCCCGGGAACGCCTCACCGGCGTAGGCGACCACGTCGAGCGTGGACATGACCAGGCCGGCGCCGTTGCCGATGATGCCGACGTTGCCGTCGAGCTTGACGTAGTTGAGGTCCTTCTCCTTGGCCTTGGCCTCAAGCGGGTCCTCGGCGGCCTTGTCGGCCAGCGCCTCGTGCTCCGACTGGCGGAAGGCGGCGTTCTCGTCGAGGGTGACCTTGCCGTCGAGGGCCTTCACCTGGCCGTCAGCCGACAGGATCATGGGGTTGACCTCGACGAGCGTGGCGTCCTCGTCGACGAACGCGCACCAGAGCTTCTCGATCAGCTCGGCGGCGCCGTCGAGCGCCTTCTCCGGCAGGCCGCCGGCCACCGCGATGTCGCGGGCCGTGGCCCGGTCCACCCCGGTCAGCGCCGAGACCGGCACCTTGGCGACCTTGTCGGGAGAGGTGTGGGCGACCTCTTCGATGTCCATGCCGCCCGCGGCGGAGCAGATCGCGAGGAAGGTACGGTTCGCGCGGTCGAGCAGGAAGGAGAAGTAGTACTCCTCCGCGATCGCGCTGGCCTCCTCCACGAGCACCTTGTGGACCGTGTGGCCCTTGATGTCCATGCCGAGGATGGCCTCGGCCTTGGCGACGGCGTCGGCGGCGTCGTCGGCCACCTTCACGCCACCGGCCTTGCCGCGGCCACCGGTCTTGACCTGGGCCTTGACGACAACGCGGCCGGTCAGTTGCTCAGCGGCCGCGCGCACCTCCTCCACGGTGTGAGCGACGATGCCGCGTGGCACCGGGATGCCGTAGTCAGCGAAGAGTTCCTTCGCCTGATGTTCGAACAGGTCCACGAGGGTCCGTCCTTGCTTATCCGACTGATGTTCGACGGCCCGGGCAACCCGTGCGTGCCGGGCGTTTCCGCCAGTGAAGCCTAGCCCGAAGCTTGACCTGCCCTGGTCATCGGGTCGGGGTTCTCCCGATATGTGACGGTCATCTCACTAGTCCACGATGACCTCTGCACAACAATTGCACGGTTTTGACGACGAACGTACCGATCTTCGATATACGGTCGTGATCTTCAATGGGCAGGCTTGCTCTCCCCTTGTTTATGTCGAAGGAAACGTATGAAGCGAATTCTCGCGGGACTGGCACTGGCTTCGGCGGCAGTGCTCATGACCGCCGCGCCCGCGCAGGCCGCGCCGGTGGATCCGGCGAAGGCACTGAAGAAGCAGTATGCGGCGGGGAACGGGGTCCGCTTCTCGGAAACGGCCAGCACCCGGACCGACGGGAAGGGGTCCACGCTGAGATCGACCGGCGCCCTCGGATTCGGCAAGCGCGGAATCGTCGCCTGGAACCAGCGCAACCGGGGGACCAGCGGCTCCGGGCTCATCTTCACCACACTTCTGTCGCCGCCCCAAATGATCGTGGTGGGCGGGCAAGCCTACGTCCAGGGTGGAGTGTTCAGCGAGGATTTGCCCGAAGGCAAGAAATGGGTGAGTTACGACGAGACCACCGCCCGCCCCGGCACCGGTGCCCAGACGCTCGACATCTTCGAGCCCAAGGTGCTGAAGGCGCTCGTCTCGCACGCCAAGAGCTTCAAGGGCGGGACATACCAGGGCTCGCTCACCTTCGGCGACCTGAGCAAGATCTACGGCGAGCGCGTCGACAAGCGGACGAGTAAGATCAGCGTCCACTATGTGCTCGGCGTGAACTCCAAGGGCCTGGTCACCCGAATCCGCAGCACCTATTCGCTGGACTACGGAATTCTCGGAAAGACCACCGCCTCCGTTGACACTCGTTACACGGGATGGGGCGCGAAGATCACCATTAAGGCCCCGCCCGCGGACCAAGTCATCGACATCAGCGAGCTCGGCGCGGACACCCCCGTGCCCCAGGAGATTCCGAACGGCTCGCTGAACTCGCTCGGCCGGACCCCGTAGTCCTCGGGACCGCCGAGCCGATCCGCAAGGCCGTCCATGGACCTTGGCGGACCGATTCCCCTCAAACCACAAAGGAATTTCATGAAGCGCATTCTGATGGGCGTGGCATTAGCCACGACCGCGGCACTCGTGACGGCCACCCCCGCGCTGGCGGCCGCGCCCAAGAACCCGTTGACGGCCGTCAAGAAGCAGCTCGCCCCCGGCAAGGGGGTGAAGTTCACCGAGCGCACCACCATCACGGAGGGCAACAAGCGTGAGGTGTTCAGCCGGCGCAGCGGCACCCTGCAGTTCAGCAAGAGCGGGATCGCCGCCTCGGACGTCACCGGCAAGCTCAACATCCAGTTGAGCGACCTGGGCGAGCTGCCCGACGACGAGTTCGGCGAGATGATCAAGGCGATGGCCAAGCCGGAGCGCACGGTCAGGGTCGGCACCACGTCGTACCTGTCCGGCAACATCTGGTCGAGCCTGCTGCCTGAGGGAAAGACCTGGTTCAAGGCGCCCAAGGGTCCGGCCGGCGGCCTGCTCGGCTCGTACGGCCAGCCCCTGAACCTGGCCGAGACCGCCACCCTGAAGACGCTGCTCAAGGGCGCCAAGCCCACCAGCATCGGCTACACGGGCAAGACGCGGGTCGGCGACGTGTGGAAGGTCTCCCCCTGGCTCCGCGCCAGCCTGCTGGAGAAGCCCTCCGCCAAGGGGCTGAAGAGCACGATCACCTGGCGGCTCACCGTGGACAAGGCGGGCCTGCCGACTCGGCTCGTGACGACGTTCTCGGGGAGCGTGCTCGGCAGCGGCTCGGGAAGCGCGACCGTCGACACCAGCTACACCGGCTGGGGCACCGCCGTGTCGATCAAGGCGCCGCCGGCTGCGGAGGTCTCCGGCACGTTCGAGGACGGGGAGAGCGACATCTCCAGCCTGGACATCCCGCTCGGCAACCTCGCCAAGTAAGCTGATCAGCCGCACGACACGCGCTGGCCGGCCACGCAACATGAGCTGGCCAGCCCGCGCGGCACGCGCTGGCCGGCCGCGCAACGTGGGCTGATCAGCCGCGCGGGACGCGCTGGCCGGCCGCGCGATGTGCGCTGATCAGCCGTGCGGGACGCGCTGGCCGGCCGCGCGATGTGCGCTGATCAGCCGCGCGGGACGCGCTGGCCGGCCGCGCGATGTGCGCTGGCCGGCGTCGCCAAGTGAGTCCGGCGGCCGCGCCTCTCCCGCATCCTGGGCGGGAGAGGCGCGGCTGCTCGTCACCACCGGGTCGGCCGGCGAGCTAACCCAGGCGAGAAGCCCACAGGCCCGCCCACTCCAGCGAGTGCCTGATTCCTTCCTCGATCGAGTGGCGGGCCTGCCAGCCCAGCATCCGGTCGGCCCGATCGCTGCGGGTATAGGCCCCGGCCACGTCACCCGGACGCGGGGCGGCCGTCACGACCTCGATCGGCCGGTCGACGACGCGGTTGAACGCCTCGGCCAGCTCACGGACGGTGGTCCCGGCACCGGTGCCCAGGTTGATCACGTCGGCGTCCAGCTCGTCGAACCGCCGCAGGGCGGCCACATGCGCCGTGGCCAGGTCCCAGACGTGCACGTAGTCGCGGATGCCGGTGCCGTCGCTGGTCGGGTAGTGGGTCCCGGTGATCTGGAAGGGGACGCGGTCGTCGTACGCCTCGATCATCTTGCCCAGGGCGTGGCTGGGGCGGCGTGACTGCAGCCCGGTGCGCATCTTCGGATCGGCGCCGATCGGGTTGAAGTAACGCAGCGAAAGAATCCTGAGGGGGCTGCCGGCCGCGATGTCGGAGAACATCGCCTCGCACGCCGCCTTGGTCCGCGCGTACGGGCTCTGCGGATCGAGCGGCGACTCCTCGGTCACGGTGTGATCCGCAGCCGCGCGGTAGATCGAGGCCGAGGAACTGAAAATCATTCGAGTGCGGCCGTTACGCAGCAGATGGTCGACGAAGTCGAGGCTCTTGGCGACGTTCGCCCGGTAGTAGCCGAGGGGATCGGCCACGGAATCCGGAACCACGATGAGCGCCGCGCAGTGGATGACAGCCTCGATATCCGGATTTTCGGCGAATATCTTGTCAATCAGCGGCCCGTCGCTGATATCCCCCTCATAGAACACCCTTCCCTCGGCGAACTCCCGCCGACCGGTCACAAGACTGTCGAGAATCACGGGAGAGATCCCCGCGTCCAGACACGCAGACGCGATGGTGCTGCCGATATATCCCGCCCCACCGGTGATCAGTACACGCATGCCAGAACCTTAACTTCAAGCGGGCCAGTGGATGACCGGGCTGTGGATAACTCAGCAGGGCTGTGGATAACCCTCATTACGGCTCCGGGCCCGGAACCCACCGCACGTCGGCCGAGGACCTTCCAGCGCCCATCAGCGGGCAAGCCGCCCGTTATGGCACACACCGCGGCCCCGGCAGCCCTCTGGTCTAGTCGCCGTTGCCGTGCGACATTTCCTCGTATGGGCAGGGACGTGCCAGTCGTCGTTTTCAGCCGTGAAGACCGTCGAAACTACCGGGAAAAGGTACGTCGATGCCTCGACGTCTTCGCGCAGATGCTGCGTGAATCCCGCTTCGAACTCGAACGCCCGCTGGCCGGCCTGGAGATCGAGCTCAACATCGTCGACGCGCGGGGCGAGGCCGCCATGCGCAACGCCCAGGTGCTCTCCGCGATCGAGGCGCCGGACTGGGCGACGGAGCTGGGCCAGTTCAACATCGAGATCAACATCGAGCCCCAGGAACTGGCCGGCGACGGCCCGCTCCACCTGGAGAACGACGTCAGAGCGCGCCTCAACCACGCGGAGGAACGCGCCCGCTCCCAGGACGGCCACCTGGTCCTGGTCGGCATCCTGCCCACGCTCCGCGAGCAGGACATCGGCGAGGGCACGCTCTCCGCGAACCCCCGCTACCGCCTGCTCAACGAGCAGATCTTCGCGGCCCGCGGCGAGGACCTGCACCTGGCGATCGACGGGATCGAACGCCTCGACACGCACGCCGACAGCGTCGCCCCCGAGGCGGCGTGCACCAGCGTCCAGCTCCATCTGCAGGTCAGCCCCGAGGCGTTCGCCGCACACTGGAACGCGGCCCAGGCCATCGCAGGGCCGCAGGTCGCGGTGGCGGCCAACTCCCCCTACCTGTTCGGCAAGGAGCTGCACCAGGAGACCAGGATCGCCCTGTTCGAGCAGGCCACGGACACGCGGCCCGCGGAGCTGAAGGCGCAGGGCGTACGACCTCGGGTGTGGTTCGGGGAGCGGTGGATCACGAGCGTCTTCGACCTTTTCGAGGAGAACGTCAGCTACTACCCGGCGCTGCTGCCGCTCTGCGAGGACGAGGACCCGCGCGCCGAGCTGGAACGGGGGCGCATTCCGGAGCTCCACGAGCTGACCCTGCACAACGGCACGATCTACCGCTGGAACAGGCCGGTGTACGCCGTGGTGAACGGGGTACCGCATCTCCGTGTCGAGAACCGCGTCCTGCCCGCCGGGCCTTCCGTGGCCGACATCGCCGCCAACGCCGCCTTCTACTACGGGCTGATGCGGATGTTGCCGTATACCGAGCGGCCGGTCTGGAGCCAGATGTCGTTCCGGGCGGCGGAGGACAATCTCGGCGCGGCGGCGCGACACGGCCTGGACGCGCGCCTGTACTGGCCGGGAATGGGCGAGGTGCCCGCGGCCGAGCTGATCCTGCGCCGTCTGCTGCCCATGGCGCACGAGGGACTGGCCAGGTGGGGCGTGCACCGGCCCGTCGCCGACCGGCTGCTCGGCATCATCGAGGGCCGCTGCCTGACCGGCCGTACGGGAGCCACCTGGCAGGTCGAACGCGTACACGCGCAAGGAGGAGACCGGCATGAGGCGTTACGCGCCATGACGCTCGATTACATCCAGCGCATGCACGACAACGAGCCCGTGCACACCTGGGACGTGTGAGGACCGTGAGACGTTTACTGATCGTCGCCCTGGTCCTGCTCGTCACCGCCTGCGGAGTGATCGGACCGCCCTCGATGGACACGGAGGGCGCCGACTCGTTCGAGGACGACGTCCGCACGGCGCGGACATTGTCGGAGGAGTTCTGGAAGCAGCAGTTCGGCCGGCTGGGCCGCACCTATCGGCCGATCAACGACTTCATCCCCTACTCAGGGAGCGGCGGGCCCGTTTGCGGCGGTGAGCCCGCCGTGCCGAACAACGCCTTCTACTGCTCGGCGGGGCACTTCATCGCCTACGACCAGGACTGGATGGAGGCGCTGTGGACGGAGATGGGGGACGGATCCGTCTATGTGATCATTCCGCATGAGTTCGGGCATGCGGTGCAGGCGCAGCTCCAGGCCGCCTTCGAGCTGAACGTGCAGGCCGAGCTCCAGGCCGACTGCTACGCGGGCGGCACCCTGTCGGCCCTGGTCGGCTCAGGCGCGTTGCAGGCGCAGGCGGGCGACGAGAACGAGCTGTTCACCAGCCTGGAGGCCGCCGGCGACCCCACGGACGACTGGCTGAACCCCCAGGCCCACGGCACTGCGGAGCAACGGCAGCAGTCGTTCGTGACGGGATACACGAACGGGGCGATGGCCTGCTGAGGTCGTACGCGGCCACGACACGGGCTCCCCGGGGATGTATTGCCGGGTCAACCCTCAGGATGATGCGTCTGATCATGACCACGCCTTACCGTGGGTCCATGCCTTTGGAGGAGATCGGCTGGCTGCGCAGGGGGGCATGCAGATCCAGCGACCCTGACCTCTTCTTCCCGCTCGCCCCCTCGCCCTTGCAGGAGGGCCGCGCCAAAGCGGTCTGCGCGGGTTGTCAGGTCATCGACGACTGCCGCACCTATGCCTTACGCGCGGGCGAGTCGGACGGCATCTGGGGCGGCCTCACCCCAGAGGAACGCCGCCGCACCCGCTTCCCCGAAGGCTGGCGCCGCCCGGCAGCCTCCTGACCGCCGCGCCACGGGGTCTGGTTGCGGGCCTTGCGAGGTTTGCGGGCCTTGCCGGGCCTTGCCGGGCCTTGCCGGGCCTTGTCGGCCTTGCGGGTCTGCGGGCCTGCCGGCCTTGCCGGGCCGCGCGATCGGGTGGGGGCGGCGTAGCCTGCAAGGGTGCTGCTCCGCTCGATCGCCATCCTCGCCGCCGCCAACATCATGAACAACAAGGTCGCCCCCCGCCTGGGCCCCCTGACCTCCGTCGTCGCGACGACCGCCCTGGTGGCGATGGCTCGCAGGTCCGGCCACTCCTGGCAGGAGCTCGGCTTCGAGCACGGCCGCCGGGGCGCGCTGGCGGGCGGCGCCTTAGCGGCGGCGGTGGCCGCCGTCTACACCGTCGGCATCGCCATGCCGCGCACCAGACCGCTCTTCCACGACCAGCGCGCCCTGTCGCTCTCCCGCGCCCGCGTCCTGGAGGAGGCCCTCGTCCAGGTCCCCCTGGGCACGGTTCTGCTGGAGGAGGTGGGGTTCAGGGGCGCCCTGCACGCCATGGTGCGCCGGCGTCACGGCATGGCCGCCGCCACGGCGATCTCCTCCGGCCTGTTCGGGCTCTGGCACATCCTGCCGGCCATCGACATGGCCCGCGCCAACCCGGCGCTCGGCGCTCTGACGGCCGGCGAGTCCCCCGCCCGTCTGGACGTCGCCCGGGTGGTGGCGGGCAGCGTGGTGTCCACGGCGGCGGCCGGGGTCCTGTTCTGCGAGCTGCGCCGCCGGGGCGGTCTCCTGACGCCGGTCCTGCTCCATCTGGCCACGAACTCCTTCGGCTACCTCTTTGCTCGAATCGCCGCCAAGCGGAAGTAAGCCGCACCTCCGGCGCCGCCGCGAGTGCATCGATCAGCTCGCGTATCAGAGTTCTCATCCCGCCGGATGAAAATCCTCCACCGCAGCAGGGAACGTTCCAAACGCTCCGGCCCGGATGCCTTAACTTCACCGGGACGCTTCCCCCGAGACCGCGCCGCCCCGGGAGGTACGTCCGTCACGATCGCGCGTTCTGATATCCGCTGGAGGTACGGAGGTGGTGTTGCATGCGTACGGTAATCGACATCGACAAGGAGCTCCTTCTAGCGGCCCAGAGGAAACTCGGTGCCGCCACCTTGAAGGAAACGGTTCACGCCGCTCTGCAGGCGGTGCTCGACAGGGACGAGGAAAAAGCGAGCGCCATCGAAGCGTTCGAGTTCTGGCGTACGGAGGGGAGTCCGGATCTGCTCGATCCGGAGGTCATGAAGCATGCGTGGCGACGACAGGACTGATGTATCTGCTCGACAAGAGCGTGCTGGCCCGCATCCGCACCAGCGAGGTGGTCGCCAAGGCCCTCTATCCGCTCTACGCCGCGCGGGTCGTGGCCACCTGTAGCGTCGTCGACGTCGAGGTCTTCTACAGCGCCCGCGACTTCGCCCATTACCAGCGCATGATGGGCGCCCAGCGGCAGTGCGTGCTGCTGCCGGTGGATCAGGAGGTGCAGCGGCGCGCCATGGAGGTGCAGCGGCAGCTCATCGAGATCTCCCAACATCGGGGCATCGGGACGAACGGCCTGCTGATCGCCGCCTGCGCCGAGGTGCACGGCGCGACGATCCTGCACTACGACCGGGACTTCGACATCATCTCGGAGGTGACCGGGCAGCCCTCGCTCTGGGTGGTGCCGCCCGGCTCGGTGCCCTAGCCGCCAGGACGGTCAGGCGGTCCAGCCGCTCAGGAAGCCCAGGACCGTCAGGACGGTCAGGCCGTCGAGACGACCACGAGGGTCAGGCGGTCGAGACGACCTGGAAGCCCTCGGCGTAGCGGCCCTCACCGAACCCGGCCTGCTCGGCCAGCGCGGCGAAGTGGGACTTGACGAAATCGGCGAAGCCCTCGACGTGGGACACCTGGCTCACATGTGATCGCAAGGCCGCGAGCTTGCGGTCCATGGCCTCGGTGATGTCCACCCAGTGGTTGGGGGTCATGCCGCCGTTCAGCCACACCTCACGTACGGTCCACGCCTCCAGCCCCTCCTCCCGCAGCAACTCCGGGAAGGCGTAGGGGTTGCGGGCGTCGGGGTAGACCGCGTCCAGCGTGGCGCCGCCCACCGCACGGTGGTCGGGGTGGCTGGGCGCGATGAACCGGTAGTTGCGGTCGGGGTGGTGGGTGATGACGAGGTCCGGCCGGACCTGGCGGATGCCTCTGGCGATGGAACGCCGCAGGTCCAGCGAGGGCACCACCTGCCCGTCGGAGAGGCCGAGGAAGCGCACGTCCGTGACGCCGACCGCCTTGGCCGCCGCCCGTTGCTCGGCCCTGCGGAGCTCGGCCATGCCGGAGTTGTCGAGAGTACGCTCGTTGCCGCCGGCGTCACCGTCCGTGACCACCAGATAGGTGACCTCCACCCCCCGGTCGGCGAACAACGCCACGCTTCCGGCAGAACCGAAATCGGCGTCGTCCGGATGGGCGGTCACCACCAGCACCCTGTTGATCTCGGATTCCGCCAGCATGGCTCCCCTTCCGGATGGCTCATGGAGGACAACCGTCACCCCGCAGAGGGCATTCCAGGCGCCGACTGTCGGTGGAGCGTCTTAACCTAGGTGCGTGCCGACCCAAGTCTCTGTTGACCATCCCTTGCTCGACGGCCTCAACCCCCAGCAGCGCGAGGCCGTGATCCATCATGGCAGTCCGCTGCTCATCGTCGCGGGGGCGGGTTCGGGCAAGACGCGGGTGCTGACCCATCGCATCGCCTATCTGCTGGCCGAGCGGAAGGTGCATCCGGGCGAGATCCTGGCGATCACGTTCACCAACAAGGCCGCCCGTGAGATGAAGGAGCGCGTCGACAAGCTGGTCGGGCCGCGTTCCAAGGCGATGTGGGTGCTGACGTTCCACAGCGCCTGCATGCGCATCCTGCGGCGGGAGGCCAAGCGGCTCGGGTTCCCGTCCAGTTTCTCGATCTACGACCAGGCCGACTCGCAGCGGCTCATGGCGATGGTCTGCAGGGAGATGGAGCTCGATCCGAAGCGCTATCCGCCCCGTTCGTTCTCGGCGCAGGTCAGCAACTTCAAGAACGAGCTGATCGACTACGAGACGGCGATCGACCGGGCGGGGTCGCATCTGGAGAAGACGCTCGCGCAGGCGTACAAGGCCTATCAGCTCAAGCTGACCGAGGCCGGCGCGATGGACTTCGACGACATCATCATGAACACGGTGACGTTGTTCCAGATCTTCCCCGAGGTGGCCGAGCACTATCGGATGCGGTTCAGGCACGTGATGGTGGACGAATACCAGGACACCAACCACGCCCAATACATCCTGATCAGGGAGCTGGTCGGGCGGCCCGAGCTGCGGACGGCGGACGGCGACGTCGTGCGGTCCGGCGCCGACCAGTCCGAGCTGTGCGTGGTGGGCGACGCCGACCAGTCCATCTACGCCTTCCGTGGCGCGACGATCCGCAACATCATGGAGTTCGAGCGCGACTATCCCGACGCGCGGACCATCCTGCTGGAGCAGAACTACCGCTCCACCCAGAACATCCTCGCCGCCGCCAACGCGGTGATCTCGCGCAACGAGTCGCGCAAGCCGAAGAACCTCTGGTCCGACCAGGGCGACGGCTCCAAGATCGTCGGCTACGTCGCCGACAACGAGCACGACGAGGCCATGTTCGTGGCCCAGGAGGTCGACCGGCTCAGCGACGAGGAGGACGTCAAGGCGGGCGACGTCGCCGTCTTCTACCGGACCAACGCGGCCTCCCGCGTGTTCGAGGAGATCTTCATCCGCACCGGGCTGCCCTACAAGGTGGTCGGGGGCGTGCGCTTCTACGAGCGCAAGGAGGTCAAGGACCTGCTGGCCTACCTGCGCGTGCTCGCCAACCCGGTCGACGTGGTGTCGATGCGCCGCATCCTCAACGTGCCCAAGCGCGGCATCGGCGAGCGGGCCGAGGCCATGATCGAGGCGCTGTCGTCGCGCGAGCGCATCCCGTTCTGGGAGGCGTTGCGCCGCGCCGACGAGGCGTACGGGATGGCCACGCGCTCGCTCAACGCCGTACGCGAGTTCGTCGCGCTCATCGACGAGCTGATCGCCAAGGCGGCGGGCATGCCGCCGTCGGCCCTGGCCGAGGAGATCCTGGTCGCCACCGGCTACCGGGCCGAGCTGGAGGCCTCCGAGGACCCGCAGGACGAGTCGCGCCTGGAAAACCTCAACGAGCTCATCTCCGTGGCCTCCGAGTTCGAGGAGGCCAATCCGGACGGGACTCTCGTGGAGTTCCTGGAGCAGGTGTCGCTGGTGGCCGACGCCGACCAGATCCCCGACGCCGACGGCGGGCAGGGGGTCGTCACGCTGATGACCCTGCACACCGCCAAGGGGCTGGAGTTCCCCGTCGTCTTCCTGACGGCCCTGGAGGACGGGGTGTTCCCGCACATCCGGTCGCTGGGCGAGCCGAAGGAGCTGGAGGAGGAGCGGCGGCTGGCCTACGTGGGCATCACGCGGGCCCAGAAGCGGCTCTACCTCACGCGGGCGGCCGTGCGCAGCTCGTGGGGCGCGCCGTCGTTCAACCCGGCCTCGCGGTTCGTGAGCGAGGTGCCCCAGCCGCTCATCGACTGGCGTTCCGACCCGGAGAAGTCCGCCTGGAGCGCGGCCACGCGGCGGGAGCCCGCCGCGCGACCGGCGCCGGCCAAGAGCGGCGGGCGGAAGGTGCCGTCGCTGACGCCCGGCGATCGGGTCACGCATGACGCGTTCGGGCTGGGCACGGTGGTGTCCGTCGACGGAGTGGCGGAGAAGACCAAGGTCAAGATCGATTTCGGTACGGGCGGGGAGAAGACGCTGCTGCTGGCGTACGCGCCGCTGGACAAGTTGTAACCGCGCGCGACAACGAGACGCGGGCGTGACCGGCCCCGTCGCTCCCCAAGCCGAGAGTTGCGGCGGGGAGCGCGGGGCCGGGTGATGGACATCCGGGCGGAGGGCCGCCGGAGGGCCCGAGCCGGAAGGTCCGCCGGAGGGCCCGAGCCGGAGGGGCGCTGGAGGTTAGAGGGCGCTGCCCTGCTTCCACTGGGTCCAGTTGAGCTGCCAGTAGCTCCAGCCGTTACGCCAGTCCAGCTTGCGCTTCGTGCCGGTGATCTTGACGACGTCCCCGCGCTGGGCGATCGTGTAGAACCACTTCGCCCCCGCCGGAGTCGCCCGGACGCAGCCGTGGCTCTGGTTGGAGCGGCCGAGATACTGGTAGTAGCCGGCGCTCTGGTGGACGTACTCGCCGCTGTCGGAGATGCGCACCGCCCACGGGATCTCCTCCTTGTAGTAGCGCGGATCCTTGGGATCCGTCACGCCCATCCAGGAGGAGGTCATGGTCTCCACGGCCTTCTTGCCCATGGTGAGGTGCACGCCGCTGGTGGTGAGGTAGACGTCCACGCCGTTGCGCGGCAGGCCGCCCCGGCCGGCGCTGATCGGGATCTTCTTGGTGACCTTGCCGTCGCGGTAGACCTTCATGACGTGCTTGCGGGTGTCGACCACGGAGATGTTCGAGGTGCCCACGGCGAAGCGGCGGGACACGTCCTTGGCGGCGGTGTTGCCGGGAAGCTCTGACAGCCGGGCGGTGAAGAGCACCTTCTGGTGCGGCTTCCAGTACGTCTTGGTGCGATAGATGACCTTGCGCTTCGACACCCAGCGCCAGGCGCCGTCGACCGGCCTGTCCGCCTGCACCTCCAGCAACGCCTCCACGGCGGCCTGGTCTTTCACGTCACGGTCGAACGTGACGATGATCGGGAAGCCGACGCCGACCTTCTCCTCCTTCTCCCCCATGGGGGTGATGTCGGCGATGTCGAGCTTGGCCTTCTTCGCCGGGGCCGCGACCGCGGCGGCGGCGGCAACGGGGACCACCGGCTTGATCGCCGGGACCTGAGGGGCAGGGACGGTTTCCGCCGCACAGGCCGTCACGGTGACCAGCGCGATGAGGGCCGGCAGCATCCGGGGGACGCGATTCAAAGGGGTTACTCCTGGACTATGTGGTTCATCTCCTCCATGTGTGACAACCGAGTCGGGTGTTTCGTGAGCAGATAAGTGATAACTTTCGTGTAACGGTCCAAAATGCCCACGACGTGCGGCTGGGCACGGGGACCGTTCAGACCAGGCGGCGGGCGGTGGCCCAGCGGGACAGCTCGTGCCGGTTGGAGAGCTGGAGCTTGCGCAGGACCGACGACACGTGCGTCTCCACGGTCTTGACCGAGATGAACAGCTCCTTGGCGATCTCCTTGTACGCGTACCCCCGCGCGATCAACCGCAGCACCTCCCGCTCCCGCTGCGTCAGCGAGTCGAGCTCCGGATCGATCGACGGCGCCTCCGACGAGGCGAACGCGTCCAGCACGAACCCGGCCAGCCGCGGCGAGAAGACCGCGTCCCCGTCCGCCACCCGCCGGATGGCGTCCGTCAGCTCCTTGCCGCTGATGTTCTTGGTGACGTAGCCACGGGCCCCGCCCCTGATCACGCCGATGACGTCCTCGGCGGCGTCGGACACCGACAGGGCGAGGAAACGGACCTGCGAGCCCGACCCGAGCACCCGGCGCAGCACCTCCTGGCCGCCGCCCCCGGGCATGTGCACGTCGAGCAGCACCACGTCGGGCTGGTGCTCGGCGATCGCCTTGACGGCCGTCTCGACGTCCTCGGCCTCGCCCACCACCTCGATCGAGTCGCCCAGCTCGGCCCGAACACCGGAGCGGAACAGACGATGATCATCGACGATCAGTACGCGCGTCATGCCTTCTCCACCTTCATCGTCAACATCACTTCCGTGCCCTCACCGACGGAGGTCCGCATCCTGGCCGTGCCGCCATGACGTTCCATTCTCCCGATGATGGACTCCCTGATCCCCATCCTGTCGAGCGGCACCGACTCAATGTCGAACCCCTTGCCCCGATCCTTCACGAAAATCGTCGCCTCTTCACCCTCTACTTCGGCGTAAACGGAAATAGAGGGACTCTCAGAGTATTTGGCCGCGTTGACCATCGCCTGCCTGGACGCCTTGAGCATCGCCGCCAGCCGGCCCGTCGCGTCGAGGGCGACGTCCCCGACGCAGACGACCTCGATGGGCACGCCGTGCGCGTCCTCCTCCTCGGCCGCGATCCGGCGGACGGCGGCCGCCAGCGTGGCGTCGGCGTCCTGGGCGGGCTGATAGAGCCAGTTGCGCAGGTCGCGCTCCTGGGCCCGGGCCAGCCGGGTGACCTCGCGCTGGTCGTGCGCCACGCGCTGGATCAGGGTGAGCGTGTGCAGCACCGAGTCGTGCACCATGGCGGCCACCTCGGCCCGCTCCTCCTGCCTGATGCGCTCGCGCCGCTCCAGTTGCAGCTCTTTCCACAGGCCGGCGAGCCAGGGCGCGGCGATGACGGCCAGCCCGCCGACCACCACGACGGTGAACAGCAGCCCCGGCCTGGCCTGGGCGAGCTCCCCCTCCGCGGCCAGGAAGCCGATCGCGCCGATGACGACGAGCGCCACACCGAGCAACGTGCGCACCCGGTTCTTCCTGATGCTGAGCGCCGCGCCGCTCATCCAGGTACGGCGCCGTTCGGGATCCGCCTGCTGCCAGAGGATCAGCGCGCCGATCCCGCCCACGGCGAACGGCAGCATGCCGATACCTCCTTGGGAGGCCCCCGTCAGCCAGCCGAACGCGAACAGCGCCACCCCGATCGCGCTGAACGCGGCGAGCTGGCTCCAGTCGCGCTGCGGCGGCTGCCCCTCGTACGGCTGCCGCGGCGTGATCATCCACAGCACGGCGTAGGCCACCATGCCGACCCCGTCCACGACGCTGAGCAGCACGAACATGAGCCTGACCACCACGGGGTCAAGCGAGAGCTGCGCAGCCAGCCCGTGGGCCACGCCGCCGAGCAGGCGGCCTTCCATGGGGCGCATCATCCGGCGATAGGGCAGGTCGCCGCTGGGCTCGGCAAGTGTCTTCTGGTCAGCCATAACATGGCCATAGTCACATGACGGGGGCATCCCCGGCATCAGGGAACAACCCCCGGGTCGGGTCAGGGGTGTCCCGGATGCGAACGCGCCGCGGGCAGGTCCACGATGGTCGCATGACAGAAGCTCCGCCCAGGGAACCGGCCGCCCCTCCCAGAGTGCTGCGACGCAGCAGTGAGGGACGCTTCCTCATGGGTGTCTGCGCCGGTCTCGGGCGGCACACGGGCATGGACCCCGTGGTGTTCCGCGTGGGCTTCGCGGTGCTCCTGCTCGGCTCCGGCATCGGCCTGTTCCTCTATCTGGCGGCGTTCCTGCTGATGAAGGAGCCGAACGGCAAGCCGGGCATCGTCGAGCAGTGGACCCGCCGCGACCTGGACGCCGACGCCGTGATGGCGCTGCTGACGGCGGTGCTGGCGTTCGGGCTGGCGCTCAACCTGGCGACCGTGTGGCTCGACACGGGCACCCTCGTGGTGGGCGTCGTCCTGGCCATCTCGCTGCTCGCCGCCCACAACAGCGGGGTGGACCTGCTCGCGCTGGCCCGGTCGATGCCGGAGCGGCTGACCAGGCGGCGGTCCGGCGAATGGGCCGCGCCGTCCTACAACAGCCCAGAGCCCACCCCTCCGGTACGCTCCGCGCCCCCGGCCTGGCCTGCGGCGGAGCCGGCGCGGCCCCGGGCCGAGGAGGCGACTCTGACACCCGTCGCGGAAGGGCCTGCCGAGACGGCCCACGCCAAGGAAGCCGTCCCGCCGCACGAAACACCGCCGGTCATCACAAAGCCCGGCGAAACGCCCGCAGCAGACGGCACGCCCGCAGACGTGACAGCAGCGAGCACGGCAGCCGGCGCAGCGGCAGCGGGCGACACCGCCGCGGCGCCGTCGACGGTCGCGCAGCCGCCCCGCGCGCAGGAGCCGGCGCCTCAGCCCGCCTTCGCGGACGACGCCGCGGTGACCGCCGCCCACCCCGTCCCTGAACACCGTCCCTCCGCCTACGGCCCCGAGCCCAGGACCGCCGTCGACTACACCGCCTACGGCGAGCCCTTCGCCCCGAAGGGCCCCTACCAGCCGCTCGACCCGGCCAGGAGACCAGGCGGCTACTCGCCCTACGACCCGGCCCACTTCGGCCGCACGCTTCCCCCGCAGCAGCAGCGGGAGCGCAAGCGGCGTCCGAAGTCGTTCATCGGCGTCATCACGTTCTTGCTGGCAATCATCACGGGAGGGATCGTCGTGGCGGTCCAAGCCAGTTCGGCCGCCGGAGTGAGTCCGACCATCGTCGGCGGCGCCATGCTCATCACCGTCGGCGCGGGTCTGCTGATCGCCGCCTGGTGGGGCCGCGGCGCCGGCCTGGTGGCCGTAGGCACCATGATCACGCTGGTCGTGGCCATGGGATTCATGCTGGGCGGCCTCCCGAGGAACATCGGCACCTCGGACTGGACCCCGACCAGCGTCGCGGAGGCCGCCACACGTTACGACGTGGGCATCGGCGACGGCCGGCTGGACCTGTCCGAGCTGACGCTGACGCCGGGTTCGACGGTGACGTTCAACGCCGCCGTCTCCGTCGGGGAGCTGACGGTGATCGTGCCGCCGACGGCCAGGGTCGAGGTGCACGCCACCAACAAGGTCGGCGACATCACGCTGGAGCAGACCCTCAAGGGCGGTGTGGACATCCGGCTGGACAAGGTGCTGGAGCCGGAGCTGACCCCCAAGGGCAAGATTTCCACCATCGTCCTCAACCTGAAGGGCGGCGTCGGCGACATGGAGGTGCGGCGTGCCGCGTGAGGTCGAGCGGCCCCGGCGGCTGCACAGGACGGACTGGATGGCCCTGCTCAGCGGTGTTCTCTTCGTCGTCTTGGGCATTTTGATCGTGACACGCGCGGTTCGGGATCCGCTGGTCCTCGCGGGTGTGATGGTGCTGGGATTGGCGTTCGCGGGACTGGTGGCGATCATCGCCAGGGCGGTCCGCGGTAAGTAACCCTTGACCGGGAAAAACACCGGCGTAGGTTTGCGTGTGTCCGCCTTTCCCCTGCTCCTGAGGGAGGACGCATGCCCCGAATCGCCGTCACGGTCGACGGGATCAAGTACGAGGAGGACGTCGAGCCGCGACTCCTGCTCGTCCATCTGCTACGAGAACGGCTGGGAAAGACCGGCACCCCTGTCGGCTGCGACACCAGCAACTGCGGCGCCTGCACGGTCATGCTCGACGGCAAGAGCGCGAAGAGTTGCTCCGTGCTCGCGGTCCAGGCCGATGGTTGTGACATCGTCACCATCGAGGGCCTGGGCGCGAGCGGGTCGATGCACCCGATGCAGCAGGCCTTCCACGAAGAGCACGCGTTGCAGTGCGGCTACTGCACGCCCGGCATGGTCATGGCCGCGATCGACCTGCTCAGGGAGGATCCGGATCCGTCGGAGGAGACCATCAGGCAGGGCCTGGAGGGCAATCTCTGCCGGTGCACCGGCTACTGCAACATCGTCCGCGCCGTACGGCGGGGCGCGCAGGAGATGGGCCAGGCGGTGAGCACCCCATGAGCGAGATCGACGCCGGCCTGGTCGCCGAGCAGATAGCGCAGAGCGACCAGATCAACGAGCCGACGGGGACCTCCGAGGTGGGCAGGCCGCGGCGGCGCAAGGAGGACGCGCGGCTGCTGACGGGGCGCACGCAGTGGACCGACAACCTCACGCGTCCCGGGGTCCTGCACGTGATGTTCCTGCGCAGCCCGATGGCGCACGCCAGGATCACCCGGGTCGACGTGTCGGGGGCCCGTGACCTGCCGGGGGTCGTGGCGGCGTTCAGCGGCCAGGATTTCGCGGCCGAGCAGGGCAGTCTGCCGTGCGCGTGGCCGGTGAGCGAGGACATCGTCATCCCCGACCACCCGCCGATGGCCGTGTCCGAGGTGCGCTACGTCGGCGAGGCCGTGGCCTGCGTGATCGCGACCGACCGCTACCGCGCGGCGGACGCCCTGGAGGCCATCGACATCGAGTACGCGCCGCTGCCCGCGGTTCTCGACATGAACGCGGCACTCACGGCGGACAGCCCGAAGGTGCACGAGGCGGGCAACAAGGCGTTCAGCGTGACGATCAACGCCGGTGACCTCGACGCCGCGTTCAGGGACGCCCCCGTCGTCATCGACCGGACCTTCGTCCAGCAGCGGCTCATCCCGAGCGCCATGGAGCCGCGGGCGGTCCTGGCCGACACCGACGGCGAGTCGTTCACGCTCTGGTCGGCCACGCAGATCCCGCACGTCCTGCGGGTCATGCTGGCCGTGGTGACCGGCATCCCCGAGCACCGGATCCGGGTGATCGCCCCTGACGTGGGCGGCGGGTTCGGCTCGAAGTTGCAGGTGACCGCGGAGGAGGTGCTCTGCCTGCTGCTCGCCCGCAAGCTCGGCAAGCCGGTCAAGTGGACGGAGTCCCGCTCCGAGGGCAACCTCACCGTGCATCACGGCCGCGACCAGATCCAGCACCTGCGGCTGGCCGCGGACGCCGACGGGCGGCTCCGGGGGCTGCAGGTCAAGCTGCTGGCCGACATGGGCGCCTACCTGATGCTGGTGACACCGGGCGTGCCGATGCTGGGCGCGTCCATGTTCAACGCGATCTACAAGATGGACGCCTACGAGTTCGGCTGCACGGGCGTGTTCACCACCAAGATGCCCACCGACGCCTACCGCGGCGCGGGGCGGCCGGAGGCGACGTTCGGCATCGAGCGCATGATGGACGAGCTGGCCGCCGAGCTGAACATGGATCCGCTGGAGGTGCGCAGGCGCAACTGGATCAAGCACGAGGAGTTCCCGTTCACCACGATCTCGGGGCTGACGTACGACTCCGGCAACTATGAGGCGGCCACGGACAAGGCGATGTCCCTGTTCGGCTACGACAAGCTGCGGGCCGAGCAGGCCGACCGGCGTGACAGGGGCGACCCGGTGCAGCTCGGGATCGGCGTCAGCACGTACACGGAGATGTGCGGTCTGGCCCCGTCCAGGATGCTCGGCGCCGCCAACTACGGCGCCGGCGGCTGGGAGCACGGCGCGGTGCGCATGCTGCCCACGGGCAAGGTCGAGGTCATCACCGGCACCTCGCCGCACGGGCAGGGACACGTGACGTCGTGGAGCCAGATCGCGGCCGACGCGCTCGGCGTGCCGTTCGACGACATCACGGTGCTGCACGGCGACACGGCTATCGCGCACAAGGGCATGGACACCTACGGCTCGCGCTCGCTGGTCGTCGGCGGCGTGGCCGTGCTCAAGGCGTGCGACAAGGTGAAGGACAAGGCGCGCAAGCTGGCCGCGCACCTGATGGAGTGCTCACCCGAGGACCTGGAGTTCGCGGCGGGGGCGTTCAAGGTGCGGGGCACGGACACCCAGAAGACCATCCAGGAGCTGGCCTACGCCGCGTTCACGGCGCACGATCTGCCGGACGGCGTGGAGGCGCGGCTCGACTCCGACGCCACGTTCGACCCGGACAACTACTCCTTCCCGCACGGCACCCACCTGTGCGCGGTGGAGGTGGACACCGAGACGGGCATGGTGAAGATCCGCTCGTACGTGGCGGTCGACGACGTCGGCAAGGTCGTCAACCCGCTGATCGTCGAGGGCCAGGTGCAGGGCGGCATCGCCCAGGGCATCGCGCAGGCGCTGTTCGAGGAGGCCGTGTACGACTCCGAGGGCAACCTGCTGACCACCACGATGGCCGACTACCTGCTGCCCTCGGCTGCGGATCTGCCGAACTTCACCCTCGACAGGACCGAGTCCCCCGCGACCAGCAACCCGCTGGGGGCCAAGGGCGTCGGCGAGGCGGGCACGATCGCCTCGACCCCGGCCGTCGTGAACGCCATCGTGGACGCCCTGCGCCCGCGCGGCGTCGACGACGTCCAGATGCCGTGCACGCCGGAGCGCATCTGGCGGGCCCTGGAAGAGCGGTCGCCCCAGGAGCGGGCGCCGGAAGGAGTGCGGCGATGATCCCCGCGCAGTTCGAGTACGTGCGGCCGGACTCACTGGCCGACGCCTGCCGGGCGCTCGGCTCCGACGAGGACGCCAAGGTGCTGGCGGGGGGCCAGTCGCTGCTGCCGCTGTTGCGGTTGCGGCTGGCGTACCCGTCGACGCTGGTGGACGTCGGCAGGCTGGCCGAGCTGAAGGGCGTGCACGACCGCGGCGACCACGTCTTCATCGGCGCGATGGCCACGCACGACGAGGTCATGCGCTCCAGCGTGGTCAAGGACGCCTGCCCGCTGGTGTCGATCGCCGTCGCCACGGTGGCCGACCCGGCGATCCGGCACCGGGGCACGTTCGGCGGCTCGCTGGCCCACGCGGATCCGGCGGGCGACCTGCCGGCCGTCGCACTGGCCCTCGACGCCGTGTTCGTGGCCAGGTCGGAGCAGGGCGAGCGGGAGATCCCGGCCCGCGAGTTCTTCGTCGACTACCTGGAGTCCTCGCTGGGGGCGGGCGAGCTCCTGGTCGGGGTGAAGATCCCGAAGCTCGGTCCGGGCTGGGGCTTCCACTACGAGAAGTTCCACCGGACCGCGCAGGCGTGGGCGATCGTCGGCGTGGCCGCGGCCGTCAAGCGCTCCAACGGCTCGATCGCCGAGGCCAGGATCGGGCTGACGAACATGGGCCCGACACCGCTGCGCGCCCGCGCGACGGAGGACGCGTTGCAGGGCATGGAGCTCGGCGACCAACTGCGGCCGGCGTGCGCGGAGGCGGCGGCGGGCACCTCGCCGGCGCCCGACCTGCACGCGCAGCCGGACTACCGCCGGCATCTGGCCAGGGTCCTGACCCACCGTGCGGTACGCACGGCGTCCGGCGCACCCTGACCGTCCAACCCTGGGGGCGCCCTCTTCCGGGGCGCCCCCGCTCCGACGTAGTGTCGGGGCCACCGGGAGAAGGAGCGGATCGATGGCCATGCGGTTCGAGCACGAGTTCACTGTTCCCGTTCCGGTCGAGCAGGCGTGGGCCGTGCTGCTCGACGTGGAGCGGGTGGCGCCGTGCCTGCCAGGGGCGACGCTCGACATCTTCGAGGGTGACGAGTTCACCGGCCGGATGAAGGTCAAGGTCGGCCCGATCGTGGTGACCTACAAGGGCTCCGCCAAGTTCGAGGACGTGGACAAGGACTCCAACACGCTCACCATCCAGGCGACGGGCAAGGAGGCCAGGGGCTCGGGCACGGCCGCGGCCACCGTCAAGGCGCGGATGGCGGCCGCCGGTGAGAGCACGACCACGGTGGTCGTGGAGACGACGTTCAACGTGACCGGGCGGCCGGCCCAGTTCGGCCGGGGCGTGATGGCCGAGGTCGGCGGCAAGCTGATCGACAAGTTCGCGGGCAACCTGGCGGCGCTGCTGTCGGAGCCGACCGTGGAGCCGATGGCGGCACCGGCGGAGGACGAGGACGAGCGGCATCTGAGCGCGGTGCCGCCGGTGCCGGAGCAGGACGCGCATCCGGTGGGCACGCTGCGCACCTCGCGCACGCCCGACGAGGAGGCGCTCGACCTGCTGGAGCTCGCCGGGCAGCCGCTGCTCAAGCGGCTGGCGCCCGTCGCGGGCGCGATCGCGGCGCTGCTGCTCCTCGTCTGGGTGATTCGTCGGCTCACCCGCCGATCCTCGTCCGGGTGATTCGTCGGGTCACACGCTGATCCTTGTCCGGTGATTTGTCGGCTTACGCGCTGATTTTCGGCAAATACTCGATCAAGTCCGGATCCTTCCCCCTGGTAAGGGGCAGTGCCATTCCCGCAGGGCTAATGGGGGGATGCGGGTATGCCGGACTGCACCGTTGTCGTGATCACGTACAACGACGCGGCCCGCCTGCCCAGAGCCGTGCGGTCGGTGCTGCGCCAGTCGTTGCGCGACGTCGAGGTGATCATCGCCGACGACGCCAGCACGGACGGCACGCCCGAGGTGGCGGCCCGGCTCGTGGCGGGCGATCCGCGGGTGCGCTATCTGCGCAGGCGACACAACAGCGGCGGTTGCGGGGCGCCGCGGAACGACGGGATCGACGCGGCGGCGGCGCCGTACGTGATGTTCCTCGACAGCGACGACGAGCTGCCGAGACACGCCTGCAAGAGCCTACTCACCGAGATCGAGCGGACCGGGGCCGACTTCGTGTCGGGGCAGATCTCACGGCTGTTCGAGGCGAACGGGCGGTTGCGCCCGTACTATCCCACGCTGTTCGCCCAGCGGCGGGTGGTCGAGGGCATCCGCGAGGAGCCGGAGCTCTTCCTCGACTCCTTCAGCACCAACAAGATCTACGACGTGGGCTGGCTGCGCGCCAAGGTGCTGCGCTTCCCCGAGGACATCCACTACGAGGACCACGTCTTCGCGACCGAGCTGTACGCGCTCTCGCGCAGGTTCGCGATCGTGCCGTGGGTGGTCTACCACTGGCACCGGGCGCCGACGAACGAGTCGATCTCGCTCAGCATCGACGACGTGGAGAACGCCCGCCAGCGCGTCATCGCGGCCCGGCTGAGCGACGACATCCTGCGGGAGCACGGGGCCGGCGACCTGGTGCCGTACCGGCAGATCCGGTTCCTGCGGCAGGACCTGCGGGTCTATCTCAACCCGCTGCCGGCGCACGACCTGGTGTGGGCCAAGGAGTTCGCCTCGGTGGTGCGCCCCTATCTGGCGGAGATGTCCGAAGAGGCGCTGGCCGGGATCGAGCCGATGGACCGGGTCTGCTGTCAGCTCATCCTCGACGACCGCATCGAGGACCTGCGGGTGGCCGCCAGTTCGCTCACCGGGCCGAAGGCGCCGCCGCGGGCGGCCGTGCAGCTCGACGGGCGGACGTACTGGGGCACCTCCGTCGAGCCCGGCCTGGACATCACCCGGTTGCGGCTGGCCGAGCTGCCCTACACCGCCTCCAGGCTGCGGCACGAGGTCCGCCACCTCGACTCCGACGGCGAGCGGGTGCGCATGACCGTGCGGACCTACGATCCGTTCGGGGCGCTGCCGGTGGACTGGACGGCGTTCCTGCAGGCCGGCAAGGAGCGGATCCCCATCCAGCCGGAGCCGTCGGGCGAGGGCGGCTACGTCAGCGACATCGTCTTCACGCCCGCGCGCAAGTGCGAGCCGCGCATCGGCTTCACCAGGACCTCCGACGGGCACACCACGACCGACCGGCTGATCGCCGATCCGCGCACCGAGCCGGTCGAGCTGCCCGGGTGCACGCTGCGGGTCGAGGGCCACGCCGGGTATCTGTGCGTGCGTCCCGACCCCACGCCGAAATCGCCGGCGCGGCGGGTCAAGCGGGCGCTGATGCGACGGTTCAACACCCCGGCGGCCAAGCTGCGGGTCTACAAGCTGCTGATCAGGGTGCTGCCCCGGCGCCGGAACCTGGCCTTGTTCGAGTCCGACGTCGGCAAGGGCTACAGCGGCAGCCCCCGGGCCATCTACGAGGAGCTGCGGCGTCGTTCGCTGCCGGTCGAGGTGGTCTGGTCGGTGGCCAAGGGTCGCAAGAACTTCCCCTCTGACGTGCGGCTCGTCCGCCGGGGAAGCTGGCGCTACCTCTTCGCGATGGCCCGCGCCGGGATCTGGGTGGACAGCCACGGGTTCCCGCTGGACTATCCGAAGCCGCCGGGCACCCGCTACCTGCAGACCTGGCACGGGCAGGGGATCAAGTCGATCGGGTTCGACGCGCCCGACCTGCGCGGCGACTTCGACCAGCCGCGGGCGCAGTGGCGGGCGGCCGTGGCGCGCTGGGACGCGCTGGTGTCGCCGAGCGCGGAGTTCTCGCGGGTGTTCCTGCCGTCGAACGGCTACACGGGCAAGGTCTACCGGTGCGGGACGCCCCGGTGCGACGCGCTCGTCAAGGCCGAGGGCGACCGGGCGGCGGAGGTCCTGCGGCGGCTGGAGGTCCCTCCCGGGCGAAAGGTGCTGCTTTATGCGCCTACTTACCGGGATCGCATGAAAGGCAGCGGCCAGTCCGTACGAGTGAATCTGGAGCTCCTGGCCGAGGAGCTGGCCGGCGAGTGGGTGCTGCTCCTGCGGACGCATCCGGTCGAGCGTTACCACCCGCCCGAGCACCTGCTGCACTTCGTCCGGTCCGCCGGGTCCTATCCCGACGTCAACGACCTGATGCTGGCCTCCGACGCGCTGCTGACGGACTACTCCTCGGTGATGTGCGACTACGCGCTCACCGGCAAGCCGATGCTCTTCTTCATCGACGACTGGGACGACTACCGGCTGTCGGAGCGCGGCGTCTACCACGACCTGCCGGCCATCGCGCCGGGGCCGTGCGTGACGACGACCCCGGAGCTGGTCGCCGCGCTGCGGAACCTGCCGGCCGCGCACGCGGCCTTCGCCGAGCGCTACGCGGCCTTCCGCGACCTGTGGTGCGCCGACGAGCACGGGGACGCGGCGGCGCGGATCGTGGCCGACTTCTTCGCCGAGGCGGCGCTCCGATGAGCGTCGTCTTCACCTGCCTGGACGCCGACACGCTCGGCGGCATCCAGCAGGTGACCCACACCCTGGCCCAGGGCCTGGCCGAGCGCGGGCACGAGGTGCACGTGATCGGGCTGCACCGGGCCGTCACGCCGTTCCGGTACGTGGACCTCCCGCGCTACCACCACCACGTCATCAGCCGGGCGCCCGCGGGCACGCAGGGCCGCCTGGCGAGCGGGCGGGCCGACCGGCGCCTGCGTGAGCTGCTGGCCGGCATCGAGCCCGGTTACGCGATCATGACCTCGCCGTCGGTGGTCGCCCGGCTGTCGAAGTCGCTGCCCGGCGGGTTCCGGCCGATCGGGCAGTATCACGGCTCGTACGACCACGCCCGCGGCTGCTGGCACCTCGGCTCCATCAGGAAGCACTACGCCCGCCTGGACCAGGCGGTCTTCCTCAGCGAGGACGACGCCCGGCTGTTCTCCGAGCACGCGCTGCTGCCCAACGCCTGGACGTTGCCGAACCCGCTCAACGGCTGGCCCGAGCGGATGTCCGCGCTGGACGCCCCCCGCGTGCTCGGCGTGGGCCGGCTGGAGGGCGTCAAGCGGTTCGACCGGCTGATCAGCGCGTTCGCCCGCTCGGGCGCGCCGCCGCCGTGGGAGCTGCATCTGATCGGCGACGGCGCCGAGCGCGAGCGGCTGCGCGCGCACGCGGCCGGGGAGGGCGTCGCCGACCGCGTGGTCTTCCGGGGGCTGGTGCCCGCCGCGCGGATGCCCGAGGAGTACCTGGGCGCCTCGATCCTGGGCCTGACCAGCGAGCACGAGGGGTTGCCCGTCGTGCTGCTGGAGTCGGCCGCGCACGGGGTGCCGTCGGTGGCGTTCGACGTGTCCGGGGGCGTGCGCTCCGCGGGGCCCGTGCTGATGCCGCCGGGGGACGTGGCGGCGTTCGGGGCCGCGCTGGCCGGGCTGGCCGGCTCCGTGGCGGAGCGGCGGCGGCTGGGGGCCGACGCCCGCGCACGGGCCGAGGCCTTCCGCCTCGACCACGTGCTGGACCGCTGGGAGTCGATGTTCGCGCACATCGAGCGTTAGAGAACGCTCTGAACGTGCTCTCAGAGGCTCTTAGACGGGCTCTGTGAGCTCCGCCACCCGCTGTTGCGGCATGCCGGCCATGGACCGCTGCCGGGCGGTCAGCATCGCGCCCACGGGGCTCGGCTCGCGCAGCCGGTTCAGCCGGTCGCGCATGCCCTTGCGCATGCGGCTGGCCTTGCGCTTCTGCATGGTCTTCTGGCAGGCCGTCACGTGCTCCTTGGCCGGTTTGGGCGCCCCGGTGAGCTCGTACCCCATGGACTCCAGGCGGTCGCCGAGCATGTGCTCGCAGAGGGCGATCTCCCAGTCGTCGAGCCGGCTCGCCCAGCTCCCCACCCGGCTACGGATGACCTCGCCGTGCGTGTTGCTGTGCCAGACCTTGTGCTGCGGCACCGCCACGCTGGCCGCCTCGCGCGGGGAGACCATGGAGGCCGAGAAGTCCTCCTCCAGGAAGTGGCAGAGCTTCTTGAGCTCGGTCATCGGGTCGTCGGTGAGGTCCTCGTAGCGCAGCTCGTAGTAGGTGTCCTGGTCCAGCGTGCGCTTCAGCCGGCCGCCGGCGTCGATGGCCTCGGCCCAGGTGGAGACGGCGTGGAAGGAGTCCAGCGTGTACCAGGGCATCTCCTTCAGCGAGGCCACGCAGTCGCGGCCGTCCCTGATGAGGTGCACGAACTGGGCGTCGGGGAAGAGCCTGAGCAGCAGGTCCACCTGCTTGACGTAGCTGGGCCGCTTGTCGCCCCAGCGGGCCTTGTCGAAGCGTTCTGCGTACATGCGGAAGGCCGTGCCGATCACCGAGCCCAGCGAGCCCGGCCCCGCCACCGCCTGGTCGATGAACTCGTCCTTGTCGATCTTGAGCTCGCGGAACTTCGTGCTGCGGTCGGTCGCGATCCACTGCGCCAGGGCTCGGCGGCGCTGGGGCGCCCGCAGGTCGCCCCAGGTGCGACGCCGGTAATAAGCGGGAACGAGGAAGCGCGTCTCGGGCGGCACCGCTATGCGCGGGTGCGAGTGAAGCATGAGCTGGAGCATCGTGGTGCCGGACCGCGGGCATCCGATGACGAAGACTGGCCGGTCTGACATGTTGTACTAACCCCCGAAAAACTAGACGAGAACGTGCTCTCGTTCCTCCTGAGACACGGCCACGCTGTGCCTGCGCGTGAACCGCCACATCCGGTACACAAGGAAGACCTCGTTGGCGATCAGCAGGCCCCCCGCCAGCACGGCGACCGGGATCAGCGCCCATGCCCCCGCGAAGGGCGCGATCACGAACACCGCGGCGTGGAACTCGATGCCGCTGACCAGATGGGACCGGACCCGGCGCCGGGCCAGATACCGGTTGAGCCGCTTGGGGAAACTGCGTCCCCGTGGCAGCCGCAGCCCGGGCTCCTCGTCCGGGTCCGGCAGCCCGCATTCCTCCCTGACGGCCTCGCGCACCCGCTTCATCTGCGGCGCGTTGACATACCTGAACAGGTCGAGCACCGCCACCGCCGCGCCGAGCACGACGAAGCGGACATCCCCGGTCACGGCGTACTGCCCGAGTGCCAGCCCCCCGGCACACAGGACCACCCTGATCCGGTCCCCCACGTAGTCCAGCCAGAGCCCGAAGGGCGTCCCCGTGCCCTTGAGACGGGCTATTTTGCCGTCCACGCAGTCGATCATGAAGCTCAGATAGAAGACACAGGCGCCCGCTATGAGCATGTTCACCGCGAAAAAGGCGGCCGACATCATGCCGAGGACCAGCGAGAACACCGTGAGCCCATTGGGCGTGAGGCGAGTGTGGTTGGCGACGGGAAGGGCGACCCGGCAGGCGACCGGGTCCACGAAATACACGGTCCACCAGGAATCTCTCCGCTTGCGTGTCTCGTGGACGTCATCGAGCGAATAGGTCCTCATGGATTCCAGCATGGACACGGCTCGCGTCCGCGCGATTACTGTCTGGAACTACTGGGGCATGTCCATGCCGCTTCTTGACCAACCCGGCACGGAAAAGCGCCACGCGGAATTCGCGTCCCCGTCCCTGAACCAGCCCTTGAGCACGAGGCCGCGCGTCTCGGTGCGGGCCTGCAGCCGCCAGCTAGGGCCCCCGCCTTCGAGCCGCCCCGGATCGATGGTGGCGACCACGCCGTACCGGCCGGAGCGCCGCACGTCCAGGGGCACCCGGTGGCGGCCGTCGCTGAGCCACACGTCGAGCTTGCCGACCTTGCGGTCCACGCGGTGGATCGCCACCTCTCCGCGCAGGCGGAACTCGGCGCCGGTCCACTCGCACTCCCCGACCCTGGCGACCAGTTTGAGCTCGTCCCTGGCGTCGAAGACCTCGTCCGGGATCCGGAGCCGCCGGTCGCGGAAGAAGGGGTAGTCGCCGTACCAGCCGGTGGTGCGCAGCCCGCGCGGGACGATGCGCGTGCCGTTCTCGCGGGTACGCCGGAAGTCGCGCACCTCGCGCAGCTCCGCCACCAGGCCGCGCCTGAGCAGGTGCAGCTCCAGGCGGCGCAGCGAGGGCGCGGTGGCCAGCACCTGCGGGCTCAGCTCGCTCAGCCAGGCGCCCGCCAGCGCCAGCAGCGCCCCGCCCCCCTCCTCGCCCTCCAGCGCCTGGAACAGGAAGACGATGTCCTTCTCCAGGACCAGCGCGTCGAAGCCGTCGAGCAGCTCGGGGGCCCGCTCGTCGAGGAAGGCCCGCACCGCCCGGATGGCGACCAGCCGCTCGTGCAGGTTCGGCAGCTCCGAACGGCGCTGCGTGATCGAGGATTCGCGTCTGCGCCAGTGGTAGACCACCTCGCCCAGCATGTCCACGCTGGTGGCCAGCACGTGCGCCTGCATGGCGACGGGCACGTCCTCGTAGATCCCCGCGGGGAAGGCCAGGCCGCTGCGCTCCCAGAAGTCGCGCCGGTAGACCTTGTTCCACACCGTGCGGTCCCTGACCAGGACCGGCTTGTCGGTGATGTGGGTGCACAACTCCGGCCGCCTGAACACCTTCTCGTGCAGCGTCGACTCCTCCAGCGCGCCGTCGACCAGCCGCCCCACCGCGCCGCACGCGAGGTCGGACCCCGTCTCGGCCAGCTTGCCGACCAGCCGCTCGTACGCCTCGGGCGGCACGACGTCATCGCTGTCCGCGAAGGCCAGATAGGTGCCGCGCGCCTGCCGCACCCCCGCGTTCCGCGCCGGGCCCGGCCCCGCGTTCCGCTGTTCGATCAGGGCGAACCGGGGATCTCGCGCGGCGAAGTCCTCGGCCGTGCGCCTGCTGCCGTCGGTGGAGCCGTCGTCGACCAGGATGACCTCGATGTCGTCCAGGGTCTGGGCGGCCAGCGACTTCAGGCATTCCGTGATGTACGGCTCCACGTTGTGGACCGGGACGACGACGCTGAGCAGGGGGATCATGCCGGATCGCTCCTAAGTTCGTGGGTCTGGCTCTCGGGGGCAGCATGCCGTGCGGTCCGCTTCCGATGTCTGTCCCTGATGAGCTCTTTACCGGACGTGGAATCCGCTACGTTGTGCAATGGATCGAGCACGAATAGTAGGGGGCGTGGTGCTGAGAGGGGTCCGGGACGATGATCTGCCGGTAATGCGCCGATGGCGGAACCACCCGCGCGTGCGCGCCGCCAGCTTCACCACCCACGAGATCGCGGAGGAGGAGCACGCCCGCTGGTGGGCGGCCACCCGCACCGACAAGGGCCGGCTCGTGCTGATCTACGACCACCAGGGCGTCGCCGCCGGCGTGGTGTCCTACACGGGCCTGTCGTCGGCGCACCCGTCCTGGGGCTTCTACCTGGACCTGGACGGGCTGGAGCAGTCGGGGTCCCTGCTGCGGGCCTGGCTCGGGCTGGAGCGGGCGGCCATCGACCACGCCTTCGGGCCGCTCGGGTTGTCGGAGCTGCACGGTGAGGTGCTGGCCGAGAACGAGCCGGTCCGGCTGCTGCACAGGCGGTTCGGGTTCGCCGAGGTGGGCGTGCGCCGGCGGGACGTGGACGGCGCGCCGCGCGACGTCGTGGCCATCCAGCTCAGAAGGGAAACGGCATGATCTCCATCGCCGGGCGGCCGATCGGGGCCGCGCATCCGCCGTACGTCGTCGCCGAGCTGTCCGGCAACCACAACGGGAGCCTGGAGCGGGCGCTGGCCATCGTGGACGCGGCGGCCGCCGCCGGCGCGCACGCGCTGAAGCTGCAGACCTACCGGCCCGGCACGCTGACCATCGACGACGACGGGCCCGCGTTCCGGCTGGGCGACGATCACGCGCTGTGGGGCGGCGAGACCCTCTGGCGGCTCTTCGAACGTGCCCACACACCCTGGGAGTGGCACGAGCCGATCTTCGAGCGGGCCCGCGAGCACGGGATCACCGCTTTCTCCTCGCCCTTCGATCCGACGGCCGTCGAGCTGCTGGAGAAGCTGGACGCGCCGGCGTACAAGATCGCCTCTTCGGAGATCGTGGACCTGCCGCTGATCCGGCTCGCGGCGTCCACCGGCAAGCCGCTGATCATCTCCACGGGCATGGCGTCGATCGCGGAGATCGACAGCGCCGTGGCGGCCGCCCGCGACGCGGGGTGCGCCCAGCTCGCCGTGCTGGCGTGCACGGCCTCCTACCCCGCCGACCCGTCCGAGAGCAACCTGCGGGCGCTGCCGCTGCTGTCGGCGCTCACGGGGCACGTGGTGGGCCTGTCCGACCACACGCCGGGCCTGGGGGCCGCGCTGGCCGCCGTCGCGATGGGGGCCTGCCTGATCGAGAAGCACGTCACCCTGTCGCGGGCCGACGGCGGCGTGGACGCGGCCTTCTCGCTGGAGCCGCACGAGCTGGCGGCGCTGGTGGTGGAGAGCGAGCGCGCCTGGGCGGCGCTGGGGTTGCCGGTGATCGGGCCGCGCCCCTCCGAGCGTGAGGGGCTGCGCTTCCGCCGATCCCTGTACGTGGTGCGCGACGTGCGCGCGGGCGAGCCCGTGACCCCGGAGAACGTGCGCTCGATCCGGCCGGCGGGCGGCCTGCCTCCCGAGGCGGCGCGCGAGGTGATGGGCCGGCGTTTCGCCCGGGACACCTCCTCCGGCACGCCCCTGAGCTGGGACCTGATCTAGTCGCGGCGGGGCAGCGACAACAACGCGGCGGCGACGCGTTCCCTGCCCTTGCCGTCCACCAGGCCGCGGCCCCGCCTGCCGTGCTCCTCACGCGCGCCGGGGTCGGCGAGCAGGCGGGCCAGCGCGCCGACGGCCGCCGCGTCGGCGTCGCGGCCGAGCCCGGCCGCGACGCCCCGGCCCACGAGCTCCCGGTAGCCGATGAGCTGGTTGCCGGCCACCCAGCTCAGCGCCGTGGGCACGCCGAGGTAGAGCAGCTCCCAGATGGCCGAGCCCGCCGCGGTGACCACGAGGTCGGCGCCGGCCATGAGCTCCGGCAGCCGGTCGGTGGGCGGGATGACGGTGATCGGGCCGCCGGGGTCGAACGGCTCCGGGCTGACGACCGTGCCCTCGAACGGCACCCCGGTCGCGCGCAGCGCCCGCGCCCACGCGGGAGCGACGCCGGCGCTGTCGGTGCCGCCGAAGAAGCACAACACCCGCGGCACCGGCTCCCGGCGCACCACCCGCCGGCGGCGCCGCACGCTGTCGCGCAACAACACGTAACGCGCTCCGGCCAGCCGCCGGCCCGGGGGCTCGGGGCTTCGGTCCGCGCCCAGGTTCTGGTCCAGGTAGAGGTCGGCCTCCTGGCCGAGCGGATCGCCGTCCACGATGGCCAGCACCACCAGGCCCGCCTCGCGCAGGACCGCGCCCGTCCGCTCCGGCAGGTCGTAGGAGTCGAGCACCACGGCGTCCAGCCGGAGGCCGCGGGCCAGGGCCGCCAGTCGCGGCGGCTCCTGGGGGGCGGCCACCAGCGTGAACCCGCGTTCGCGCAGTTGCGCCCGCGCCCACTCCGAGCCGTACACCTCGCCGAGGAAGACCACCTCGACCCCTCTGGAGCACAACTCCTCGGCCAGCGCCACGCAGCGCACCAGATGCCCGACCCCGCTCCGGACCCCGGCGTCGCAGCGGAAACCCACCCGGCGCACGTCCGCCGTCACGCGTCCTGCAGGGCCTTCTGGCGTACGTGGGCGTTGAGGCCGCTGACCTCGGGCCGCAGCCGCAACCAGCTCACCAGGGTCCTGACGGGCAGGCACCGGTCGCCGCCGAGGTCCGCCACCACGCGGGAGATGACCCGCCAGTCGTCCTCGGTGTCCAGCGTGACCCGCAGGTCGGCGGCGACCGGCTGGTAGGCCAGCCCGAGCAGCCGCGCGTCACCGGGGTGCTCGTAGAGGTAGGAGGTCACGTGGGTGCGGTGGAACCCGGTGGCCTCCGCGTCCGCCCGCTCCAGCGCGGGCCTGCTCGCGATCTCCACGTCGAGCCCGCGCGGCAGCGTGCGCGCCAGGCCGGTGCTCAGGTAGTCGAGCCGGCGCACGGCACGGAAGACCAGCGCCGCCTCCCTGATCACGGCGGGGTCGAGCAGCGGGCAGTCGGCCGTGAACCGCATCACGGCGTCCGCGCGCCGCCCCGCCATCGCCTCCATGAACCGCGTCAGCACGTCGTCCACGGGCCCCCGGTGGCAGGCCACGCCGAGCTCGCGGCATTCGGCGGCCACCGCGTCGTCGGCCGCCTCCGTCGTGGTCGCGACCACGAGGTCGTCGAGGACGTGCGCCTCGCGGGCGGCGCGGACCACCCAGCCCAGCACGGAGTGGTCGCCGAGCTCGCGCAGCACCTTGCCCGGCAGCCGTGTCGAGCCCATTCGGGCCTGAATAATCCCGACAATACGCACAGAAGCCCCATTCCCCCGTGTGACAGTGCGTCATCGATCGATCGCGTTATGCTACAGCCCGGCGTGACGACTACCGTGCGTAAGCAGATTTCAGGGGGCCACATGAGCATTCTCAGTGGATCGTCCATTCTGGTCACCGGAGGAACGGGGTCCTTCGGCAAGGCGTTCATCCGCCACGCTCTCGACTCGCTCGGCGTCCGGCGGCTGGTGGTGTTCTCCCGCGACGAGCTCAAGCAGTACGAGACCAGGCAGCTCTTCGCCGACGACGAGCGGCTGCGCTGGTTCATCGGCGACGTCCGCGACCGCGACCGGCTGACCCGGGCCATGCACGGCATCGACCACGTGGTCCACGCGGCCGCGCTGAAGCAGGTGGACACCGCCGAGTACAACCCGTTCGAGTACGTCCGCACCAACGTCGCCGGCTCCCAGAACGTCGTCGAGGCGGCCATCGACTGCGGCGTGCGCAAGGTGGTCGCCCTCTCCACCGACAAGGCGTCGAGCCCGATCAACCTGTACGGCGCCACGAAACTGGTCGCCGACAAGTTGTTCGTCTCGGCCAACCACTACGCCGCCGCGCACGAGACCCGCTTCGCCGTCGTCCGCTACGGCAACGTCGTCGGCAGCAGGGGCTCGGTGGTGCCGTTCTTCCAGCGGCTGGCCGAGCAGGGCGGCAGCCTGCCGATCACCGACAAGCGCATGACCAGGTTCTGGATCACGCTCGACCAGGCCGTCAGGTTCGTGGTCGACTCCTTCGACCTGATGCAGGGCGGCGAGCTCTACGTGCCGCGCATCCCCAGCATGCGCATCACCGACCTGGCCGAGGCGCTGGCGCCGCACAGCTCGATCTACGAGATCGGCATCCGGCCGGGCGAGAAACTGCACGAGGAGATGATCGGCCCCGACGACGGCCGCAGGACGTTGTGCCTGACCGACCGCTACGTGGTCCAGCCCACGATCGCGACCTGGGGCTACGCGCCGCCGCAGACCGGCGAGCTGCTGCCGGAGGGCTTCGCCTACCGCTCCGACACCAACGAGCAGTGGCTCTCGGTCGACGACCTGCGGGGCATGGTGGCCGGCTGATGCTCCCCTACGGACGTCAGTCGATCGCCGACTCCGACGTCGAGGCGGTGACCGAGGTGCTGCGCGGCGACTGGCTGACCACCGGGCCCGCCGTCGCCGGCTTCGAGGCCGAGCTGGCCCGCTGGACGGGCGGCGTGCCGTGCGTGTCGGTCACCTCGGGCACCGCCGCGCTGCACGTCGCGTACGTGGCGGCCGGGGTGCGGGCGGGCGACGAGGTCGTCACGTCGCCGCTGACGTTCGCGGCCACCGCCGCCACGGCCGCGCTGCTCGGCGCGCGGGTGGTCTTCGCCGACGTGCGGCCCGACACGGGCAACATCGACCCCGACGCCGTCGCGGCGCTGGTCACGCCGGGGACCCGGGTGATCACGGCGGTCGACTACGCCGGCCATCCCGCCGACTACGACGAGCTGCGGACGGTCGCCGACCGGGCCGGGGCGACGCTGATGGCCGACGCGGCCCACTCGATCGGCGCGGCGTACAAGGACCGGCCGGTCGGGGCGCTGGCGGACCTGACGACGTTCTCCTTCTTCCCGACCAAGACCGTGACGACGGCCGAGGGCGGGGCGGTGGCGGCGGCCGACCCCGGCCTGCTGCGGCGGGCCGCCGCCTTCAGGAACCACGGCCTGGTCAGGGAGCCGGCCGAGCAGCGGCATCCCGGCGAGGGCGGCTGGCACCAGGAGGTGCACGCGTTCGGCCTCAACTACCGGTTGCCCGACGTGCTCTGCGCGCTCGGCACCAGCCAGCTCCGGCGGCTGGCGCACTTCCGCGCGCGCAGGTCCGAGCTGGTCGCCCGATACGACACGCTCCTGCGCGACGTGCCGGGGCTGACGCTGCCCGCCCAGCGGGCATACGTGCGGCCGAGCTGGCACCTCTACCCGGTCAGGATCCGCGACGGACGCCGGCGCGAGGTGTACGAGCGCATGCGGGCGGCCGGCATCGGCGTGCAGGTCAACTACGTGCCGGTCTACTGGCATCCGGTGTTCGAGGACCTCGGCTACCGGCGCGGGATGTGCCCGGAGGCCGAGGCGTACTACGCCGGGCAACTGTCGCTGCCGCTCTTCCCCGGCCTCTCCGACACCCAGCAGGACCGCGTCGTGGCGACGCTGGCGGGCATCCTGTCCTGAACGTCGTGGCAACGCTGACCGGCATTTTGTCCTGATCAGCGCTCCGCGAGCAGCAGGCAGCCGTCCTCTGCCCTGTCGATGAGGAAGCGGCGGTCCGCGACGGTCGCCATGGGATGTTCCCGGGTCCGTACCAGCGGGCGGATGGCCTTGCCCTGGTCGATGACGACCTCCCACCACGACTCGTGGCCGACGCGCCGGTCGATGTCGGCCAGCGGCACGCGCGCGTGGAAGTCCTGGCCGGCCAGCGCCACGGGGAAGTACATCTCCTCGCCGTCGCTCTTGCGCCGCAGCCGCACCACCGGCTCGCCGTCGCCGACGTCCGACAGCTCCCCCGAGAACAGCAGGTCGCCGCCGTCCACCCGGCACTCGCCGATGACCGCCTGCGCCAGGCGCAACCGCAGGCCCCAGGCGCCCTTGGCATTGCGCACCGGCACCAGCCACACGCCCGACCTGCGCCGCGGCGCGGGGATCAGCGGCGGCAACCAGCGCGGCCCCGCGACCCTGCCGTCCAGCCGCAGCCCCTGGCCGCGGAGCTGCACGCACAGGTCCCAGTGGCCGCGCCTGGCCAGCCGCGCCGGCGTCAGCGTGGCCGGATCGAAGGCGAACGTGAACGGGAACGCGTGCTCGGGCAGCGCGCCGCCGTCCTCCTGCACCACGGTCTCCCAGGTCGGCGCGGTCTCCATGTCGGAGAGCCGGACGACCTCCCCCGTCCTGCGCTCCTCCATCCACAGGCGCACCCGCGTCCGCCGCAGCTCGCCGAGGTCGAACCTGCCGACGGCCACCCGGCCCGCGCCGCTGAGCACGCCGTCGCGCCAGTCGAGGCTCACCAGCCTGGCCTGCAGGCCCAGCTCGTCGGAGACGTCCGACAGGTGTCCTGGCATCGCGGGGTGCCGGCCGTACCAGCGGCGGCGCAGGATCCCGGCCGAGCCGACCTGGGGCTGCAACCGCCCGCAGCGGTCCTGGCAGAAGACCTGGGCCAGCTCGTCCAGGCGGCGCCGGTGCATCAGGTGGACCTGGAGGCGGTGCGCGTACGGGATGCTCTGCCAGGCCTCCTTGGACACGCCGTCGAGATAGCGGACGATCAGGCCGGCCAGCTCCGGATCCGCCGCCGAGCCCATGGCGGCCATGGCCTCGACGGCGACGCCCATGTCGATGTCCAGCGTGTCGCGGTCGAAGTCGGTCTTGAGCTTGGGCGCGCAGCGAGCGAGCAGGTCGGCGGTCTCCAGCACCGACAGGAGCCGGTCGCGCAGGTTGCCCGGCTCCAGGCGGCGCTGGGTGATCGAGGCGCCGGGCTCGTCGCGCTGCCGCCAGTGGTAGACGATCCTGGCCAGTACGTCCACCGAGGTCGCGCCCACGTGGGCGGCCATCGCGACGGGCTGGTCCTCGTACATGCGCTCGGGGAAGCTCAGGCCGAGCCGGTCCCAGAAGGAGCGGCGGTAGACCTTGTTCCACAACATGCGGTCGCGGATCAGCAGCGGGTGGCGGGTGATGTGGGTGCGCTTGATCGGCCGGGCGAACGCCTCCCGGTGCGCCCACGACGGGACGAGCAGGTTGTTGTAGAGCCGCATGACGTTGCCGCAGGCCAGGTCGGAGCCGGTGGATTCGAGCGAGGACACCAGGCGGGCGAACGCGTCGGGCGGCACGGTGTCGTCGCCGTCGACGAAGGCCAGGTAGCGGCCGCTCGCCAGGGCCACGCCGACGTTGCGGGCGCGTCCGACCCCGGTGTTGTCCTGCCGGACGAGCCGGATCCGGCTGTCGCCGTCCTGCCTGGCCCGGACGACGGCGGGGCCGCCGTCGTCGCTGCCGTCGTCCACGCAGATCACCTCCATGTCCTCCGTCTTCTGGGCGGCGATGGAGTCGAGGCAGGGCCCGATGTACTTCTCGACGTTGTAGAACGGGACGATCACCGAAAGAACCGGCACAGGCACTCCTCTTTCTCAGCCGGACAACAAGCGGATGACCCGGCGAGCGACCCTGCGCGGGCGAGCCAGGCGGCGGGAGAGCCGGTAGCCGAGGGTCCGGCGGTAGGCCGTGGTCTTGCGCTGGGTCTTCTTCAGCTTGGCCTTGCTCCTGACCAGCTCACGCTCGCGGTAGGAGAGCTTGGTCTCCAGGCGCGCGATCCTGGCCAGGGCGGCGGTGAGCTGGTCGGCCAGTCGGTCGCGGGCGCCGAGCAGGTCGCGGTAGGTCGGCGCCTGCTCGGCCAGCTCCGCCGGCCGGCCGAGCTCGGCGTCGAACTTGCGGGCCAGGTCCAGGTCACCGGGGTCGCAGGGGCGCCCGGCCATGCCGCAGAGGGTCAGCGTGAGCTGGTCGGCCTCCAGCGGCCACGGCCACGGATGGTGGTGACCCGCCGCCAGCAGCCGGACCGCGAACCGCCACAGGATCCGGCAGAGCACGATGCGCGGCGCGGGCGGTATGGACGGGCTCGCGCCGGGGCTGATGGCCTCGAAACGCTCGCCGTCGTAGACCAGGCTGTCGGTCGCGGCCGGCACGTCGCCGCCCGCCTCCACCCACGCGGCCAGCTCGCCGAGCAGCTTCCGCACGACCCGCACGTCCTCGCGGGCGCACGCCTCGACCAGGATCTCCTCGACCACCCGGCCCGCCGGGATCGGCCGCTCGTCGCCGTCGGGCAGCCGCCGCAGGCCCACGTGGGTGAGCTCGTGCACCGCCGACCCCTCCTCGACGAGCCCGAACGGCAGCGCCGTCGTCCCCGCCGTGCCCGGCGGGCGGGTCGCCACCGCCAGCCACAGCGGGGCCAGCTCCTCCCCCAGCCGGTGCCGGAACATCAGCCGCGTCAGCCGCAGCGGATCGGCCACCAGCATCCGGTCGCCGTCCCTGGCGCTCAGCGGGAACGTGAGCGCGTCGGGCAGGTCGAAGGCCAGCGTCTCGCGGGCCAGCAGGGCCCTGGGCGCCTGCCGGTCGGGATAGGCCGCGTAACACCGCTGCACGCTCAGCCCCGCCGCCTCCAGGCCGCCGTCCAGGGCTGCCGGGCCGCCGGGGTAACTCGGGTCGAAGCCGTGCGGCGCCCACTGGTCGTCGCCGCGCGCACGGTCGGCGGGCCGGGCCTCCAGGAAGCGGTCGACGCCCAGGTCGTTGCGGACGCCGAGGACCAGCCGCCCGCCGGGCGCGACCAGGCCGGCCAGCGCGCCGAGCGACTCGCTCCAGGCCGCCGCCGGAGCCTCGGCCGAGTGGGTGCGCAGCAGCCCGTCGAGGGCCAGGACCAGGTCGTACGGCTCGTCAGCGGCGAACACCTCCAGCCGGCCGCACGAGACCTCCAGGCCCGGATGCCGTTCGCCGAGCGCGCAGGCGTCAGGGTAGGAGCGCAGCAGCACGGCGGCCGAAGGGGCCCGTGCCGCCACGTCGTCCACCAGCACCTGCGGATGCGGCCCGACCAGCAGGACCCGGCCGCTCTCCGGGATCATCCGCCTGATCAGCTCCAGGGCCGCGCCGCGCCAGTCCGTGATGCCCGCCATGTTGGACATGTCGGACCACAGCAGCATCTCCCCGCCGATCAACCGGACGTTCCCGGGAACCTCGGTCATGCGCACGCCGGACGTCCGCGCCTCGGTCTTGCGCGCCTCGGCCTTGCGCGCCTCGCTCGTGGGCGGTTCGGTCGTGCGTGCGCCGGACGTTCGCGCCTCGGTCTTGCGCGCGTCCGTCATGCGCATCGCACCCGCTTCCATCCGAACATTCGCCGTAGCTCCTCAGGTGTCGCCTGATACTCGAATCCCAGCTCGCGCCGCGCCACCTCCGCCGCCAGTCCGGGATCGACGTGCGTGCCGTGCAGCTCGGGCCAGAGGCGCTTGCGGCGCGCCGTGCCGCCGTACTCGGGGCGCTCGTCCTCCAACTGCATCGGATCCCCGTACACGGCCACCTCGCAGCCCACCGAGGCGCCGTAGAACAGGGCGCTGCCGAGCCGGTTGGAGGCCACCCTGCGGTGGCGCCGCAACTGGACGAGCTGCTTGCGCAGGAAGTCGCGCCCCTTCCCCTCCCATCGCGAGCCGCGCTCGCCATGGCAGATGACCCGAAATCCTCTCGACTCGTACGCCTGCCGAATGTCCGGATTTGCGAATTCCAGCCAATAAAGACAGACCGTGACCTGATCATTCTCGATATTTCGGATTTCGTCGGCAAGTCGGGCGTGGTCGCCGGTCACGGAATGTTTTTCCCATCCGTGAAAGGGATACCAGATCGTGCCCTTGCGCTCGGGCACCACGCCCAGTTCGGGCTCCTGATAGAGGAGGTAGATCCAGGGAGCGCCGATCAGATAGTGACCTCTGCGGCCCATCGACCAGCCTCGGTTGCGCAGCACCTCTGACCACACGAAACGGGGATAACCCGGGCTACACCAGTGATCATTCGGTGGAAATCCGTGCAGATAGTTCCAGCCGTGCTGGAGGAATCCTTGGATGCGCTTCGGCGCCTCGTCGGTCAGGCCGCAATATCCGCCGAGTATGCGGGAATGCCCGTACCAGTGATTGGATTCGTCCATCATTCCCCCCGTAGCGGTTGGCGTGCCCCATCCGACATTCCCAGCCGACAGGGTGCGCCACGCGCCGTTATACGGTTCCATTACCCGGGACGGGGGCTTGGTTTTTCCTAGCCGCCCAATTCCCGCTACACTGCGTCGTGGCTTGAGAACAGGGAGTGAGTGATCATGAGTCATCTCGATCGCCTGCGGGCCGTCTTCCGCCAGGCGCTCAACCTTCCGGCCGACGCCGACGTCGACGGCCTTGAATACCGTGCCATCCCGCAGTGGGACTCGCTGGCGCACATGGCGTTGATCGCCGCGATGGAGGACGAGTTCTCCGTCATGATCGACACGGACGAAATGATCGACATGAGCTCGTTCACCGAGGCGACGGCGCTGCTGGAGAAGCATGGCATCGGCGCCGCCGCAGTCTGAGACCAGGGCCGCCCTGGACACCGGCACGGCATCAGCGCCGCAGTCTGAGACCAGGGTCGCTCTGGCCACCGGCACGGCATCAGCACCACCGCCGTCTGAAACCAAGGTCGCCCTGGTCACCGGCTCGACGAAGGGCATCGGCCGGGCTGTAGCCGCCACGCTGGCCGCGAGCGGCCACGTCGTCGTGCTGCACGGTCGCGACGAGGAGCGGGCCGGCAAGGCCGCCGCCGAGGTGGCGGCCGAGACCGGCGGCCTGACCGACTCGGTCCACGGCGACGTGGCCGACCCCGCGCTCGTGGCGGCCATGATGCGGCAGATCTACCGGCGGCACGGCCGGCTCGACGCCCTCGTCGTCAACGCGGGCATCCACGCGGCGGGGCTGCTCGGCATGGTCAGCCACGACACGATCAGCCGGCTCTTCGAGGTCAACGCCATGGGCGCCACCCACACCCTGCAGGCCGCCCTGCGGCTGCTGCGCCGGGGCGGCGACCCCGCCGTCGTGCTCGTCTCCTCGGTGATGGGCCGTGCCGGCGGCGCGGGACAGGCCGTCTACTCCGCCACCAAGGCGGCGGTCATCGGTCTCACCCTGGCCGCGGCCAAGGAGCTCGGGCCCAGCGGGGTCAGGGTCAACGCGGTGGCCCCCGGCTTCATCCGTACCGACCTGCTCGCCACGCTCGACGATCAGGCCCGCGCGGCCACGGTCGCGGCCACACCCCTCGGCCGCCTCGGCGAGCCGGGCGACGTCGCCCGCGCGGTCGCGTTCCTGCTCTCGTCCGACGCGTGTTTCATCACCGGCCAGGTCATCGGCGTGGACGGCGGGCTGGTGCCGTGAGGTTCCCGCACTCGCACGCCCGGATCGTCGTCGCTGGCGAGCCGACCGGCCTCACCGGCGACGAGCTGATCCACCGCATCGCGCGCGCCGCTGACGCCCTGGGCCGGTTGCGGCCGGGGCCGCTGTTCTGCGGCATGCGCAACAATCTCGCGTCGGTGCTGCGCTATCTGGCCGCCTGGCAGGCCGGCCGGCCGATCGCGCTGCTCGATCCCGACCTGTCCGCCGGCGCGCTGGCCGATCTGAGCGGCCGGTTCAGGCCGGCGGCGCTGCTCGGGTTCACGCACGCGGCCGACGGCTCTCCACCGGCGCGGCACGAGGTTCTGGCGCCACATCCCGACCTGGCGATCCTTCTCGCCACCTCGGGCTCCACCGGCAACCCCAAGCTCGTCCGCCTGTCACGCCAAGCCGTTCAGGCCAACGCCGCGGCCATCGCCGGCGCGCTGTCCATCGGGCCCGGCGACATCGCGCCCACGAGCCTGCCGCTGCACTACAGCTATGGGTTGTCGGTGCTCAACAGCCATCTGGCCGCGGGCGCGACCGTCGTGCTGACCGAGGCCGGGCTGCTGGAGCGCTCGTTCTGGGCACATCTGGACGAGCATCGGTGCACGTCCCTGGCCGCCGTCCCCTACCAGTACGAGATGCTGCGCAGGCTCCGCTTCGACCGCGCCGAGCATCCGGCGCTCACCACGCTCACGCAGGCGGGCGGGCGGCTCGACCCGGAGCTCGTCACGGAGTTCGCCGGACAGGCCGACCGGTTCTTCGTCATGTACGGCCAGACCGAGGCCACCGCGCGCATCGCCGTCCTGCCGCCCGACCGGCTGGCCGACAAGCCCGGATCCGTGGGCCCGGCCGTTCCCGGGGGGCGGCTGACCGTCGAGGACGGCGAGGTCGTCTACCACGGCCCCAACGTCATGATGGGTTACGCGGAGACGGCCGCGGACCTGGCACTCGGCGACCAGCTCGGCGGCGTGCTGCACACCGGCGACCTCGGCCGGCTCGACGACGACGGGTTCCTCTATCTCACCGGCCGGATGAAGCGCATCGCCAAGATCTTCGGCGTGCGGGTCAACCTCGACGACGTCGAGGGGCTGCTGCGCGGCGCGGTCCCGATGGCGGCGACGAGCGGGGACGATCGGGTGACGGTGTGGGCCGAAGGGCTCGACGCGGCCGGCTGCGCCGGTCTGGCGCGGCGGCTGGGGGCCGAGATGCGGGTGCACTGGAGCGGGTTCGACGTGCGGAGCGTGGAGCGGCTGCCGCTGCTGGCCACGGGCAAGGTCGACTACCGGGCGCTGGAGTCGCGCGGATGAGCGTCTTCACTCTGACGGAGGCCCGGCGCGAGGCCGCGCTGGCCACCGAGCTGGCGGCGCTGACCGAGCGACACCGGCAGGCGTGCGCGCCCTACCGCAGGATCCTCGACGCCATCGGCGCGGCGCCGCCCTACGAGCGGGTGGTGGATCTGCCGTGGTTGCCGGTGCGGCTGTTCAAGACGCACGAGCTGCGCAGCGTGCCGGAGGACCAGGTGTTCCGGGTGCTGACCTCCAGCGGCACCACCGGGCAGCGGCCGAGCCGGATCCATCTCGATCGCGAGGCCGCGGCGGCCCAGCCGCGCATGTTGTCGGCCACCGTGCAGGCGGTGCTGGGCGAGCGGCGGCTGCCGATGCTGATCGTCGACAGCCGGTCCGTGGTGCGCGACCCGACACTGAGCGCGCGCGGCGCGGGCGTGCTCGGAATGATGAACTTCGGCAGGGACCACACGTTCGTGCTCGACGAGCACGGGCGGGTGGACGCGGAAGCGGTCAAGGGCTTCCTGTCCAGGTATGGGAGCGAGCGGTTCCTGATCTTCGGGTTCACGTTCATGGCCTGGCTCTATCTGCGCGACCTGGGCGCCGACCTGTCACAGGGGGTGCTGATCCACTCCGGCGGCTGGAAGCGGCTGGCCGAGCAGGCAGTGGGCAATGCCGAGTTCCGGCGGCGGCTGGCCGATGAGTGCGGGCTGAGCAGCGTGCACAACTTCTACGGGATGGTCGAGCAGATCGGGACCATCTTCCTGGAAGGGCCGGATGGAGATGGGCTTTACTGCCCCGATTTCGCCAATGTCGTGATCCGCGATCCGGAGACCTGGCTGGAGGCGCCGACCGGCGTGCCGGGGCTGATCGAGGTGGTCAGCACGCTGCCGACGTCCTATCCCGGTCACGTGCTGCTGACCGAGGATCTGGGCGTGGTGCGCGGTGTCGATGACGGGGCTTGGCCTGGTAAGCGGTTCGAGGTCCTCGGCAGGTTGCCGCGAGCTGAGGCGCGCGGCTGCAGTGACACCTTTGGGCAGGGCTGATGCTGGACAACCCGAAGCTGAACGACCTCGGCACCTCGGCGGCGCTCGACCATCCCGCCTCCGAGGCGATGGTGCGGGTCAGGTTCCCGGCCGCGCCCGACGTACCCGTCGACACACTGCTCGGCCAGGTGCGCGGCCCGCTGGAGATGCACGCGCACAGTCCGCTGGAGATGGGCGATGAGCGGGTGCGGGCGTTTCTCGCGGCGTTCGGCAGGCGGCTGCTGCGGCCGGCGCTGGCGCGGCGGCATCCCGAGCTCGGCTCGCTCGGTTTCTTCCTGCGGCCCAGCGAGCTGAGCCGCACCCTCGACAGCCTGGCCGGCGAGCACGTACGCGTGCCGCGCGGCCTGGTCTTCCACATCCCGCCCGCCAACGTCGACACCGTCTTCGTCTACTCCTGGGCCCTGTCGGCGCTCATGGGCAACCGCAACGTCGTACGCCTCTCGCCGCGCTCCGGCGTGGTCGCCGAGGTGATCCTGGAGACGCTGCACGAGGCGCTGGCCGACGCCGATCCCGTGGTGGGCGCCACGCAGCGGATCGTCTCCTACGACCGCTCCGACACCGTCACCGCCGCGTTGTCGGCCGCCTGCGACCTGCGCGTGGTGTGGGGCGGCGACCGCACCGTGCTGGAGATGCGCCGCCACGCGCTGCCACCGCACGCCCGTGACCTGGCCTTTCCCGATCGGTCTTCGTTCGCCGTGGTGTCCTCGACGGCGTGGTTGTGCGCGCCGCGGGCAGCGCGGGTCACGATCGCCGAGGGGTTCGTCAACGACACCTACTGGTTCGACCAGGCCGCCTGCTCCTCGCCGCAGACCGTCTTCTGGGTGGGCACGCGGGGCGACTGTGACGCTGCCCGAGCCGACTTCTGCGAGCACGTGTCGCGGGTGGTCGCGGTCCGCGGGTGGGGGGTCGACGCGGCGATGGCCGTGGAGAAGCGGGTCTCCACCTACGGGCTGGCGGCCGACGGGCTGGCGGAGGCGGTGGAGTTCCGGGGCAACGCGCTGGCGAACGTGACCTTGGCTGCCGCTGCCGCCGCGCCGCGCCGGTGGCTGGGGGCAGGGACGTTCGCGCACGCCAGGCTGGGGTCGCTGGCGGAGCTGGCCTCGCTGGTCGAGCGGCGGGATCAGACGATGACGCACTTCGGGTTCGGGCGGGGGGAGCTGGAAGAGCTCGCCAGAGGGCTGGCCGGGCGCGGGGTCGATCGGATGGTGCCTGTCGGGAGCGCGCTGAGTTTCCACCGGGTGTGGGACGGCGTCGATCTGCCGGCCGAGTTCACCCGACTGGTGACGGTGATCAGATGACGGCGATCAGATGACGGGTCGTCCAGTGACGGTGATGGTTCGTCCGGTGACGGTGATCGGGTGGGCCAGAAGGCGGTGAGCAGGTGACGGTTGCCGCGGCTGGGAGTGCGCTCGCCGGTCCGGCGGTCCCCGCGCGGCGGCGGCCGGGGTCCGGGTGGGTGCCTGCCGGGGTGGTCGGCGCCGGGGCGGTGGTCGTGCTCCTGTGGTGCGGGGTCTCCGGCCGTGACCTGGCCGCCTTCGCGGTCTATCTGGCGCTCGGGGTGGCGCTGCCCGGCACGCTGCTGTGGCGGGCGCTGGCCGGCGGCGGCAGATCGGCGGCCGAGGACGTCACGGCCGGGCTGGCGCTCGGGTATGCGATCGAGGTCCTGGCCTACCTCCCGGCCCGCGCGGCCGGGGCGCCGCTGCTCGTGCTGGTCCCGCCCGTGGCCACCGTCGGCGTGTTCCTCTGCGTGCCCCGGTTGCGGCGGCACTGGCGAGGGGCGGCGGTCAAGGAGCGTATGCCCGCGTGGCTGGCGTGGGCGCTCGCGGCGGTGGTGGCCTACCTGATCGCGTGGAGCACGCTGTCCCTGTATCGCGTGCCGATCGAGAGCGCGTACGTGGACATGCCCTACCACCTGTCGCTGGTCGGCGAGGTCAGGCATCATCTGCCGCCCACGCTCCCGTCCGTGCTGGGTGAGCGGCTCTCCTACCACTGGTTCGTCTACGCCGACATGGCGGCGACGAGCTGGGTCACCGGCATCGAGCCCGCCACGCTGGTCTACCGGCTGTCCACGCTGCCGATGACGGCGGCGACGGTGGTGCTGGTCGCGCTGCTCGGGCGGCGGCTCGGCGGGCGGTGGGGCGTCGGCGCCGCGGCGGTCGGGGTGACGTACTTCCTGTTCAGTCCGGTTCTTCAGGAGGGTGTGGTCTTCTCGGCGCGGTCGATGTTCACCGCCTGGGCGAGCCCGACGCAGACGCTGGGGGCGTTGTTGTTCGCTCCCGTCATCCTGCTGCTCACCGGCCGTCGCCAGGCGTGGGCGGTGCTGGGGCTGCTGCTGCTGGCGCTCACCGGGGCCAAGGCGACGTTCCTGCCGTTGTTGCTCGCCGGGCTGCTGGTCGTGCTGGCCGGACGCGGGATGGTGGAGCGACGGGTGCGGGCCGAGTGGGCCGTGCCGGCGGGGATGACGCTGGTGTGCCTGCTGATCGCGCAGTTCGTGGTGTTCGGGCGGGGCGCCCAGGGCATGGCGGTCGCGCCCCTCTCGCTGGAGCGCGGCGCGTGGGAGGCGGCGGCGGGCGTGGGCGTGGCAGCTTCCCTGGCGACCCTGCTGGTGCTGGGCGCCGTGCACCTGTTCTGCCTGGTCTGTGTGTGGGGCGGGGTGGCGGCGCTGGGGCGGCGGTTGCTGGAGCCGTCCCTGCTGCTGTTGCTGGGGATCGGGGCGGCGGGGATCGGCGCGGCTCTGGTGCTCGGGCATCCTTCGCACTCCCAGCTCTACTTTCTTGAAGGTGCGCGGCCCTATCTGTCGATCGCCGCCGTGTGCGGGGTGATGGCGGCGCCGCGGGCATGGGCGGCGCGGGGAGGCTGGGTGGTTTTGGGGGCCGTTGCGGCGGTGGCGGCCTCCGTGATCGAGGTGCCCGGTGACGCGTTGGCGCGGGTGGTGGTGCCGTACCTGATGCTCGCGTCCGGCGCGGTGTTGTTGTGGCGGCGCGGGTTCGTGCCGGCGGTGGTCGCGCTGCTGGCCGGGTACGCGGTGCCGGCCTCCGTCCGTGAGGTGGTCGCGCACGTCGCGCCCGGCGACGAGACACGCGCGCCGCTGATCCCCGAGGGGGCCATGGAGGCGGGGCGGTGGTTGCGGGACCACTCATCGCCCGGCGACGTGGTGGCCACTGATCTGCACTGCCGTCCGCTCGGCTGGATCGCCTGCGACAGCCGGCATTTCTGGGTGTCGGGGTTCAGCGAGCGGCGGGTCCTGGTGGAGGGCTGGGGGTACGCCGAGAGCACGCTGTCACGGGCGACGAACACGCCCTACCTGCTGGTTCCCTTCGCCGACCAGGCGCGGCTGGCGGCGAACGACGCGGTGTTCGTGGCGCCTTCGGCGGCGAACGCCCGGCGCCTGGCCCGGCAGTACGGCGTCCGGTGGCTTTTCACCGGGATCAATCCGCAATTGGGGACAATCGCCAAACTGCGCTTCGCAAATGCGACTTCCTCGGTCTACGAGCTGGCCACGGGGTAAAACTCTCACCCGTTCATGGAATGGTGCGGAGAAACCGCACGCGCCCCGCTGGACGTCCCTTGCAACATCCCTATGTACGTCATGCCACCAGGGAAACGACCAGGGGATTTGTATGGACACGCGTGCCGAGCCCCGCCTCCTCGACACCGCGACCCGGTTGGCGAGCGTGGACATCGTCATCCCCGTGCTCAACGAGGAGCGCGCCCTGCCGGGCTGCGTCCGTACGCTGGCCGCCTTCCTCGATGACGGCTTCCCGCTGCCGTGGCGCATCACGATCGTGGACAACGGCAGCACCGACGGCACGTGGCCGGTCGCGACGGCCCTGGCCGGTGAGTTCGAGCGTGTGCACGCGCGCAGGCTGGACATCCGGGGGCGGGGCGCGGCGCTGCGCGCGGCCTGGCGGGACAGCCCGGCCGACATCGTCGCCTACATGGACGTCGACCTGTCCACCGACCTCGGCGCGCTGTTCCCGCTGGTCGCCGCGGTGGCCAGCGGGCATTCCGAGGTCGCGATCGGCACCCGGCTGGCGCACAGCGCGCGCACCCGCAGGTCGCTGCGGCGCGAGGTGGTGTCGCGGGGTTACAACGCCCTGCTCAGGTACGGCTTCGGCGTCGGGTTCAGCGATGCCCAGTGCGGCTTCAAGGCGGCCAGGACCGCCGTGGTACGGCCGCTGATGGACAAGATCGAGGACAACGCCTGGTTCTTCGACACCGAGTTGCTGTTGCTGGCCGAGCACAACGGGCTGCGCGTGCACGAGGTGCCGGTCGACTGGATCGAGGACATCGACTCCCGCGTACGCGTGGTCAAGACCGCGATCGACGACCTGAAAGGGCTGGCCAGGGTCGCCTGGTCGATGTCCATGGGCCGGGCCGCGGTCGAGGTGCGGCGCTCCGAGCCGACGCCCACGCATCCGGACGCGGTCGTCGCCCGCCCGCGCGCGGTGACGGCGGCGAAATTCCTCTCTTTCGCCACCATAGGCATGGTGTCCGGAATCCTGTATGCGCTCATCTACCTGCCCCTGCGTGGGTTCTGGTCGCCGGCCCTGACGAATCTCTGCGCCCTCGCCCTGACCGGTTTCGTGAACATCGAGGCCAATCGCCGATGGACGTTCCACCGCGTCCGGCGCACCACCATGCACGTTCGCGCGGCCGTGCTCTTCCTGGCGAACTACGCCCTCACCACCGTGGCCGTGCTCTCGGTGCCCCCCGGCGCCGGGCTGCCGGCCGAGGTGGGCGCGATCGCCGGCGCGTACTGCCTGCTCACTCTGATCCGCTTCGCGGCGCTGGACCGCTGGGTCTTCTCCCGTACAAGGAACTGATCGATGGAAACCACTGAGCTCCGCCGCCTGATCGCCCTTGAGGACACCCACTGGTGGTATCGCGAGCGCCGGGCCATCCTGCGGCGGGAGTTGCGCGACCTGGGCCGCCCCGGGCGGGCGCTGGACGTCGGCGCCGCGGGCGGCGGGAACACCCGGGTGCTGGTCGAGGCGGGCTGGGACGCGACGGCGACCGACTTCTCCGAGACGGCGGTGCGGCTGGCCAGGGGGCGCGGGCTGAGGACCGTCCGCGCGGACGCGCGGGCGTTGCCGTTCGAGCCGGGGAGCGTCGATCTGGTGACGGCGTTCGACGTGCTGGAGCACGTTCGCGAGGATCACCTGGTCGTCGAGGAGATCGCCCGGGTGCTGGCGCCCGGCGGGCACGCGTTGATCGCGGTGCCGTGCGACATGGCGCTGTGGTCGGCCCACGACGACGCCGTCGGCCACGTGCGGCGCTACGGCCGCGAGTCGCTGACCGTGGTGGTGGAGAAGGCCGGGTTCCGGATCGACCGCGTCTGGAGCTGGAACGTGCTCCTGCGCCCGCTGGTGGCCCGGCACCGGCGTCGTTCCCAGGGCAGTGACCTGCATCGGATGCCCCTGCTGGTCAACGCGGGCCTGTCGGCGGTCGTGCGCGCGGAGCGGTATCTGCCGGTGCGGTCGCTGAAGGGTGTGACACTGTTTCTGCGAGCCCGGCTCGGGAAGTGATTGGCTCGTGTTCGGACCGAGACAAAGGCTTGGCACTGTCGCCAGGCAATGGCTCTAGGCTGTGATCTGTGGTGCTTCATGCCTTTATCGCGGCCTCTCTGCTTCTGACGCCTCTTTCCGCCCCCGCCTCGGCCGCGGCCTCCGCCTCGATCGACTGCGCCAAGGTCAAGTGCCTGGCGCTGACGTTCGACGACGGGCCGGGCGAGCGCACACCCGCGCTGCTGAAGACGCTGCGGAAGGAAGGCGCCAAGGCCACCTTCTTCCTGGTGGGCAGGCAGGTGGAGCTGCGGCCTGAGGTGGCCAGGCAGACGCTGGCCGAGGGGCACGCGATCGGCAACCACACCTACTCCCACCCGTCGCTGCCGTCGCTGCGCGACGACGAGATCCTCGACCAGCTCAAGGTGACGCAGGACGTGATCGGGAAGGCCACGGGCCTGCGGCCGACGATGTACCGGCCGCCCTACGGGCAGACCGACGAGCGGGTGCTGGGGCTGGCCGACCAGACGGAGCTCGCGCAGATCCTGTGGACGGGCACGACGCTCGACTGGAAGTCGCGCGACGCCAAGAAGATCAAGGCGGCGGTGTTGCGGCTGGCCAAGCGCGACGGCGTGATCCTCATGCACGACGTGGTCCCCGCGACCGTGCGGGCCATGCCCGGGATCCTCCAGGAGCTCAAGCGGCGCGGCTACCATCTCGTGACAGTGCCGACCCTGCTCCAGGGCAAGGGTCCGGCGGCCGGGGTCAGCTACTTCAAATAGCCTCCCGGCACGTGCGGGATTGGGAGCCATGGGGAGCGACACCATTGTCGGCAGGCCCAGGCCATGGGTCGCGCTCGGCACCTTCCTGATCATCCAGGCGGTTCTCGGATGCTGGTGGGCGGCCTTCTACCCTGGCCTGTTCAGCCGCGATTCCGTTCTTTACCTCAGCCACACCGTCGTGGGGCCCTGGGTGAGCGATCATTCGGTGGCCTACGACGCGCTGCTGTGGCTGAGTTATGCCAGGACGGGCGACCTGGGGGCCGTCACGTTCGCGCAGACGACGGCCATGGCCGGGGCGCTCACGTACCTGGCGCAGGGGTTGAAGGCGCTGGGGGCCCCGCGGTGGCCGACCACCGTGGTGGCCGTGCTGCTGCCGCTGGCGCCGCCTGTCGGCGCGTTCACGGTGACGTTGTGGAAGGACGTGCCGTTCACCGTCTGCGCGGTCGCCATCGCCGGGGTGTGCGCGCGGATCGCGGCCAGGCGTGCCGTCGGCGTGCCCGCGCTCATCGGCCTCGGGCTGCTGATGACGGCGCTCGGGCTCTTCCGCGCGAACGGCTTCCTCGTCGTGGGCGTCGCCGTCGTCGTGCTGCTGGTGATCGTCACGAGCATGCGGGTACGGCTGCTGCTCGTCGGCGTGTTCGCCGCCGCCCTGCCGCTCACGCTGACCAACCTGGTCTTCCCCCAGTACGGGATCGTGCCCCCGGCCAGGACGTACGTCTACCACACGGCCTTCGGGGACATCGCCGTGGCGTTCAAGGAGCATCCCGAGCTCTTCGACGCCCGGGACAGGGCGTTGCTGGCCACCGTGGCGCCGCTGGACCGATGGTGGTGGGGCGGGACCTGCTACACGATCAACCCGCTGATCTGGCGGAACGACTTCAGCTGGGCGCAGGCCGACGCGCACGCCACCGAACTGCTCGACCTGTGGCGGCGGCTCCTGCTGGCCGAGCCGCGCATGGTCGTGGATACCCGGCTCTGCCGGGGGTCCATCGCCTGGCGGCCCGTGCAGGACGACCTGGACGTCGGCGGGATGACGTACCGGCTGTCGCGCCGGCCCAACGCCGACACCTACGTGGGGCCTGAGAAGGTGCCGGACTTCGCCGGGCGGTGGGTCTTCTCGCTCCGGCCGCTGTCCTGGGAGCTGAACCAGGTGGCCGACCCCTGGCTCACCTCCGCGCTGGCCCCCGAGTACGACTGGGTGTTGTGGCGCGGGGCCCTGTGGTCCTACCTGTGTTACCTGGCCGCGGGGCTGGCGGCGTGGGCCCTGCGCAACCGGTATGCGGTGGCCGTGGTGGCGGTGGTGGCCGGGCAGCAGCTCACCGTCCTGGCCAACATCTCGGCCCAGGACTTCCGCTACATGGCCACCCCGATCTTCGCAGGGGCGCTGCTCGTGCCGCTGCTCCTGGGGAGCGTCTGGCGGCTGCTGCGCGCGCTGGTGCGGCGGGTCCGGCGCGCCGGCAGGTGGCGGCTCCCGCGCGCGCTGGTGCGGCGACTCCGGCGCGCTAGTTCGTCGAGCCCGGAGTCCGGGTCCGGCCCGGCAGCCTGACCACGGTGACGAAGAACTCGTCTATCTGGCGGATGACGGCCAGGAACCGCTCCAGGTCCACGGGCTTGGTCACGTAGGCGTTGGCGAACAGCTTGTAGCTGCGCAGGATGTCCTCCTCGGCCGAGGAGGTCGTGAGGACGACGACGGGGATCGCCCGCAGCTCGGGATCGCCCTTGACCTGCTCCAGCACCTGGCGGCCGTCGTACTTGGGCAGGTTGAGGTCGAGCAGGATGAGATCGGGGCGGGGGGCTTCGGCGTACGCACCGCGACGGTAGACGAAGTCCAGCGCCTCCAGGCCGTCCCTGACGACGTGCAGGTTGTTGTTGATCTTGTTGTCCTCGAACGCCTCACGGGTGATGAGCTCATCACCGGGATCGTCCTCGACGAGAAGAACCTCGATCGGTTGTGCTGAGGTCATGTACTGATCGTTCCTTCGTCGTTGGACCCAGGGAGGATGAAACAGATGCGGGCGCCGCCAGTGTAGGCGGTATCCAGCCAGATCCGGCCACCATGGTTCTCCACGATTTTCCGGCACATCGCCAAGCCGATTCCGGTGCCGGTGTAGGTCTCGCGACTGTGCAGGCGCTGGAAGATGACGAAGATCTTCTCGGCGAAGTCGGCCTCCACGCCGATGCCGTTGTCCGACACGGCGAACGACCAGCCGCCCTCCTCGGCGGGCTCGCAGGTGATGCGGATCCGCGGCGGGCGCTCGGGATCGCGGAACTTGACGGCGTTGCCGACCAGGTTCTGCCAGAGCAGGCTCAGCATCGTGGCGTCGCCGACGACGGTCGGCAGCGGGTCGGGGCGCTCCAGCGTGGCGCCGGACTCCTCCACGGCGGTGGACAGGTCGTCGAGCGCCTTGTCGAGCGCCTCCTCCAGCTCCACCGGCTTGCGGTCGTCGTACAGGCGGCCCACGCGCGAGAAGCTCAGCAGGTCGTTGATGAGGACCTGCATCCGGGTGGCGCCGTCGACGGCGAAGTGGATGTACTGCGAGCCGCGCTCGTCGAGCACGTGACCGTAGCGCTTCTCCAGGAGCTGGCAGAAGGTGGCGATCTTCCGCAGCGGCTCCTGGAGGTCGTGCGAGGCCACGTACGCGAACTGCTCCAGCTCCGCGTTGGAGCGGCGCAACTCCATCGCCTGGTCACGCAGCAGGACCTCCTGGCCGTGCGCCTCCTCCAGAGCCTGCACGAGCTTCGTCCGCATCAGGTCGACGTCGCGGGAGACCTCGCGGATGTCCGCGGGACCGCGCGCTGGGATGGGATGGTCGAAGTCGCCGGTGGCGATGTGCCGGGAGGCGATGCGCAACTCGTCGAGCGGGCGGCCCACCGCGTTGCGCAGCAGGATCGCCATCGCGACGCCGGCCAGCAGGAACGCCACGAGCATGGCGATGAACGCCGAGTCGCGCACCCGCTGCGCCTGCACCAGCTCCTCCTGGATCTGTGTCCTGGCCTCGCCCAGCTTGCCGCCCAGCCGGTCCAGCAGCGTCCTGATCCGGTCGAACGACTGCTTGCCGTTCGCGGCCGTGACGCTGGAGATGGGATTCTCGGCCTGTCTGGCGGCGGTGGCGGGCTCGACGTAGCCGGTGCGCCAGGCGGCGGCCTCGGCGCGGATCGTCCGCAGGTTGTCGAGGAGTTCGGGCCGGTCCTGGACGAGGCCCGCGATGCGCTCGGTGCTGCGCTGTTCGGCGGTCATGCCCTGGGTGTACGGCCCCAGGAACTCGCGGTCACCGCTCAGCAGATAGCCGCGTACGCCGGTCTCCTGGTCGAGCAGGGCGTTCTGCAGCTCGGCCGCCTCGATCCTGGCCGGCGAGAGCCGTTCGGTCAGCTCGTCGGAGAGCTGGGCCGTGCGGCTGAACATGATCGCGGCCACCGCGGCGGCGGCGACGACGAAGATCGTGATGGTGGCGAGCACCACGACGAACCAGCCGTGCACCTTCAGGCGTCCCCAGCGTCCATCGGGAACCGTTGTGTTCAAGAATCCGCTCTCCATCGAAGGTGTACCACGGCGAGGTCGTCCGCGGGGGTGTCGGGTGCGGTGCGCGCCTCGACGTCCGCGATCAGCGCGTCGAGGAGCTGCTCGCCGTCCAGCCGGACGTGCTGCCTGGCCAGCTCCAGCAGCCCCTCCTCGCCCAGCCAGCGCGGGGTCTCGCCGGGCAGGCGGCGCTCGAACAGGCCGTCGGTGAACAGCGTGAGGCCGGCGCCCGCGGGCAGCTCCATGACGTGCTGGTGCCAGTCCGCCTCGATGGGCAGGCCGATCGCGAGGCCCCCTTCCGGCTCGGACAGGGTGACGTCGTCGGCCGTGTGCACCAGCATGCCCGGATGGCCGGCCCGCCAGACGCGGACCGTACGCTGGTCGGGCTCCAGCGTCAGCGTGGTCATCGTGGTGAAGATCTCCGGGCTGGACCGCTCCGCGCGCAGGATGCGTTCGAGCTGCCGCAGCAGCGCGGCGCCGGTCACCCCGCTGAGCACCAGCGCCCGCCAGGCGATGCGCAGGCAGACACCGAGCGCCGCCTCGTCGGGACCGTGCCCGCACACGTCGCCGATCACCGCGTGCACGACCTTGTCGTCGGACTCGACGACGTCGAAGAAGTCACCGCCGAGCGTGGCGGAGCCCCTGCTGGCGCGGTAGCGCGCGGCGACCGCGATCCTGGTGCTCTGCAGCAGCGGGGTCGGCAGCAGGCCGCGCTCCAGGCGGGCGTTCTCCGTGGCCCGCAGGCGCTCGGCCCGCAGCGCCGCCGACGCCTGCTCGGCCTGCTTGCGCTGCATGGCATAGCGCAGCGCCCGGCCCAGCCATTCGGCCTCCACCTGGCCCTTGACCAGGTAGTCCTGAGCACCCGCCGTGACCGCCGCGAGGCCCGCCTGCTCCTCCGCCATGCCGGTCAGCACCACGACCGCCGCGTCGCCGGCCTCTTCCAGCACGGCCGGCAGCGCGGAGAACTCGTAGGAGTCCGGCAGGCCGAGGTCCAGCAGCACGCACTGCGGGCGCAGCCGCGCCAACGCCAGCCGCGCCTCGTTGACCGAGCGCGCCCATTCCAGGCGCACGGCCAGGCCGCTGTCGTTCAGCAGCTCTTGGACGATCACCGCGTCCTGCGGGTCGTCCTCGACGAGCAGGACCAGCGGCAACCGGTCTAGCTCATATGGTTGGGCCATACAGGCACGTCACTCCTCTTGGTCGCGCCGAGTCCCTTCAGTCGGCACCCGGGTCCCACGGACCACACCAGCGCAGGGCTGACCCGGGGTACCCACTTTTCCCACAGGCGATGCTTTCATGCGTTCATCGACCGGCAAATTTTATCCGCCCTGCTCGAAGCTAGTTTCAGACGGCGGCGACCGTACGCCTACGCGCCATCACCGGTGCTCACTGCTCTGGCGACCGTCATAGCGCTCGCGGGCTACACCCCTTGATCAGGCGTCGTTTGTGCCAGTTCCTCAAGCTGCTGGACCACCTTGTCGACTGGCGCACATGCGTCGATCTCGACAGTGGAGGTGGCCCTGAGCAGCGGCTCCACGTTGGCAAGGTCACGCAGGATGGCCGCACGTTCCTCAGGGCGCTGGCCGAAGGGGTTGTTGGTTCGCGTCGCGATGCGGGCGAGCATGATCTCAGCGGGAGCGCTGAGCAGGACGACGTGGTCGAACTGCGGGTAGAACCGGCCCTGATTGGACTTGCAGCCGGCCACGAAAAGGGCGCCTTCACAGTGTTGGGCGAGTAGGTCGCTGATGGCCGGCTCCCGCCACACCCAATCAGCGGACCCGTCCGGCAGGGTCATCCAGTGACTCCACTGGTCGGTGTCCGTATCGACGGTGCGATGACCCCGGGCCGCCAGCATCCCTAAGGCCGTGGACTTGCCGGTGCCCGACATCCCCGTGATCAGGATCTTCGCCATCAGCCGAGGCTACCCGCCCGCCCTGATCTCGTCGGCTTCATCACCCACCTTGGGTGAGCGGGCGTTTCCCTGTCGTTGGAGCTCAGCCAGCCATGGAGAGGAAACGCTCTAGCTGTCTGGGACGGTCTAGAAGGTCGTCCACGATCGCCATCGCCTCTTGGGTGTCGCGGGCCACATGGACGTCGGGTTTGCCGGCCGTGACACGTCCCCACTGCGTGCGGTCGAGCACCGACTGCATCAAGATCACCGGTCGGCCGTGTTCCACGGCCTTGCGTGCCTGGATGCGTGTCCCGCTTCGCTCATTGGCCTCTACGATGATCGTCGCCAGGCTGTAGCCCGACATCGTGCCGTTGCGCAGTGGGAACGTCGTCTTGTCCGGCGCCCTGTCCGGCCAGAACTGCGACAGCACGGCACCTTGCTCGGCTACTTCTTGATGGAGATCCCGATTCTCCGGAGGAAAGTGTTTACGGATGCCGGTGCCGATGACGGCCACTGTCCGGCCACCTGCTCCGAGCGCCGCACGGTGCGCGGCAGTGTCGACACCGGCGGCCAGGCCCGACACCACTGTGAGATCGCGCTCGACGAGCCCCCTGGCCAGCTCAGCCGCTATTGACCGGCCCGCTGGGGAGACCTGCCGAGAACCGACCACCGCGACCCCGTCGTCATCCGCGAGGAGAATGCCCCGGGCGAACAGCAGAGGGGGTCGGTCGAACACGTCCCGCAGCCGGTGCGGGTAATGGTCGTCTCCCAGGGTGAGGACGTGGATTCCGCTCCGCTCCCAGGAGGCTATCTCCGCTCCGGCTTCGGTTATCGCTTCCTCTACCGGATCGGAGAACAGATCGACGGGGGCGAGGCGTCGGCTCAGCAATGTCACGGCCGTGGCGTCGTCGGTGAGCTGCTGAACGAGCTCACGCTCGCCCTTTTCGGTCGAGATACGACGAAGTAGCGCCACCATGGCGGCGCGCTCCCTGTCATCCAGACGGCCCACACCCACACAGTAGTGTCCCCGCAGGTCCCGCGTCACCCTTCGCATCGAACAGGCGTGCCCATCGTTGATTCCCACTTTTTTACCGGGAAGCGCGCACCCCTGACAGGCAGCGTTCAACCACTATGGAGGTCAAGAGGGCGCCGTTGCGGTGGGTGCTGTGTGCGGGTCAGCGGGCGTCTTCCTGGAGGCCCTGTGCCACGTGCGGCGGGTGGTGTGACGTTGGCTCCGCCGTACCGAATGGCATGAGAGCCGCGAAAGGCCCGCGCGGAGCCCCAGGAGGGCGACCGGCGCGGGCCTTTGTGCGAAAAGGAGGGTTACTCCCACTCGATGGTGCCCGGGGGCTTGCTGGTCACGTCGAGGACGACGCGGTTGACCTCGCGGACCTCGTTGGTGATGCGGGTGGAGATGCGGGCCAGCACGTCGTAGGGCACCCGCGACCAGTCGGCCGTCATCGCGTCCTCCGACGTCACCGGCCGCAGCACCACCGGATGGCCGTACGTGCGGCCGTCGCCCTGCACGCCCACCGACCGGACGTCGGCCAGGAGCACCACCGGGCACTGCCAGATCTGCCGGTCCAGGCCGGCCCGCGAGAGCTCCTCGCGGGCGATGGCGTCGGCCTCGCGCAGCAGGGACAGCCGCTCGCGCGTCACCTCGCCGACGATGCGGATGGCCAGGCCGGGGCCGGGGAACGGCTGGCGCCAGACCATCGCGGCGGGCAGCCCGAGCTCCTCGCCCGCGCGCCGCACCTCGTCCTTGAACAGCGTCCGCAGCGGCTCCACGAGCTTGAACTGCAGGTCCTCCGGGAGGCCGCCGACGTTGTGGTGGGACTTGATGTTGGCGGTGCCGGCGCCTCCGCCCGACTCGACCACGTCGGGGTAAAGGGTGCCCTGGACCAGGAAGTCGACGGGGCCGTCGGCCATGATGGCGCGCTGCTCGTCCTCGAAGACGCGGATGAACTCGCGCCCGATGATCTTGCGCTTCTCCTCCGGGTCCGAGACGCCGTCGAGGGCCTTCAGGAAGCGGTCGGCGGCGTCGACGACGCGCAGCTTGACGCCGGTGGCGGCGACGAAGTCGCGCTCGACCTGCTCGGCCTCGCCCTTGCGCAGGAGGCCGTGGTCGACGAAGACGCAGGTCAGCCGGTCGCCGATGGCGCGCTGGACGATCGCGGCGGCCACCGCGGAGTCGACGCCGCCCGACAGCGCGCAGATGGCCCGGCCGTCGCCGACCTGCCGGCGCACGGCCTCGACGGAGTCTTCGACGATGTTGAGCATGGTCCACGTGGGGCGGCAGCCCGCCGCGTCGAGGAAGTGCCTGAGCACCGCCTGCCCGTGCTCGGAGTGGAGCACCTCCGGATGGAACTGCACGCCGTAGAGGCCGCGCTCCTCGTGCTCGAAGGCGGCGACCGGCGTCTCGCTCGTCGAGGCGGTCACCCTGAAGCCCTCAGGGGCGGCCGCGACGCTGTCGCCGTGGGACATCCAGACCGTCTGGGCGGCCGGCAGACCGGCGAAGATGATGCCCTCGTCGAGCACCGTCAGCGCGGTGCCGCCGAACTCGGCGATGCCGGTGCGGGCCACCTCGCCGCCCAGCGCCTGGGCCATGGCCTGGAAGCCGTAGCAGATGCCGAACGTGGGCACGCCCGTGGCGAACAGGCCGTGCGGCACCGGCGGCGCCCCGTCGGCGTAGACCGAGGACGGGCCACCGGACAGGATGATCGCTTTAGGCTTCTTGGCCATCATCTCCTCGACCGGCATCGTCGACGGAACGATCTCGGAGTAGACGTGGCACTCGCGCACCCGCCTGGCGATGAGCTGCGCGTACTGTGCGCCGAAGTCGACCACCAGCACTGTGTCGAATTCAGACACCGTGAGAACCCCCCAAAGGCGAAATGCGGTGCACTCAGTGTATCGGGCTTACGCATTATGCCTGGCCTGGCACCCGGCACTCGTGCTAACACAGAGAGATGGATCTTGTCTGGCCGGCGGCGGCGTGGGCCCTGTGGGTCACCGCGCTGGTCGGCGCTTTCAAGGCGTCCCTCCGCGACGGCCCCTCGGGGACAGAGGAGGCGCCCGCGCCGGTGGTCCAGCTCTTACGCGGGATGCGGGCGCAGGAGGTGTTCCATTCGGCGCTGTTCGAGCTGGGCGGACGCGGCTGGGTGAGGGTCGACGGCGACCACGTGGCGCCGGGCGCGCCGCCGGGCGAGCCGCTCCTGCCGTACGAGCGATGGGCTCTGGAACGGGTGACCGCCCTCATGGCGGGCGCCCCGTCCACCCTCGTGATCGACCTCATGCCGCCAGGGTCCGAGCTCGAACGTGGTTTCCTCCCCCTCGTCCAGCAGCACGCCATCGACCTGGGCCTGGCCAGGCGGCGCTGGCCGACCATGGCCGTTCCCGTGCTGCTCGCCGTCGCGCTGGCCGTGCCCTGGTACGTCACCGTCTCCCTGGCCGGCCTGTCGTGGCCCGGGATGATCGCGACGATGGTGTCGTTCGTGGCGGGAACGGGGCTGCTCATGGGCGGCCGGGGGTTCCTGCTGACGCCCGCCGGGCGGGAGGTCGCCGGGCCCGGCGCGGCGCCGGCCGGCCGGCAGGAAGAGTGGATCTTCACGGGCAGCGGGTGGCGAGGCGAGGCGGTCGAGCCCGCCGCGACGTCCGCCGGAGGGCCTGATCGCCAGGAGGTCACCGGGCACGTCGTCAAGCGCTGGGCCGACGCCGAGTCCGGCTCCTGGCACTACTACATCGCGCTGCACGACGGCAGCTCGGACAAGGCCACCGCGTTCTCGGTGAAGCAGGGGTTGTATCAGGACGTGCTGCCAGGCGACTCCGTACGCCTGCTGGTCCGGCCACACAGCGGCACGGTGGTGCGGATGCTGGCCCACGATCGTCACTGGTAGGACGGCAACTCGCCGGAGAGCAGGGCCTCGGTCTGGCGGCGCAGCCGCGCGGCGTACTTGTCGTCGGTCAGGACCAGGAACCGCTCCTCGTGGATGGCCGTCACGACCAGGTCGGCCACCTCTGCGGGCTCGATGCCGTGCTCGGCCGACCTGCTGACGGACTCCAGCGCGGCCAGCTCATCCTGGGTGGGGGCGGCGGCCGGGCCGGCGGGGCGTACGCGGGCGGAGTCGCCGATGCGGGTCCTGACCGCGCCGGGGCAGAGCGCGGTGACGCGGAGCCGCGCTCCGGCGGCCGACAGGTCCTGAGCGAGCGCTTGGGAGGCGGCCAGCGCGGCGTGTTTGGTCACCGCGTACGCACCCGCCCCCGGCACCGCGAACAGCCCGGCCACCGACACCGTGTTGACGATGTGCCCCTCGGTGTCCTGCTCGATCATCCGGGGCACGAACTCGCGGATGCCGTGCAGCACGCCCCACAGGTTCGCGCCGAGCAGCCAGGAGAAGTCCTCCTCGTCGCGCGTCCACATGTGGCCGCCCTGGAAGACGCCGGCGTTGTTGCAGAGCACGTGTACGGCGCCGAGCTCGCCGAAGCAGCGGTTGGCCAGGTGCCGGACGGCACTCGCGTCGGCGACGTCGGTGATCTGCGTGCGCACCCGATCGCCGGTGAGCGGCGTGGGTGCCCCGGCGTCGCGGGCCAGTGCCGCCGTCCTGGCGAGGCCGTCCGGATCGACGTCGGCGAGCATGAGCACCATGCCCTCGGCCGCGAACCTGAGCGCCAGCGCCCGCCCGATCCCGCTCGCCGCACCCGTCACCACGGCGACCTTGCCGGAGAGCTCACGCACCGACGCACCTCCCATGCCCCACCGGGCTCAGTGGCCGCGAACCACACGGGCGGCCCCGGACGCTCCAGAATGCCGCCCGGGTGCCTGCGGGCGCTAGAGGGCGCCGTCGATCAGCCCCAGAGGCGGCGCCCCGAGGTCGAACAGCGCCGTGTGGAAACGCCGCAGGCTGAAGCCCGCGCCCCACTCCTTGCGGGCCCGTTCGCGCAGGTCCATGATGGCCAGCTTGCCCCAGGTGTACCGCCCGTACGTCGGATCGAACGTGGCCCGCCGCGCCTCCGACAGCGCCGCCGGCCCGGCGATGTGCGTGTCGGACTCGAAGCGCCTGGCGCCCTCCTCGACCGTCATCGCCCCGGTGTGCACCCCGATAGCGCAGGCCAGCCGCGTCACCCGGACGAGACCCTCCACCCACACGCCGATCTCGAACCGCGGATCGCCGGGCGCGAACCCCTCCTCGACGCAGAGCTCCTCGGCGTAGTGCGCCCACCCCTCGATGAACGCCATGGACTGCAGCAGCCGCCGCACGTCCGACGACGCCCGGCGCAGCGCGCGGCCGTGGGAGAAGTGCCCGGGGGCCACCTCGTGGACGTTCACCGCGGGTAGCGTCGTCTGGCTGAAGACCTCCAGCCATTCCTCCTGCTCCTCCGCCGGCCAGGAGGGGTCGGGCGGCGTGATGTGGTACCAGGAGGGGCCTTCGGTCTCGCCTGGCGCGTTCCACGACATCATGGCCAGCGCCCAGCGGCGCGACTCGGGAGCAGGGCCGACCCGGCACGCTCCGTCGTGGTAGGGCACGAGGTCCTTCTCCCGCGTGAACGCGATGGCCCGCTCGGTGCCGACCCTGGCCGCCTCGATCACGCCGTCCGCGTCGGGGTGGTCCTTGACCAGCTCGCGTACGACGTCGAGCGGCGCCCGTCCGCTCTCCCCCAGCTTGGCGCAGGACTCCGTGAGCAGCGCCATGAGCCGGTCGCGCTCGGCGTCGGCCTGCTCGGCCAGCCGGCCCAGGTCCACCGGCAGGCCCTCGGCCGTGCCCATCAGCCCGGCCAGCGCCGCGCCGCCGAGCGCCGCGTCGGGGTCGCCCTCGGCGGCGGCGCGTTCGAGGTGGGCGACGAGCCGGCCGTGCGCCTGCAGCGCCGTCTCGTCCGTGATGCCGGTCGACAACCCCTTCACGGCGCCGGTCAGGGCCTGCGCGACAGGAGCCGTGACCTCGTCGAGGGAGTCGATCGCGTGGTGTACGGCGTCGGGCCAGAGCGCGAGGTGGGCCGCCTTGGCCGCCGCGCGCTCCTCCTCGGGCCCGTAGTCGCGGTCGTAGCAGGCGAGGTCGAGGTTGGAGAGGTGGAGCAGCGGGTTCTTGCGGTGCAGCGCCAGCTCGCCGAGCTGGTAACGCAGCGCCTGCTCGAACACCCGCTGGTGCTCCGCGTCGTGCGGGTCGGCCGGCGCGGCTCCCTCGCCGAGGCGCGCGAGGCCCTCCCGTACGCCGGCGGGCGACAGGTCCTGGATCCTGCCGTCGTACTCGTGCCTGCCGCCGCCCTCGCGCGCGTCGGCCACGATGAGATCGGTGATGGCGCGCAGTCTGGGGTCAAGGTCCGTCATGTCGCCGACGCTAGCGCACGTCGCTTAAGCGGAGAATGGTGCACAGCGCGGTGGCGCGGAATGCCAAGATGACCGGCATGGAGCTGAAGATCACCACGCTCGCGGAGCGTCCGGAGCTGGCGTCGGGGTTGTGGGACATGGACGACACCTGGCCCGAGTTCATGCTCCAGGATCCGATGGCCGACCTGTTCTATCCGATCGCCACCACGACCTACGCCGACTACGTGCTCGTGGCCGACGACGAGGCGGAGCCTGGGCGGCTGGCGGCGCGGGCCTGCATGACGCCGTACCTGGCGAACGGGCCCGAGCTGCCCGACGACGGCTGGGACGGCGTGGTCCGGTCCGGCTGGCTGGCCCGCCAGCGCGGCACGACGCCCGGCGCCGTCTCGGCGCTGGAGATCAGCGTCCGGCGGGACCTGCAGGGCAAGGGGTTGTCCGCCCTCATGCTGGCGGCGATGCGCGACCACGCCACCCGCCTCGGCTACCGCGAGCTCGTGGCGCCGGTCCGGCCCAACGGCAAGCACCTCGAACCGCACACCCCCATGACGGAGTACGCCTTCAGGACCCGCTCCGACGGCCTGCCCCATGACGCCTGGTTGCGGGTGCACGTACGGGCGGGCGGGAAGATCGTCAAGGTGGCGCCGCGCTCGATGGTGGTGGCGGGGACCCTGGCGGAATGGCGGGGGTGGACCGGCCTGCCGTTCGACCGTACGGGGGCGGTCGAGGTGGCCGGCGCGCTCAGCCCGGTGCACTGCGACGTGGCGCACGACCACGCCGTCTACGTGGAGCCGAACGTCTGGGTCAGCCACCCCCTGACCTGATCACCCGCTCGTCCCGGTCAGATCCAGCGGCGAATGGCGTCGATCGTCGTTTCCGGTGCGGTGTTGAAGCAGAACCGGATGCCGGGGGTCGTCTCCGCCAGCACGTTGATCAGCCGTTCGAACAGGACGGTGTGCTCAAGGGACATGCGCAGCCCGGCCCCGATCATGGCCACGCCGAAGTGCCCCTCCGCCAGCCGTTCGCGGACGGTCCTCTCCGCCGCGTCCGGGTCGGTGCCGACCTGGCACGGCACCACGTCGAGGCCCGCCGCGCGCAGCGCCGCTTCGCCCTGCTCGATCCGTGCGGTGAGCGTGGCCTCGTCGAGTCCGGGGTACTTGGCGTAGTCGATCGTGCTCGGCTGCAGGCCGATCGTCAGGATCTTGCTCATCTTCACTCCTACCAGGGGACGGGGCCGTCGCTGCCGAAGAAGCCGCCCGTCGGCCCGCCGGGGTCCGATGTGGCCAAGCTGATGATGGCATCGGCCCCTTCCGCGACGGTGTGGACACCTGTGTGGTGGTTCATGTCGGTGGCGGGGTCGCCCGGGTCCGCGGCGTTGACCTTGAACCCGGGCAGCGCCCGGGCGTACTGGGAGACGATCCTGTTGAGCGCCGCCTTCGACGAGGCGTAGTCCAGGCTCAGGAAGCCGTGCTCGGGGCGGTCGGGGTCGGCGCCACGGGTCAGCGAGGCGAGGGAGCTGGAGACCATGACGATACGGGGCTGTTCCGACCTGCGGAGCAACGGCAGGAACGCGTGGGTGACCCGCACCTGGCCGAACACGGCCACCAGACCGTGCTCGTGTACTCGGCCGAACCGGGCTCCCCCGAGGCGACCATGCTCGACATGTTGCGGGTGGTCGGGTTGCAGCGGGTGTGAGGGGCGGCCCGCCCGAGATCCCGGGCCGATCAGGGCAGCCGCGTGCTCTCTCCAGGTGCCGGCAGCCGCAACCGGTCCCCGAACCCCTCGAACGCCTTCTCCACCGTCTCCCGACCTTGCGTGAAATGCGCCCAGTGCTCGAAGTGCAGCGGCACCACGTACCGGGCCCCGAGGATCTCGGCGGCGACGACGGCGTCCGCGCTGGACAACGTCAGGTTCCCGTCCACCAGCGGTGTCCTGGCCGCGCCGGCGAACAACACCGCCACGTCCACCGGCCCCACCCGCTCGGCCACCTCCCGCACGACGGCCAGCGAGGCGTTGTCACCGCTGACGTAGACGGTCGGCACCCCGTCGCCCGTGAGCACGAACCCGGTGACCTCCCCCACCAGGTGCTCACTCCCGTCGGGCCCATGCTGCGCCGGCACCCCGGTCACCGTCAACGGGCCGACCTCGACGGACGTCCAGTTGGGCAGCGCCCGCACCGGCGCGCCCAGACGGCCGGCCGCCGCCCCCGTGGACAACACCAGCGGCACGGACGAAAGGTAAGCGCGGCCGGATTTGTCGAGGTTGTCGGGATGCTGGTCGTGGGAGAGAAGCACGGCGTCGACCGGGCCGATGGACACGGCGTCGACGGCGGGGCCCGAGGTCTTGCTCAGCGCCCGGCTCCCGATCGGGTAGTCGCCGGGCGGGTCGAAAGTGGGATCGGTCAGCAGGCGCACCCCGCCGATCTCCAGCACCGCCGTCGGCCCTCCGACATAACGAATGTTCATGACGGTAACCGACATCCCCGCACGGCCGCTTATTCCGCTACGGCGTGTGCCGCAGAGCTCCGGGCGCGTGCGGCGGCACGGCGGGGCTGCGCGGCGGCACCGGTGCGAGCCTGGCGTAGGAGGAGCCCACCGGCGGGCGCGGATCCGGGTCGCCCGCGTTGGGCCAGAACGACAAAGCCCGCTCGGCCTGGGCGGTGATGGTCAGCGACGGGTTCACGCCCAGGTTGGCCGACACGGCCGAGCCGTCGACGACGTGCAGCCCCGCGTGGCCGTACACGCGCTGGTAGGGGTCGATCACCCCCGTCTCGGACGACTCGCCGATGGCGCAACCACCGAGGAAGTGGGCGGTCGTCGGGATGTCGAACAGGTCCAGCCACGTCCCTCCGGCCACCCCGCCGATCTCCTCCGCCGCGTGGCGCACCGCCTCGTGGCCCGCGGGGATCCAGGTCGGGTTGGGCTCGCCGTGGCCGCGCTCGGAGCGCAGACCCCAGCGGGTGCGGCGGACGGTGATCGAATTGTCCTTGGCCTGCATCACCAGGGCGATGACCGTCCGCTCCGACCAGCGGCGCAGGTCCAGCAGGCGCAGCGCGCGCAGCGGTCGCGCGGCCACCTCGCGGGCGAACGCGCGCGGGCGCGACTGGCCGCCGTCCACGAGCAGGGTGCGCAGCAGGCCCATGGCGTTGGAGCCGTCGCCGTAGCGGACGGGTTCGATGTGGGTCTCGGCGTCGGGGTGGATCGAGGAGGTGATCGCCACACCGCCGTTGAGCTTCTCGCCGTCGCGGGACGGCCGCTCGAAGCCGAGCAGCGCCTCGGAGTTGGTCCTGGTCAGCGTGCCGAGCCTGGCCGACAACCGGGGCAGCGTGCCGTCCCCGCGCAGCTTGTGCAGCAGCCGCTGGGTGCCGTACGTGCCGGCCGCGAAGACGACCTGCCGGGCGGTGAACGAGCGGCGCGCGCGTACGGAGCCCGTCTTGCGCGCGATCACCTCGTAACCCCCGGACGGCAGCGGGCGCACGGACGTCACCGTGCTCTCCGGATAGACGAGGGCGCCCGCGCGCTCAGCGAGGTGCAGGTAGTTCTCGGTCAGCATGTTCTTGGCGCCGTAGCGGCAGCCGGTCATGCAGGCGCCGCATTCGACGCAGCCCCGGCGGGCGGGGCCCGCTCCGCCGAAGTAGGGGTCGACGCCGTCCTCGCCGAAGTAGACGCCCACCGGCGCCAGGTGGAAGGTGTCGGCCACGCCCATCTTGGCGGCGACCCTGGTCATGATCTCGTCGGCCCGGGTGAAGGTGGGGTTGACGACCGCGCCGAGCATGCGTTTGGCCTGGTCGTAGTGGGGTGCCAGCTCGGCCTTCCAGTCGGCGATGCCGGCCCACTGCGGGTCGTCGTAGAAGGGGTCGAGCGGCTCGTAGAGCGTGTTGGCGTACACGAGGGAGCCGCCGCCGACCCCGGCGCCCGCCAGCACCATGACGCCGGTGCCACGCTCGCCGCGCAGGACGTGGATGCGCTGGATGCCCTTGAGCCCCAGCCACGGCGCCCACAGGAAGTCGCGGACCTGCCACGACGTGGCGGGCAGCGTCGACGCGTCGAAGCGGCGGCCCGCCTCCAGCACCCCGACCTTGTACCCCTTCTCGGTCAGCCGCAGCGCCGCCACGCTGCCCCCGAACCCCGATCCGATGACGATCACGTCGAAACTCACCTGAGCCGCAGCCTCCGCATCGTCTTCAGCAGGGCGGACAGCGTGTCCGCCCATTTCTCGTACGCCAGCCCGAACGGCGGCTCGAAGCCCAGCTTGCTCGACTGCGCGGCCACGGTCTTGGCCTCGGTGTAACGCAGCAGGCCCTCCACCCCGTGCCGGCGGCCGAGCCCGGACGCCTTCATGCCGCCCATGGGGGCGTCGTAGGAGGCGTACGCGGAGGCGTACCCCTCGTTGATGTTGACCGTGCCGGCCCGGACGCGTGCGGCGAGCCGGCGGGCCCTCGGCAGGTCGGTGCTCCAGATGGAGGCGTTGAGGCCGTAGATGGTGTCGTTGGCCAGCTCGACCGCCTCGTCGTCGGAGGAGAACGGATGGAGCGCCACCACCGGGCCGAACGTCTCGGCGCGGCACAGGTCCATGTCCTCGCCGACGCCGGTCAGCACGGTCGGCTCGTAGAACAGCGGGCCCAGGTCGGGCCGGGTCCGGCCGCCGGCCAGGACGCGGGCTCCCTTGGCCACGGCGTCGTCCACGTGCGCGCGGACGGCGTCGAGCTGGCGCTGTGAGGTGAGCGAGCCCATCTGCACCGACCAGTCGTGTCCCGCGCCGAGTTTGAGGCCGGTCACCTGCCGGACGAAGCGCTCGGCGAACGCGTCGAACAACGACGCGTGCACGTACAGGCGCTCGACCGACAGGCAGAGCTGGCCGGCGTTGACGAAGCAGGCGCGGACGGCGCCCGGGACGGCGGCGTCGAGGTCGGCGTCGTCGAGCACCACCATCGGGTTCTTGCCGCCGAGCTCCAGCGAGCAGCCGATGAGGCGCTTGGCCGCCTCCTCGGCGATCTTCCTGCCGCCGCGCGTGGAGCCGGTGAAGCCGACGTAGTCGGCGTGGTCCAGCAGCGCGTCGCCGATGTCGGCCGGCTCGCCCAGCACCACCTGCCAGATCTCGCGCGGCATGCCCAGCTCGGCCAGCAGGTCGACGGTCCACAGCGTGGACAGCGCGGTCTGCGTGTCCGGTTTGTGGACGATGGCGTTGCCGGCCAGCAGCGCGGGCACCGCGTCGGTGGCCCCGAGCGAGAGCGGGTAGTTCCACGGCGTGATCAGCGCGACCACGCCTTTGGGCTGGCGCAGCTCCGCCACCCGGGTCACGACGGGGAAGGCCCCCCGACGCCGGCGCGGGGCGAGCAGCTCCGGCGCGCGGCGGGCGTAGTAGAGGGCGCAGCCCGCGACGTCGAGCACCTCTTCGAAGGCGTGCCTGCGGGCCTTGCCCGTCTCGTTCTGGACGATGTCGAGGATCTCGTCCCGCCGGTCGAGGATCGCGTCGTGCAGGAGCAGGAACGGCCGCGCCCGCTCGGCGGCGGATCTGGCCGCCCACTCGATCTGGGCGGCCCGCGCCTTCTCGTATGCCCGCCGGACGTCTTCTGCGTCCGATATGGGCAGCTCAGCAAGGCTTTCGCCGGTGAAGGGGGCGATGATGTGCTGTGTCCTACCGCTGGACGTCACCTGCATGCCAGAAGGATATTCCGCCCGGCTACCCACGGGTAGTTTTTGCGGATGCGCGGCATAGGGCCAGAATCCCCTCATGGCAACCTTCGCTCCGCTACGCCCCGGAGATCCACAGCGGCTGGGAGGCATGGATCTCCTCGGCCGGCTCGGCGAGGGCGGACAGGGCGTCGTCTACCTCGCCACGGACAGCCAGGACAACCGTGTGGCGGTCAAGTGGCTGCGGCCCGACCAGGCGGGCGACCGGGTGAGCATCGAGCGGTTCCTGCGCGAGGTCCAGGTGGCCCAGCAGGTGGCGCCGTTCTGCACCGCCGCCGTGCTGGGCACCGGGGTCGAGCAGGACCGGCCCTACATCGTCAGCGAGTACATCGAGGGGCCCTCGCTGCAGCGCGTCGTGCAGGAGGAGGGGCCGCGCACGGGCACGACGCTGCACCGGCTGGCCATCGGCACCGCCACCGCGCTGGCCGCCATCCACCAGGCCGGGATCGTGCACCGCGACTTCAAGCCGGCCAACGTGATCATCGGCGCCGACGGGCCCCGGGTGATCGACTTCGGCATCGCCCGCGCGCTGAACGCCACCTCGACGATCAGCAGCATGGTCGTGGGGACGCCGGCGTACATGCCGCCCGAGCAGATCATGGGCCACACCGTGGGGCCCGCCGCCGACCTGTTCTCGTGGGCCGGGACCATGGTCTTCGCGGCCTCCGGCAAGGCGCCGTTCGGCAGTGACACGATGCCCGCGGTGATCAACCGGGTCCTCAGCCAGCATCCCGACCTCGGCGTGCTGGACGGGCAGTTACGTGACGTCGTGGCCGCCTGCCTGAGCAAGGATCCGGCGCAGCGGCCCACGGCCGAGCAGGTGATCATGCGGCTGCTGCAACATCCCGCCCCCAACTCCGGCATGCTGGCGCAGGCCGCCGCCGAGGCGGCTCCCCGGCACCAGCAGTTCACCCCGCAACCCGGCCCGCAGTCCGGGCCGCAGTCCGGGCCACAGTCCGGGCCACAGTCCGGGCCACAGTCCGGGCCGCGACCCGGGCCGCTGGCTGGGCCGCAGTCCGGCCCGTACGGCCCTGCTTCGGGCCCGGTCCCCCATCATTCGGGACCCGTCGGGCCGCCTTCCCAGCAGCAGCCACCGGTCCAGCAGCAGTGGCACCCGCCGGGCCCCTACGGGCAGCAGTCGCCCTACCAGGGCATGTACACCCAGCGGCCACGGCGCAAGAGCCGGGCCCCGCTCATCGCCGGCATCGCGGTGGGGATCGCGTTGTTGCTGCTCGCCGGCGTGGTCGTGATCATCCAGATGGACAAGGCGTCGGTGGCCCTCCCGACCCCCTCCCCGACGCGGAGCTCATCGAAGCCGTCGCCCTCGCCCACCGCCACCGTGGCCGCCGTGCCGAAGACGGGCACCAAGCGGTCACTCCCCGGCGCCGCGATCCACCTCTACGAGAACCCGGCGGACGCCATCGTCCTGACCTCCTACGAGATCTACGACAAGGTCAAGAAGGACTGGATCGACTACGCCAGGGGCTCCGTGCGCGGCACGTTCACGAAGTACGCCGCCAACTGGGAGTCGCTGGTCTCGCCCGACGGCCGCTACCTGGCCACCCGGGGCCGGAAGTACAGCTCCGACGACTACGACTTCATCGTCATCACCGACCGGCGGACCCAGGGCCGGGTCACCATCAAGACCGTCAAGGAGCCGCTGATCAGCAGCATCCGGGCCTGGTCGAAGGACGGCTCGAAGATCCTGCTCAACGTCGAGAAGAAGACCGGAGCCAACTGGAAGTACCTCGGCTTCGTCCTCGTGGACGTGGCCACGAGCAAGGCCACCACGATCGACGTCTCGGACACCGCCATCCGTGAGACGGCCTTCGGCTTCGACGGCGACGACGAGGGCGCGGTCAACGTCTACGGCGACGAGAAGAACCAGGGCCTGCGTTTCTTCGACACCGGGGGCGAGGCCACCCGCTCCCTGCCGGGCATCGGCACGATGTCGGCCGGCACCCAGGACATCTTCTCCCCCTCGGGCAAGGCGTTCGTCACCAACTGCCCGAACGGCGGCGACGGCGACCACTGCGTCTGGGACTCCGAGTCCGGCGACCGGCTGCACAAGTTCTCCTCCGACTGCGACAAGGTGCTCGGCTTCTACGACGAGAGCCACCTCTACTGCTGGGAGCAGAACAACAGCCCCAACGACGAGGTCCAGGTCATCGACTTCGACGGCAACCTCCTGCGCAAGTTGCTGGAGGTGCCGGACGACGTCGACTTCAGCCCGGCCTTCACCATCAACCCGACCCGGGGCTCCTGAACCATCCGCGCCGGACAACCGTCAATGAGGTCATGAAGACGCTGATCCGTACGGCGGTCACCGCCGCGGTACTCGCGACGGTGGCGACCGCCTGCACCTCTTCGGCGGGAGGCGGCTCGGGGCCGCCGCCCAAGCTGAGCCTGGGGGCCGTCCGCCTGATCTCCTACAGCAGTTGCGACGACCTGCTGTCGGGCCTGCGCGAGCACGCCGCCGCGAACGTCACCGCCTACGGCTTCGGCAACGCCATGCCCATCGCCTACCTGCAGGACGCCAGGGCGAACGTCCCGCAGGCGAAGAGCACGGCCGAGGCCCCCGAGCACTCCACGACCAACGTGCACGAGGCCGGCGTGGACGAGCCCGACCTGGTCAAGACCGACGGCAACCGGGTCATCACGGTCGCCGACGGCACCCTGCGGATCATCGACACGGCCACCAGGAAGGTGACCTCCTCGCTCAAGCTCACGGACGGCGACATCCCGGGGGCGCCCGCCGACCTGCTGGTCTCCGGCGACCGCGCGCTGGTGCTCATGCGCGGCGGGGACATCATGTACAAGCGGATGATCGGCCCGCCGAGCGACACCAGATATCTGCTGGTCGACCTGGCCGGCCGGCCGAAGATCCTCAGCACGATCAAGCCGCAGGGCACGTACGTCGACGCCAGGATGGTCGGCTCCACGGTCAGGATCGTCACCCGCAGCTATCCCGCCATCGAGTTCCCGCAGGCCAAGGAGGGCATGTCGGAGGAGCAGCAGCGCGCCGCGAACGAGGCCGTGGTGCGGCGCGCCCCCGTCGGCGACTGGCTGCCCTCGGTCGAGATCACGGACGCGTCGGGAGCCGTCAAGAAGGACGCGGTCGCGTGCGAGCGGGTCAGCCACCCGGCCGACTACACCGGCACCTCGATGCTGACCGTGCACACCGTCGACCTGGCGCAGGGCGTCACCGCGGCCGGCACCGACCCGATCAGCCTGGCCGCCGACGGCGACATCGTCTACGGCACCGGCGCCAGCCTGTACGTGGCCAGCAACCCGCGCTGGTGGTTCCAGCCGCGCCCGCTGCCCATCGACGACCCTCCGGCCTCGACGAACGCGGCGGCCCCGGCCGACGAGCCCACCCCAACGGACCCGGACGTGTCCGTCTCCGCCCAGCCGAGCCCGTCGGTGAGCCCGTCGGCTAACCCGTCGGCGAGCGCGTCGGCGAGCCCGGCCCCGACCCCCACGGCGCCGCCCGAGGAGACGGAGATCCACCGCTTCGGCATCGACCGCCCCGGCGCGCCCGTCTACATCGCCTCCGGCAAGGTCCAGGGCCGGCTGCTGAACCAGTACTCGCTCTCCGAGTACGAGGGCAGCCTCCGCGTCGCCACCACCCTCACCTCCGACGACGGCACGTCCAGCTCCAGCACCGTCCACGAGCTCAAGGCCGACACCCTGGCCAAGACCGGCGAGGTCGGCGGCCTGGGCGAGGGCGAGCGCATCTACTCGGTCAGGTTCATCGGCCCGGTCGGTTACTGCGTCACCTTCAAGCAGGTGGACCCGCTCTACACGCTGGACCTGCGTGACCCGGCGGCGCCCAAGGTGACGGGCGAGCTGAAGATCACCGGCTACTCGGCCTACCTGCATCCCGGCGCGACCGACGGCCAGCTGATCGGCATCGGCCAGGAGGCCGGCGAGCAGGGCAGGACACTCGGCACGCAGATCTCGCTGTTCGACGTCAGCGACCCCGCCGGCCCGCGCCGGCTGTCGCAGTTCTTCCAGAAGGACTCGGGCTCGGTGGCCGAGTGGGATCCGCACGCGTTCCTGTACTGGCCCAAGACCGGCCTGTCCGTCATCCCGCTCTACCAGGAGGCCGAGTCGGGCGCGCTGGTGCTCAAGATCGACGACTCGGGCGTGTCGAAGCTGGGCATGATCAAACACCCGGCGCCGCGCGGGCAGCAGTACCAGCCGGGCATCCAGCGTTCGATGATCATCGGGGACGGGATCTGGACGATCTCGTACGAAGGCGCTCAGGTCAACGACGCCACCTCGCTGGCCGAGCAAGCCTGGATTCCCTTCCGGTCATAACAGCATCTATGGACACACCCCCACAAATAATGAAAAATCCACTGACACTGTGTTGTCGGGATCGGGCGGGTGTGTCATGCCTTTCGTGGGTCGAGAGCACGAACTCCGTCACCTGTCCGACGCTCTCGCCCGCCCGCCGGTCGTCGTCCTGATCGAGGGCGAGGCCGGCGTCGGCAAGACCCGCCTGCTGCACGAGCTGACCGGCCATCCCCTGCTCATGGGGAACTGCCACCCCATGCGCTTCCCGTACGGCCCGGTCGTCGAGGCGCTGCGCGAGGCGCGCCCGGCGAACGGGCTGAACCCGATCACCGGCGCCCTCCGCCCGCTCCTGCCGGAGTGCGCCCACCTGCTCCCGCCCGCGCCGCCCGCGCTCGGCAACGCCCAGGTCGAGCGGCACCGCCTGTTCAGGGCCGTCCTGTCGCTGCTCGACGCCCTGCGCCCGGTCACGCTGGTCGTGGAGGACGTGCACTGGGTCGATCAGGACACCAGGGAGCTGCTGGCGTTCCTGGTGCGCTGCCTGCCCGACACGGTCAACCTGGTGCTCACCTACCGTGGCGAGGACCTGCGCCATCCGGTCGCCGAGCTGCTCGCGCACCTGCCGCCGCGCATCGACCACACCGAGCTGGCCCTGGCGCCGCTCTGCGCTGAGGAGACCGCGCTGCTGGTCAAGCACCTGCTGCCGGACGCGGGCGACCTCTGGCCGCTCACCGGCGGCGTGCCGCTCGCGATCGAGGAGCTGGCCCGCATGCTGGCCGACGGCAGGGAGCCGGGCACGCCGCCGGCGCTGCGCGACGCCGTACGGCTCAAGCTGGACGCCCTGCCGGCCGCCGCGCGCCGGATCGTGCAGGCCGCGGCCATGCTGGAGGAGCCGGCGCCCCAGCCTGCGCTGACCGGCGTGGCGGGCCTGCCGCCCGAGCAGGGCGAGCGCGGGCTCGCCGAGGCGGTCCGGCGCGGCCTGCTGCGCGAGTGGTCCCCCGGCGCGTACGGCCTGCGCCAGCCCCTGACCAGGCAGGCCCTGCGCGAGTCGATCACCCCCAACGTCCGGCGCCGGATCAGCCGCAGGATCGAGGCGCCCAACGAGCCCCAGGGCACCCTGTCGCCCAGGGAGAAGCAGGTGAGCGGACTGGCGGCGGGCGGGCTGACGAACAAGGAGATCGCCGAGAGCCTGTTCCTGTCGCCGCGCACGGTCGAGGTGCACGTGGCGAACGCGCTGCGCAAGCTCGGCCTCACCTCGCGCAGGCAACTAAGTAGTCGCAATACGTAGTCGATACGTATGGCCCAGAGCCTGATTCTGGCTCATGTTTTCAGTGGTCCCGTCCAACCCCCAGGAAAGGGCTCACGCTGCCATGCGACCACGCATCCCCCTGCTCGCGGCACTCGTCAGCACCTTGGCGTTATGCGCGACGCCGCTCCCCGTCCTCGCGGCGGCCGAGACCGGCACGTACATCGTCCAGCTCAACCCGCTGCTCCGCGCGACGCCCCGCACCTCGGCGCAGGACCAGGTCTCCCAGGTCGGCGGCGAGCTGGTCGGCGTGTACGAGCACGCCTTCAAGGGCTACACCGCCCGCCTGACCAGCGCCGCCGCCGAACGGCTCAGGAAGAGCCCGAACGTGCTCACCGTCGAGGCGGACGCCGAGGTCAGCGCGTTCCCGCAGACCGTGCCCACGGGCGTGCGGCGCATCTTCGGCCCCGCCAACCCGAACCTGGACATCGACGGCGTCGACGACGTGCGCATCGACGTGGACGTGGCGGTCGTCGACACGGGCGTGGACTACACCCACCCCGACCTGAACGTGGCCGCCCGGGCCAACTGCCAGACCGGCTCCTGCGTGAACGACTCCGGCACCGACGACAACGGCCACGGCTCCCACGTCGCGGGCACCGTCGGCGCCCTCGACAACACCGTCGGCCCGGTCGGCGTCGCGCCCGGCGCGCGCATCCACGGCGTGAAGGTGCTCAACTCGGCCGGTCAGGGCACCCTGTCGGCCATCGCGGCCGGCCTCAACTGGGTGGTGGCCCGCGCCTCGACCATCGAGGTCGTCAACCTGAGCCTGGGCTGCAACGGCTGCTCCAGCAGCGCCATCAGCACCGCGATCACCAACGCGGTCAACGCCGGCATCGTGGTCGTCGTGGCGGCCGGCAACAACCACGTGAACACCTCCACGTTCTTCCCCGCCAACCACGCCGACGTCGTCACCGTCTCGGCGCTGACCGACAACGACGGCCTGCCGGGCGGCTCGGGCGGCAGCACGTTGTCGTGCCGCAGCGAGACCGACCTGGACGACACCTCGGCGTTCTACTCCAACTTCGGCGCCACCGTCGAGATCACCGCGCCGGGCACCTGCATCTACTCGACCTGGATGAACGGCGGCTACAACACGATCAGCGGCACCTCGATGGCCAGCCCGCACGTGGCGGGCGCGGCCGGCCTCCTCACCTCGGGCACCAACAAGCCGACGACCAGGGCGGGCGCGCTGGCCGTGCGGAGCACGCTGATCTCCACGGGCAACTCCGCCTGGACCGACGACTCCGGCGACGGCGTCAAGGAGCCGCTGCTCGACGTGCACGACGCCACGCGCTACCCGCCGGGCGGCGGTGGCGGGAACCTGGCGCCGGTGGCGTCGTACACGGTCTCGTGCAACGTGCTCGCCTGCTCCTTCGACGGCACGGCCTCCTCCGACGCGGACGGCTCGATCGCCTCCTACGCCTGGACCTTCGGCGACGGCCTGACCGGCACGGGATCCACGAACGGGCACACCTACGCGGCGGCGGGGACGTACACGGTCACCCTGACCGTGACGGACGACCAGGGCGCGACGGGCTCGGTCACCAAGCAGGTGACGACCGGCGCGGGCGCCAACCAGCCGCCTGCCGCCGGATTCACCCAGACCTGCACCCTGCTGCTCATCTGGCGCTACTGCGACTTCAACGGCTCGTCCTCGGCCGACCCGGACGGCACGATCGCCACGTACGCCTGGACGTTTGGCGACGGCTCCACGGGTAGCGGAACCACGATCCGGCACTTCTACAGCTCGGGCGGCGCCAAGTCGGTCACGCTCACCGTCACCGACAACCTGGGCGCCACCGGCGCGGTCACCAAGTCGGTGACCGTGCCCTGACGACCATCCCGGAACGGGCGGTCCGCGGCCCCCGCAGCACCGCGGACCGCCCCTTCTCTTCAGAACTCCCGGGTCACGGATGCTCCGGCGCTTCGACGGGGACGATCTCCGGCGCGCCGAGCCGGATCGCGTCCGCCTCCTGGTCGGAGTCCTGCTCCTGGGAGCGCCGCTCGGCCTCGACCCGCTTCGCGTAGTACTCGACCTCTCTCTTGACCTGCTCGCCGTCCCAGTCGAGCGGCTCGGCCATCAGCTCGGCCGCCTCCTGCGCCACGGCCAGGCCCCGGTGGAAGGTCTCGATGGAGATGCGCGTACGCCGGGTCAGCACGTCGTTGAGGTGCCGGGCGCCCTCGTGGGTGGCGGCGTAGACGATCTCGGCGCGCAGATAGTCGTCGGCCCCCGCCAGCGGCCTGGCCAGCGACGGGTCGCGCTCGATCAGCTCCAGCACCTCGTCGATCAGGCAGCCGTAGCGCTGGAGCAGGTGCTCGATCCTGGCGACGTGCAGCCCGGAGGTCTGGGCGATGCGGTGCCTGGAGTTCCACAACGCCTGATAGCCCTCGGCGCCCACGAGCGGGACGCGGTCGGTGCACGACCGCGGCACCCGCTGGTCGAGCCCGTGCGCGACGGCGTTCACGGCGTCCTCGGCCATGACCCGGTAGGTGGTGTACTTCCCGCCCGCGGTCATCACCAGGCCCGGCACCGGATGCGCCACCACGTGCTCCCTGGACAGCTTGGACGTCTCGTCGGACTCGCCCGACAACAACGGCCGCAACCCCGCGTAGACGCCCTCGACGTCGTCGCGGGTCAGGGGCACGGACAGGACGGCGTTGACGTGGTCGAGCAGGTAGTCGATGTCGGCCCGGGAGGCGGCCGGGTGGGACTTGTCGAGCGTCCACTCGGTGTCGGTGGTGCCGATGACCCAGTGGCGGCCCCAGGGGATCACGAACAGCACGGACTTCTCCGTCCGCAGGATGATCCCGGTCCGCGAGTGGATCCGGTCGCGCGGCACGACCAGGTGGATGCCCTTGGAGGCCCGGACGTGGATCTGGCCCCGGCCGCCGACCAGCTCCTGGATGTCGTCGGTCCAGACGCCGGTGGCGTTGACCACCTGCCGGGCGCGGATCTCCATCTCCTCGCCGGACTCCAGGTCGCGCACGCGCACCCCGGTGACCCGCTCGCCCTCCCGCAGGAACCCCACGACCTGCGCCCTGGGTGCGACGTGCGCGCCGTAGGTCGCCGCCGTGCGCAGCATGGTCATCACGAAACGCGCGTCGTCCACCTGGGCGTCCCAGTACTGGACGGCGCCCGTCAACGCGCTCTTCTTCAGCGCCGGCGCCAGCCGCAGCGCCCGCGACCTGGACAGATGCCGGTGCCCCGGCACACCCCTGCCGAGGCCGGTGGCCAGCCCGAGCGTGTCGTAGAGCGCCACCCCGGCGCCCACGTAGGCCCGCTCCCACACGTAGTGGGTCAGCGGGAACAGGAACGGCACCGGCCTGACCAGGTGCGGCGCGATCCGCTGCAGCAGCAGCGCGCGCTCCTGCAGCGCCTCGCGCACGAGCTCGAAGTTGAGCTGCTCCAGGTAACGCAGACCGCCGTGGATCAGCTTGGACGAGCGCGAGGACGTGCCCGACGCGAAGTCCCTCGCCTCGACCAGGCCCACGTCCAGCCCGCGCGTCGCGGCGTCGAGGGCGATCCCGGCCCCCACGACGCCGCCGCCGACCACGACCACGTCGAGCTCCTGCGCGGCCATGCGCTCCAGCGCCTCGGTCCGCTCCGCGGGCCCGAGCCGGGCCACGCCCCTTCCCGACGTCATGAAGTCCCCCTGCGACGGCTTTTGTCACTTGCGCCATACCTACCCGCTCTGGCATCGGCATGTAACGCCGTCAGGCACGTACGACCTTCACCCCCGCGTCGGTGAGCTGTCCCGCGAGGGTGTCGGAGAGCTGGGAGTCGGTGACCAGCGTGTCGATCTGCTCGATCGGGCAGATGCGGGAGAACGCCCGTTTGCCCACCTTGGAGGAGTCGGCCACCACGACCACCTGCCCGGCCCGGCTGATCAGCAGGTTGTTGACGCTCGCCTCGCCCTCGTGGTGGGCCGAGGCGCCCAGCTCGACGTCGAGCGCGTCCACCCCGAGGAAGGCCACGTCGAGCGTCACCTGCTCCAGCACGCCCGTCGCCAGCGGCCCGATCAGCTCGTAGGACTGCGGCCTGGCCACCCCGCCGGTCACCACGATCTTGACGTGCTGGCGGACGGTCAGCTCGGAGGCGATGTTGAGCGCGTTCGTGACGATCGTGAAGCCGCTCTCCAGCGTGGACTGCGTGGCCAGTGAGCGCGCGAGCTCGGAGGTCGTGGTGCCGCCGTTGAGCCCCACCACGGCGCCGGGGGTCACCAGCTCGGCCGCCGCGTTCGCGATGCGGTGCTTGGCGTCGGCGTGCCTGGCCGTCTTGTAGCGCAGCGGGAGGTCGTAGCTCACGCTCTGGGCGACCGCGCCGCCCCGCGTGCGCATGAGCATCTGCTGCTGCGCGAGCTGATCGAAGTCCCGCCGGATCGTCGCGGTGGAGACGGTGAGCGCCTGGGAGGCCTCCTCCACCGACAGCCTGCCCTCTTGGGCCAGCAGTTCGAGGATGGCGTTCCAGCGATCGTAGCGGGACACGAATGCCTCCCTAAGGCACGAGGTCAGGAGCAAGCGTTGCACAACCGAGCAGGCCAGAGCGAACAGTGTTCATTGATGCAGTTTCCTGGTATAAAAACAGCAGAAACAATCAATCACGGGGGAGGCAAGTGGTGACCACCCACACCGAGGCCGAGATCGCGTCCCAGCCGTCGTGCTGGCGCCGCGCCGTCGCGAGCGTTCCCGCGGACGCGCTGCCGCGCCGGGGCGAGCGGGTCGCCGTCATCGGCTGCGGCACGTCGTGGTTCATCGCGATGGCCTACGCGGCGCTGCGGGAGCGGGCGGGGCACGGCGAGACCGACGCCTTCGCCGCCTCCGAGGCGCCGATCGACCGCTCGTACGACCGCGTGCTCGCGCTGACCCGCTCCGGCACCACGACCGAGGTGCTGGAGCTGCTCGCCAGGACGAGCACGAAGAGCACGGCGATCACCGCCGACCCCAAGACGCCGATCATGCGGGCCGCCGACGAGGTCGTCGTGCTCGACTACGCCGACGAGCAGTCGGTCGTGCAGACCAGGTTCGCCACCACGCAGCTCGCGCTGCTGCGCGCCAGCCTCGGCGAGGACCTCACGCAGGCCATCGCCGACGCCGAGCAGGCCGTGGCCGCGCCGCTGCCGGCCGAGCTGGTCGAGGCCGAGCAGTTCAGCTTCCTGGGCACCGGCTGGTCGGTCGGCCTGGCGCAGGAGGCCGCGCTGAAGATGCGCGAGGCGTCCCGCTCGTGGACGGAGGCCTACCCGGCGATGGAATACCGCCACGGCCCGATCAGCATCGCCGCGCCCGGCCGCGTCACCTGGATGCTCGGCGCCGCGCCCGAGGGCCTGCGCGAGCAGGTGGAGGCGACCGGCGCGACGTTCGCCGAGAGCGCACTCGACCCGATGGCCGAGCTCATCAGGGCCCAGCGGGTGGCCGTCGCCAGGGCTTTCGCCCGCGGGCTGAACCCCGACGAGCCCATACACCTCACGCGATCTGTGATCCTTTCTTCATGAGCCTTACTCTCGCCGACGCCAGAATCGTGACTCCCGACGGAGTTCACGAGGGGTGGCTGACCATCGAAGACGGCCGCATCACGCATGTCGGCCACGGATCAGCCCCCGGTCCGGGCCTGAGCATGGGCGGGCGGCACGTCGTGCCCGGCTTCGTGGACATCCACAACCACGGCGGCGCGGGTGGCTCGTTCCCGACCGGCGAGCAGGAGCAGGCGCGTGACGCGGTCGCGCTGCACCGGCGCCACGGCACCACCACGATGATCGCCAGCCTGGTCACCGACTCGCTCGACGGGCTGACCAGGGCGGCGTCGGCGCTGGCCGAGCTCTGCGACGAGGGGCTGCTGGCCGGCATCCACTTCGAAGGCCCCTACATCGCCAAGGCGCGGTGCGGGGCGCACGACCCGTCGTTGTTGCGCGAGCCGGTCGCGGCGGAGTTCGCCGGGCTGGTCAAGGCCGGGCGCGGGCACGTGCGGATGGTCACCATCGCGGCCGAGCTGCCGGGGGCGCTGGAGATGATCCGGATGGCCACCGCGGAGGGCGTGATCGCGGCCCTGGGGCACAGCGACGCCGACTACGACCAGACGATCGCGGGCATCGAGGCCGGCGCGAGCGTGGCCACGCATCTGTACAACGCGATGCCGCCGCTCGGGCACCGCGCTCCCGGGCCCGTGGCCGCGCTGCTCGACGACGAGCGGGTGACCGTCGAGCTGATCAACGACGGGGTGCACGTGCATCCGGCCATGTTGCGGCTGGCGTACGAGGTGGCCGGGCCCGGCCGCACGACCCTGATCACGGACGCGATGTCGGCCACCGGCCTCGGCGACGGCGACTACGTGCTCGGCCCCATGCAGGTCCGGGTTCGGGACGGCGTGGCCCGGCTGGTCGAGGGCGGCAGCATCGCGGGCGCCACGCTGACCATGGACGTCGCCTTCCGGCGCAGCGTCCAGGAGGTGGGCATGTCGCTGCCCGACGCCGTCCAGGTGGCCTCGCTGACCCCCGCGCGGGTGCTGGGCCAGGCGGACAGGATCGGCTCGATCGCGGTGGGCAAGGCGGCCGACCTGGTCGTGCTCTCCGACTCACTGGAGGTGGACGGCGTGCTGAAGGACGGCGTCTGGATCACGGAGCCCTGATGATCCTCACGGTGACGCTCAACGCCGCCCTCGACGTGACCTACCAGGTTCCCGGTGTCGACTGGGACGGGGTCAACCGGGTCAGCGCGGTGCATCGCCGGGCCGGCGGCAAGGGCGTCAACGTGGCCCGTGTGCTCGCCGCGCTGGGCCAGGAGGTGCTGGTCACGGGGCTGGCGGGCGGGCCGACCGGCTCGGCCATCGAGGCGGACCTGCGGGCGGCGGGGCTGCCGAGCGCCCTGTGCGCCATCGCCGCCGACTCCCGCACCACACTGGCCGTCTCCGAGACAGCCTCCAGCGCCACGCCTGCTGTCTCCGAGACAGCAGGTCCAGGCGCACGCGCGCTCTCTGGAGCGCCCGGTCGCCGTACGGCGCTGTTCAACGAGCCCGGCCCCGACGTCACGCCAGACGAGCTACGAAATTTCCTGACAACGTATGCAGCCCTGCTGGCGACGGCCCAGGTCGTCGTCATCTCGGGCAGCCTCCCGCGCGGCATCCCGGCCGACGTCTACGCCACCCTGGCGGCCATCGCGGCGGACAGCGGCGTTCCCGCCATCGTGGACGCCGACGGCGACCCGCTGCGCCACGCGCCCAAGGGCCGCCCCGCCGTGGTCAAGCCCAACGCCGAGGAGCTCGCCAGAGCCGTGCCCGGCGGCACTCCGGCCGAGGGCGCGCACGCGCTGCGCGGCCAGGGCGCCGAAGCCGTGGTGGTGTCCATGGGCGCCGACGGGCTGCTGGCGGTCACCGAGGAGGGCACGTTCCGGGCGCGCATGCCGTACACCGTGGAGGGCAACCCGACCGGCGCGGGCGACTCGCTGGTGGCCGGGCTGGCGCTGGGGCTGCTGGAGTCGTCCCCCTGGCCCGACCGGCTCAGGCGGGCCGCGGCGCTCGGCGCGGCGGCCGTGGCCGCGCCGGTGGCCGGCGACTTCGACCGGGACGTCTACGCCGACATCCACCCCCAGATCGTCATCACGTAAGGAGCCCCCCATGCCCCTCGCCACCATCGGCGACATCATCGGCCGGTCGCCCGCAGGGGTGGGCGCGTTCAACGTGATCCAGCTCGAACACGCCACCGCGATCGTGACCGGCGCCGAGGCCCTCGACCTTCCGGTCGTGCTGCAGATCAGCGAGAACGCCGTGCGCTACCACGGCGCGCTGGAGCCCGTCGCGCTGGCCGCGCTCGCGATCGCCAGGCGGGCCGACGTGCCGGTCGCCGTGCACCTCGACCACGCCACCGACCGGGCGCTCGTGGTGGAGGCGGTGGAGCTGGGGCTCGGCTCGGTGATGTACGACGCCTCGGCCCTGCCCGACGAGGAGAACGTCGCCGCGACCGCCGAGGTGGCCGCCTGGTGCCACGAGCGCGGGGTGTGGGTGGAGGCCGAGCTCGGCGAGGTCGGGGGCAAGGACGGCGTGCACGCCCCCGGCGTCCGCACCAAGCCGCACGAGGCGGTCGACTACGTGGCCAGGACCGGCGTGGACGCGCTGGCCGTGGCCGTGGGCACCTCGCACGCGATGACCACCAAGGACGCGGTCCTGGACCTGGAGCTCATCGCCGAACTGCGGGCCGCCGTGCCGGTGCCGCTGGTGCTGCACGGCTCGTCAGGGGTGCCGGACGACGTGCTGCGCGAGGCCGTACGGCACGGCATGAAGAAGATCAACATCGCGACGCACCTGAACAAGGCGTTCACCGGCGCCGTACGCGACTATCTGGCCCACGACGAGCGGGTCGTCGACTCGCGCAAGTATCTCAAGGCCGGGCGCGACGCCGTGGCCAGGGAGGTCACCCACCTGCTCGGCGTGCTCACGGGCTGAGTCACGCGCCCAATCCGGCCAGCACACGCTCGGCCTGGCGCTGGAAGGTGCCCGGAGGGTTGCGCGGGCTCTCGTGCGACAGCAGGAAGAACCAGACGAGCGTGAGCAGCTTGCGGCATTCGCGCAGCCGCCGCTCCTCGGGCGGGCTCAGCTCGAACCGGCGGGTGACGTCTGCCACCTCGCCGTCCACCCACATCGACACGTGCTCAGCCAGCTCGGCCAGCTCGAACGCCAGATCGCTGCGCCCCGACTCCTCGAAGTCGACGATGCGGACGCGGACGCCGTCCCACAGGAAGTTGGCCAGGTTGCCGTCGCCGCCCCCGAACACCGGCGTGATCCCCGACTCCCCCGGGTCCCAGCCGTCCAGCCAGCGCAAGCCCTCCAGCACGGCCCGGTCGGCCAGCGGGTCTCTCGGCTGCCAGCTCGCGCAGCGCGGCCGGAGCCGGCCGACGAGCGCCTCGCGCTGCCACGGGCGCACCGGCACGGCCCGCAGGACGTGCCGCGGGACGGCGGAGTGCAGCTCGGCAAGGGCCCCGGCCATGGCGGCGACGTGCTCGTCCCCCGCGAAGAGCCCGCGCAGCGGCACACCGTCGACCCTGCTCATGGTCACCACGCCGTCCTCGAAGGCGATCGGCTCGGGCGCGAGGCCGGGCGCGTGCTCGGCCAGGAGCCGCAGGGCCCGCCATTCGCATGCGGCCGCCCCCGGCTTGCCGGGCACGTAGCGCTTGGTGACGAGATCACCGTCAAAGGTCACCTCATGGGTATGCTGAAGATCGGCCACGCCAGGGATACTAGGACGGCGACCGCCCGACGGCGCTGCTCACCAGCTCCTCGCCGATCACCGTCGGGCAGCGTCGGCCGCCCGACGATATGGAGTCGTTTTGCGGAAACTCGTCTACTACGTGGCCATCTCCATCGACGGCTACATCGCGGGGCCGCACGGCGAGATCGACTTCTACCCGCTGGCCGACGACATGGCGGCCGACCTGACCGAGAACTTTCCCGAGACCGTCCCCACCCACATCAGGACGCAGATCGGCCTCGACAGGCCCAACCAGCGCTTCGACACCGTGATCATGGGCCGCGGCACCTACCAGCCGGCCCTGGACATCGGCGTCACGAGTCCCTACGCGCACCTGCGGCAGTACGTCGTCTCCAACACGATCAAGGGCATCGAGGACCCGGCCGTGGAGCTGGTCGCCGGCGACCCCATCGACCTGGTGCGCAGCCTGAAGCAGGAGGACGGAGACCAGGACGTCTGGCTCTGCGGCGGCGGCAACCTCGCCGCCCATCTCCTGCCGGAGATCGACGAGCTCATCGTCAAGAGTTATCCGGTGGTGGCCGGGACCGGCATCTCGGCCTTCGACGGCGAGTTCCGCCCGACGGTGTTCAGCCTGACCGGCACCCGGACGTTCAGCAACGGCACGATCGTGCTGACGTACACCCGCTGATCACCGGGACAAGGGCCGCCCGCCGCGGAAAAGCCGCCGGTGGACCCGCCGCCAGGCAGGTCCACCGGCAGGAACAACAGAACCGTCCCTTGATCGGCGCCGGATCCGGCGGGCCCACGCTCTGGACCCGCCTCTCCGTCAGTGCTGGATCGGCGCCACCACGACCTCGACCCGCTGGAACTCCTTGATGTCGGAGTAGCCTGTGGAGGCCATCGTGCGCTTCAGCGCGCCCATCAGGTTCATCGATCCGTCGGCGACGCTGGACGGCCCGTGCAGGATCTGCTCCAGCGTCCCCACCGTCCCGAACTCGACCCGCCGCCCGCGCGGCAGATCCGGGTGGTGCGCCTCCGACCCCCAGTGGAACCCGTGCCCGGGCGCCTCGACGGCGCGCGCCAGCGGCGAGCCCACCATCACGGCGTCGGTGCCGCAGGCGATGGCCTTGGCGATGTCACCGGAGGTGCCCATGCCGCCGTCGGCGATCACGTGCACGTAGCGTCCGCCCGACTCGTCCATGTAGTCGCGGCGCGCCGCCGCCACGTCCGAGATCGCGGTGGCCATCGGCACGGCCACCCCCAGCACGTTGCGCGTGGTATGCGAGGCGCCGCCGCCGAACCCGACCAGCACACCGGCCGCGCCCGTGCGCATCAGGTGCAGGGCGGCCGTGTAGGTGGCGCAGCCGCCCACGATGACCGGCACGTCGAGCTCGTAGATGAACTGCTTGAGGTTGAGCGGCTCCGCGCGCCCCGAGACGTGCTCGGCGGAGACCGTGGTGCCCCGGATGACGAAGATGTCCACACCGGCGTCGATGACCGTCTTGTGGTACTGCACGGTGCGCTGCGGCGACAACCGTACGGCCGTCGTCACCCCGGAGGCGCGGATCTCCTCGATCCGCCGGCCGATCAGCTCCTCCTTGATCGGCGCGGCGTAGATCTCCTGCAGCCGCTTGGTGGCCGCCTCCGCGTCGAGGGCCGCGCACTCCTCCAGCAGGGACGACGGGTCCTCGTAGCGCGTCCAGAGCCCTTCGAGGTCGAGCGGCGCCAGGCCACCGAGCCGGCCGATCTCAATGGCGGTGGCGGGCGACACCACGCTGTCCATGGGAGCGACGATCACGGGAAGCTCGAAGCGGTAGGCGTCGATCTGCCAGGCGATCGACACCTCCTCGGGATCGCGGGTGCGCCGCGAGGGCACCAGGCCGATCTCGTCAAGTGAGTATCCCCGTCGCCCGGACTTGCCCCGGCCGATCTCCACCTGCTGCGTCATGACTTACCTTCTGTGATAGTTCGGAGCTTCCACGGTCATCTGGATGTCGTGGGGATGGCTCTCCTTGAGACCCGACGCCGTGATCGGCATGAGCTCGCAGTCGGTGTGCATCTGAGTGATCGTGCGGCACCCGGCGTACCACATGCCCTGGCGCAGCCCGCCGACGAGCTGGTGCGCGACGGCCGACACCGGGCCCCTGAAGGGGACCTGGCCCTCGATGCCCTCGGGGATGAACTTGTCCTCGCCGCCGACGTCGGCCTGGGCGTAGCGGTCCTTGCTGAAGGACTGGCCGCCCCGCTCGCGGTTGCGCACGGCGCCGAGCGACCCCATGCCCCGGTACGACTTGAACTGCTTGCCGTTGATGAAGATCAGCTCACCGGGCGACTCCTCGCACCCGGCGAGCAGCGAGCCCAGCATGACCGTGTCCGCGCCGGCGGCGATCGCCTTGACGATGTCGCCGGAGTATTGCAGCCCGCCGTCGCCGATCACCGGCACACCCGCCGGCGCGCACGCCTTGGAAGCCTCGTGAATGGCGGTGACCTGCGGCGCGCCGACCCCGGCCACCACGCGCGTGGTGCAGATCGAGCCCGGCCCCACGCCCACCTTCACCGCGTCGGCGCCCGCGTCGACCAGCATCTGGGCGCCTGCCCTGGTCGCGATGTTGCCGCCGATGACCTGGACCTTGCTGTTGGCCTTGACCTTGGCGATCATGTCGGCCAGCCCCTTGGAGTGACCGTGGGCCACGTCCACGACCACCACGTCGACCCCGGCCTCGATCAGCGCCTTGGCCCGCAGCTCGGCGTCACCGCCGACGCCGACCGCCGCCCCCACGACCAGCCGGCCGCCGGCGTCCTTGGTGGAGAGGGGATACTGCTCGCTCTTGGTGAAGTCTTTGACCGTGATGAGGCCGCGCAGCCTGCCGTCGGAGTCGACCAGGGGCAGCTTCTCGATCTTGTTCTGCCGGAGGAGCGCGAAGGCGTCGTCACGCGACACCCCGACGGGGGCGGTGACCAGCGGCATCTTCGTCATGACCTCGCGCACGGAGCGCGCCTGGTCGGTCTCGAAGCGCATGTCACGATTTGTCACGATGCCGACCAGCGTGCCTGACATATCCGTCACCGGTACCCCGGAGATCCGGTACGTCGCGCACAACCGTTCGACGTCCGCCAGCGTGTCGTCCGGGCTGCACGTCACCGGATTGGTGACCATGCCCGCCTCGGACCGCTTGACGAGATCGACCTGCTGGGCCTGCTCCTCGACCGACAGGTTGCGGTGCAGGATGCCGATGCCGCCCTGGCGCGCCATGGCGACCGCCATGCGGGCCTCGGTCACGGTGTCCATGGCCGCTGAGACCAGCGGGATGGACAGCGTGATGCCCCGGGACAGGCGTGACCTGGTGTCCGCGTCGCCTGGTTGGAGATCCGAGTAGCCCGGCACCAGCAGCACGTCATCGAAGGTCAAACCTATCTCGGTGAACTTGGACATGCTGCGGCCCCCTCCTGCCGTTGCGCTGTTTCGTTAATTCTAGGGGGTGCCTCCAAAACACGGTGATGCCGGGAGCACGATGACCCCCACGGCCCGTCGTGCTCCCGGCATCCAGAAGTGCCTGGGGATGGGACGGTCGGTGATCCGTCCCATCCCCCGGCCACCGGCATCCAGGCATGGAAGCGCCGCGCCCACCGAACCCCCCTCCGCGTCCTGATGGGCCGCGCGACCGCACCTCTGCGGGATGCCGACGCTGTGTAAATCCTGCGTTACGCAACGGAACATCGCAAGGTGAAAACGTGCAATTGCACGAAGTTGCAGTCTCCCCGGACGAGTAGGCGCAAGGACAGGACAGCAGCTCCAGGCAGGGTTATTCTCGCGGCACGCCCGTGTCCCCCCAACGGAGCCGCCCATAATGCGCAACGAGCCCCGAACCGTGTCTGATCCCTTCGAGACGCTGGGCCTCGACCCGGCACAGACCGCACTGTATTCGGCGGTCCTGCGCCTGCACAGAGCGACGCGCACCGATCTGGCCCAGGCCATGGACGGCACGATCGAGAAGGTCGGCCGCCAGCTCGACGACCTCGTCAAACTCGGCGTGGTGGACGAGCAGTCGGGACAGTATCTCGCCCGGCATCCGGCCGCGGCCCTCGGCCGGCTGATCGCCGAACGCCTGGACAAGCTGGCCGAGGAGAGCCGCATGATCGACTCGGCGCTCGGCTCGATCCGGGGGCTGATCCGCGACTACGACGCCGGCCGGGCCTATCAGAGCGGGCCGTTCACGGTGGAGCTGGCCAGCGGGTCGGACGTGCTGTACGAAAGCGTGCTGGGCATCGCCGTGCAGTCGTCACCGCCGATGGAATTGGTGACGGCCGTTCCGGACGAACGCACGATGATCGACTTTGCCCGCAAATTTGCGGATCCGTGGATTGACGCGCAGAAACGAAAGCTTCTCACGGTTCATGTGATCATCCCGGTCTCCACCCTCACGCTGCCCGGCGTCCGCGACCAGCTCACCCGCCTAACCGAAACCGGGGGCAAAGTACGCACTCTGGACAAAGTGCCGAGCTGGTTCATGACCGCGGGGCCGGAGGTCGCCGGCCTGCCCCCGTTCTGGGGTGGCAGCCTGCCGGATCACGCGTACAACTTCTATCTCGTCCGCACCTCCACCGTGGTCGGGGTGCTCCGCTCGCTCTTCGACGAGTTGTGGGCCCGAGCCGTGCCGCTGCCATGGGGACGCGGGGGCGACGGCATGGCCCGGGTGTTGCGGCTGGCCGCCCAGGGCATGTGCGACGACTCGATCGCCCGCCAGCTCGGGGTGTCCGTGCGTACGGTCCGCGCCCGGTTCGCCGAGGCCATGACGGAGCTGGGCGCCCAGTCACGCTTCCACGCCGGCGTGGAAGCCGCCCGGCGCGGCTGGCTGGACTGACCCCCACACGAAGCGGGCGGCCCTGACCTGCTGGTCACATCCACCGGCAGACCATTCATGGGGAGACGGCTGAGCCAATACCCACCGCTGGGGCCGCATCGGTCATATGGTGGGAAGGTGCTGGAAGACGTCCCCCGCGACCCGTTCGCGGACGACCCGAACGACCCTTCCTCGGCGATGGGCGCGCTCGACGACGCCGAGCCACTCACCGCAGCCGAGCGCGACGAGGCCATCACCGACCTCGCCGACGTCGAGGTCTTCCGCTCCCTGCTCGAACCGCAGGGCGTGCTGGGCCTCGTGCTCGACTGCCCGGAATGCGGCGAGCAGCACTTCTTCGACTGGGAGCTGCTGCGCGGCAACCTACGACAGATGATCGAGAAAGGCCAGCCGCAGGTGCACGAGCCGGCCTTTCACCCGGACCCAGCCGACTACGTGAGCTGGGAGTACGCCAGAGGCTATGTCGACGGCGTCATCGACACGGAGGAACGCCGCTGACCGACATCATCGAGCAGCGCGGCCAGAAGCCGCACTGCCGGATCGCCTGAGTCAGGCATCTCTCCACGACCGAGCGCATCGAGCAGCGCGTCGGTCTCGTCCTCTGGCGTCAAGCCGACTCCAGCTCGGCCATCTGCCGCAACCTGGCCAGCGCCCGATGTTGAGCGACACGAACCGCACCCGGTGACATACCGAGTACATTACCGGTCTCCTCGGCCGACAGGCCCGACACCACCCGCAACAGCAGCAACTCCCGTTGATTGTCAGGCAGCCTGGCCAGCAGCCTGCGTGCGTGCTCCACCTCGATGTAGCGGACGACCGTTTCCTCGGGTCCGGGCCCGTCGTCCGGCCCGTCGGGCAGATCTTGCGTCGGTACGGCCGAGCGCACCGAACTGCGCAGCGCGTCGGCCACCTTGTGCGAGGCGATCCCGAAGACGAAGGACGCAAAAGGCCGCCCCATGTCTCGGTATCGCGGCAACGCGGACAGGACCGCGATGCACACCTCCTGGGCTACGTCATCGGCAATGTGATATTGCCCTGAAACCCTGCCCAGCCTGGCGCGGCAATACCGCACCACCATCGGACGCAACTCCCCGAGCAGAGATTCGATCGCACTGCGATCTCCCTGCACGGCGAGGCTCGTCAGTTCCCTTAGGTCGGAGTCATCCGTCCGTGCCGGAAGTCTCGACGCGAGCCTTACCCCAATTTTGGCGTCGGCGACGCTTCCCTCGCTCACGATAGGCATGATGCCCGCACTGATCCGGCCTGTCGTCATTGCGAACGGCTACGGATTGGTCACATTGAAGCGACGATAACTAACAGTAATCAAACGACCACACTAAGACTTTTTGCTGACATAATGTTTCATCCTATAACCCGAAATGCACGACAATTGTCAGACCCTAGACGCTTATCTCCGACTCCCGGTTTACTCCAGTAATCCACCTTTTTCCCCACTTCTACTCGCCCGGTAGCCACAGTGCTCTCCCCCTCCCCTCCAGACGCCGCCCGGGTATGCCTCCTTTTTGTCCCAACCGAAACTTCCACCACCTAGCGCAAAACCCCCATAAACACCCCAGCAAGACCGCTCCAGAAAACGTTTCCCGTCGAGGTCACCGAGAGATGACCCCGGCGCGTGCGGCTGCCAGCGCGCCGGCCGCCGCGCGGTCCGCGGCGTCGTCGTCCAGCGGCTCTCCGGTGTTGAGGAAGGCGTAGTACAGGGGCGCGGAGACAGCCGCGATCACCCGGTGCGGATCGGTGCCGGAAGGCAGCTCGCCCCGTTCGACGGCGTCGGCGACACAGCCGGCCCATTCGTCGATGCGTACGGCGTAGAAGCGGTGCAGCGCCCGCGCGGCCTGGTCGTCGCAGAGCGAGGCGGCGATCAGCGCCTTGAACAGCGGGCCCTGGCGGGGATCGGTGAGGGTCTTGACGACCAGGCGGGCATTGGCGTGCAGGTCCTGCTCGACGCTGCCGGTACGCGTACGGGGCAGGGACCCTTGGGCCATGTCGTCGAGAAGGTCGGCGGCGAGCACGCCGGGCGTGCCCCAGCGACGGTAGACGGTGGTCTTCCCCACCTCGGCGGCACGGGCGATCTCGGCGAGGTCGAGGGCGTCGAAGCCCTTCTCGGCCAGGGTGTCGCCGGCGGCGCGCAGGACGGCTTCGCGGACGCGGGCGGTCCGTCCGCCAGGGCGGACGGCGCCGGGCTGTGGTGCGGCGGCCATGGCGGGCTCCTTCTCTCACGAACTCTTATCGGGACCGGAGTTTCTTTAAAGCGGCATGTCGTGCTACTGTCCCCTCATCCTAATGGAACGCGGGACCCGTTAGCTCGGCTCCGCACCCTCCGTCCGGCGTTCGTACGCATGCGCTGCCCGCCGGCCTGCTCGAAAGGAAACTCCGCCATGTCCACCACGAAGCCCCTGCCCAGAGCCACGGCTCCGGCTCCCGCTCACGCGGCGTCCCCGCAACGGCTGACGGGCCGCCTGAAGATGATCCTCGTGGTGCTGCTGGTCGCCCAGTTCATGCTGGCCGTCGACTTCTCCATCCTGAACGTCGCCCTCCCCGCGATCGGCGACGGCCTCGGCTTCTCCCTCTCCAACCTGCAGTGGATCGCCACCACCTTCGCGTTGTCCGCGGCCGGGTTCACCCTCTTCTTCGGCCGCGTCGGCGACCTGATCGGCCGAAAGCGCATCTTCCTCGGCAGCCTCGCACTGCTGGGTCTGGCCTCTCTCGTCGGCGGCCTGGCGACCAGTCCGGAGATCCTCATCATCGCCCGGGTCGCCCAGGGCCTCGCCACCGCCGCCGCCACCCCCGCGGGACTCGCCCTGCTCACCACGTCCTTCCCTGAGGGCCCGCTGCGGCAGAAGGCGCTCGGGCTCAACGGCGCCCTGATGTCCGCCGGATTCACCGCCGGCGCCGTACTCGGCGGTGTGCTCACCGACCTCCTCTCCTGGCGCTGGGCCTTCTTCCTCAACGTCCCCGTCGCCGTCGCCGTCCTGCTGATCGCCCCCACCGTCATCACCGAGTCCCGCCCCGCCGAACGCCCGAAGATGGACCTGCCCGGCGCCCTGTCCGTCACCCTCGGCCTGCTCGCCCTGGTCTTCGGTCTCACCCAGGCCGGTGAGCACGGCTGGACCCACCCCATCGCGCTGGGCTCCCTGCTCGTCGGCGCCGTGCTGCTGGTCGCCTTCTACTTCATCGAGCGCAAGGCGGCCCAGCCCCTGGTCCCCGTCCACGTTCTCAGGAAGCGCACCGTGGCCTGGGGCAACGTGCTCGGCGTGCTCGCCTTCGTGACCGAGACCTCCCTGGTCTACCTGCTCACCCTGTACATGCAGAAGACCCTCGGCTTCTCCGCACTGGCCGCCGGCGTCTCCTTCGGTGTGCTCGGTGTCGGCACCGTGGTCGGCGGGATGCTCGCACCCAAGGTCATCGCCCGTACCTCCACCCTGACCACGCTGATCGCGGGCGGTCTGCTGCAGGCGGCGTTCACCGCGGTCCTGCTGCTCCTCGGCGGCACGTCCGCCTCGATGGCGCTGCTGCTGCCCGCGACCTTCCTCGGCGGCGTCGGCAACATGCTGGTCATCGTCGGATTCATGGTCACCGCCACCACCGGCCTGCCTGACCACGAGCAGGGCCTGGCCACCGGACTGGCCTCCATGTCCCAGCAGGTCGGCATCACCATGGGCACCCCCATCATGTCCGCGATCGTCACCGCCACCACGGCCGGCGCGATGACCGGCGCCGCGATCCTGCACGGCGTCACCATCGCCATCGCCGTCAATGCCGCCCTCGTCCTGCTCGGCGTCCTCATCGCCGTCGTCGCCCTGCGCACCAAGAAGCAGACGGCCCGCGCCTGACCGGCACCAAGACACCCGGCAGCCCGCGCCCGACCTTTCCTTCCTCCCGGAGACCACCATGGATCTGCAGCTCGCCGACAAGGTCATCCTCGTCACCGGCGCCACCAGCGGCATCGGCCTGGCCACCGTCCGCCTCCTCGCCGCCGAGGGCGCGCACACCGTAGCCCTTGCCCGCGGCAGTGCCGCGCAGCTCCAGTTGCCCGGCTCCACCACTCTCATCCGAGCCGACCTCACCGACCCCACCACCGCCGAACGGGCCGTCGCCCAGGTCATCGCGGCGCACGGCCGGCTGGACGGGCTGGTCAACAACGCGGCCGCCCTCACCTCCCGCGACTCCTTCGCCGACATCGACGACGCCCAGTGGCACACCACCTTCGAACTCAACCTCCATGCCGCCGTTCGCCTCACCCTCGCGGCCCTGCCGGCCCTGGACGACAACCCCGCCGGAGGCAGCATCGTCCATGTCGCCAGCGAGGCTGCCCGGCTGCCCGACGCCTCCATCGCCGACTACGCCGCGTCCAAGGCCGCCCTGCTGTCGGTGTCGAAGTCCCTGGCCACCTCGCTGGGACCGGCCGGAATCCGCTCCAACGTGGTCTCCCCAGGGCCCACGCGCACCGCCCTGTTCGACGCTCCCGGCGGCTTCGCCGACCAGCTCGCCCAGCGGTACGGCATGTCCGCCGACGCGGCCGTGGACCACTTCATCCGCAACGAGCGCCGCCTGCCCACCGGACGCATCGGCACGGCCGAAGAGGTCGCGGGCGTCATCGCCTATCTCCTGTCTCCCCTCACCGCTCAGGTCACCGGCGCCGAATGGGCCATCGACGGCGGGGCCCTGCGCCAGCTCTAACGGCTCACCGGAGCACTGCTTCACCGCAATCGACGAGGAGGTGTCACGCCACCATGCACAGCAGCACATCCCACCAGGAGATCCGCCTTCCCCGAGGGGTTCGCACGATCATCCCCGCGACATCACCGGTCACCGTCCACGTCTATCGGCCGGAGAACGCCGACCGGCCGCCGGCAGGCCGGCTGGTGTGGGCGCACGGCGGCAGCTGGCAGCGCGGCTCCGCCGGCGAATGGCACCACGTCACCAGCGCCCTCGCCGCCCGTTCCGGCTGGGAGGTGATCAGCGTCGACTACCGGCTCGCGCCGCGCCATCGCCATCCCGACGCCCTCCAGGACGTCCTGACCGCCCTCACCTGGGCCGGACGGGCCGGACAGCCCAGGCAGGTCGAGCAGGCCGGACAGGACGGACAGGGCCGGCAGAACGGGCAGGGGCAGGGCGGGCGAGACAGGTTGCCGCTCGCCGTGGGCGGCGACAGCGCGGGAGGCACCCTCGCCGCCTGCGCGGCCCTGGCCGCCCGCGATCGCGGCCTGCCGTTGGACGCCCAGATCCTGGCGTACCCGCCCTTCGACCCTGCCTGCGGCAGCCCGTCCTTCAGGAGCGAGCCGGAGGTCTTCCCGCAGGCCGCCTCACTGCGGCGGGCCTGGCGGGCCTGGCGCGGCAGCGGCGCGTCCGCCGCCCGCGACGAGAACGGCGCCCGCCTGTACTCGACCCCCTTCGAGGCGGCCTCCCTGGCTGGAACGGCGCCGGCCGTGCTCGCCGTCGGCACCGCCGACCCGGTCCGCGACGACGTCCTGGCCTACGCCCGCCGACTGCGCAAGGACCACGTGCCCGTACGGCACCTGCGCCTGCCCGGCGTGCGCCACGGCGACATCCTGCAGCCCGGCAGCCTCCTCCTCGAACGGCTGGCCTGCGAACTCGCGGCCCTCAGCGACCACCCTTTCCCCACCTCGTGGCAGGAGTCTCCATGACCATCTCCCCCGCCCAGCACGGCAGCCGGGAACGACCCCCGGCCCCGTGGGAGGCGCTGGCCAGGCACTTCGAGGACCTGCGGGACGGCACCCATGCCGGCCGCTCCACCCGCCAGGACAAGGAGTCCGCGTTCCGGCAGGCCGTCGGCCTGCTCGACGCCCCCGCCCGCCAGGTGCTCGCGGAAGTCGACCGGCACCTCCTGCTCAGCACCGGCGCCGTCCAGGCCACCGGCCCGCAACGAGATCCGACCGGCGGCGCCTACGCCGCCTGGCGGCTCAGCTGGCCCGAGCAACGCCGGACGGGCATCGTCCCGATCACCTTGACCGCGCACTACGGGGCCGGGTTCCATCACCCCCACCTGCGCGGCGCCACCGTCGGCGAGTGGCCGCTCAACGTCTTGGACCAGGCCCAGGCCACCGAGCTCGTCCCCGTCATGCGGGCCATCGCCGCCGCCGACCTGCACAACCTCGTGTTCCAGCGCGACTGGCGCATCGTCCGCTCTGCACACGACCAACTGACCCAACCATTGAGGAGCAGATCATGAATCACGTCACCACGAAGATCGGTGCGGCACTGTCGGCCCTGGTGATCGCACTCGGCACGTCCGCGGCCGGCGCCGGCCCCGCTCAGGCCGACGCCGAGCGGCAGCGGGGCTGGCAGGCCGCGTGGATGGCCGCGCCCCAGCGGGCCAGCGCCGGGTTCGAGCCGAACTGGGCGGAGGAGGGCTTCAGCGGCCAGAGCGTGCGCCAGGTGGTCCGGCTCACCGCGGACGGCTCATCGGTGCGCATCCGGTTGTCGAACGACTACGGCTCGTCCGCCGTGCACCTGACGGGCGCCACCGTCGCCTACGCCGGGCAGGGCGCCTCGGTGCGGCCGGAGTCCGTGCGGCACCTGACCTTCGGGCAGGCCGCATCGGCGGACATCCCCGCCCATGGCGGGCTGACCAGCGACCCCGTACGGCTCGACGTAAGCCCGTTCCAGTCGGTGGCCGTCACGCTGTACTTCGCCGGCACCACGGGACCGGCGACGTTCCACTCACAGGCGTACGCCAGCAGCTATCGGGCACCGGGCGACCACCGCGCCGACGCCACCGCGAGCGCCTACACGCAGGCGACGCACTCGTGGTACTACCTGTCCGGCGTCGACGTCACGGGCGGCAAGAAGAGCGGCGACACCGTGGTGGCCTTCGGTGACTCCATCACCGACGGGTTCGGCTCGACCGGCGACGCCAACGGCCGCTATCCCGACGAGCTGGCAGAGCGGCTCGCCGCCACGGGCCGGGCCCGACCCGTCCTGAACGCCGGCATCGGCGGCAACCTGGTGCTCAACGACTCCGCCTGGTACGGCGACCACTCGGCCGCCCGCTTCCGCCGCGACGTCCTCGACCAGCCGGGCGTCGGCACGGTCATCGTGCTGGAAGGCGTCAACGACATCGGTTTCAGCGAGTCCGACACCCCGACGTACAAGCCCGCGCCCGTGGTCTCCGCCGGCGAGCTGATCGCCGGGTACCGCCGGCTCATCCGGCAGGCGCACGCGAAGGGCGTCAAGGTGGTCGGCGCGACCCTGCTGCCCTTCAAGAACTCCGACCACTGGGGCGAGCACGCCGCCGCCGTCAGCGACGCCGTCAACCAGTGGATCCGCTCCTCCGGCGAGTACGACACGGTCGTCGACCTCGACCGGGGCCTGGCCGCCCCCGGCGACCCCGACGTCCTCGACCCCGCTTACGACAGCGGCGACCACCTGCACCCCAACGACGCCGGCTACACCGCCATGGCCCGCCTCATCGCCGACCAGCTCTCCGCGCGCTGAGTGCGACGCGGACCCCGCCGCCGCCGAGACGCTCGCCTGGTACGACCGGGCGAGCGTCTCCTTGCTCGATGCGGAATCCCGCGTCGAGCGGGCGAGCGTCTCCCTGCTACACGCGGAACCCCGGCGTCGAGCGTCTCCCTGCTGCACGCGGAACCCGCGTTCACTCGTCCCGCACATCCAGCAGATCCAGATACCCCGCCACCGCTTCCCAGAGATGACGCTCCGGTGAACGCCCCAGCCCGCGATGCTCACGCCGCCACTGCCGGTCCCAGTAGGAGCCGCGCACCTCGCGCAGATGCGCCAGAGCCGTCCGGAGCTCGGCCTCCACCTGAGCCCGTTCCTCCCCGGCATCGGGCGGCCCCTCGCGCGGCCCGTCGAAGCGGCGCTCGGCGAGCGCGTCCAGCACCTCCCGATCGGGACCGTCCAGCGACCAGAACCGCACCGGGCTCCGGATGAGGTGATTCGCCACGGGATCCTGGTGCGAGCGCCACCAGTAGGCGACCCCGCCCTGATCCAGCCGCAGGAAGTCGACCAGCCACGCGGTGCCGGGCGGATGAGACTCCCAGGCCACCTCGACGGCAGGCAGGTTCAGCACGAAGACGGCCTGGATCTGGTCGACGGGATCGGTTCCCGCCGGCAGATCGCCGAAGACGTACGCCTCGCGCAGGAACGGCTCGTTCGCCGGCACGCGCCTGGTCTGGTCGCACGCGTCGGCGAGCATCCGCAGCCGCTCCACCGCCCGCCGGTATCGCATACTCCGCCGCCTCCCCCTGCCCGCTTCGCCACCAGCGTAGGTTGCCGCGACCCCGCACAACGTCACGGCCCGCACCCCCGGGAGGGTGCGGGCCGTGACAGCAAGAGAGAAAGACGGGTCAGTGGCCGTGGCCGTGACCGTGGCCACCGCCGGCGGCGGGAGCCTCCTCCTCGGGCTTGTCCACCACGAGAACCTCGGTGGTGAGCAGCATGCCCGCGATCGAAGCCGCGTTCTGCACAGCCGACCGCGTGACCTTCACCGGGTCGATGACGCCCTGCGCGATCAGGTCGCCGTACTCGCCGGTCGCGGCGTTGAAGCCCTGACCGGCCGAGAGCTCGGCCACCTTGTGCGTCACGACGTAGCCCTCAAGACCGGCGTTCTCGGCGATCCAGCGGGCCGGCTCGGCCAGGGCGCGGCGCACGACGCCGACACCGGTGGCCTCGTCGCCCGTGAGGCCGAGGTCGTCGAGCTCCTTGCCCACGTGGATGAGCGCGGAGCCACCGCCGGAGACGATGCCCTCCTCGATCGCGGCGCGCGTCGCGGAGATCGCGTCCTCGAGGCGGTGCTTCTTCTCCTTCAGCTCCACCTCGGTGGCGGCGCCGACACGCAGCACGCACACACCTCCGGCGAGCTTGGCCAGGCGCTCCTGCAGCTTCTCGCGGTCCCAGTCGGAGTCGGACTGCTCGATGGCAATCTTGATCTCCTTGACCCGGTCCTCGATCGCCTTCGCGTCACCGGCGCCGTCGACGATGGTCGTGGCGTCCTTGGTGACGACGACGCGGCGGGCCGTGCCGAGCACTTCGAGACCGACGTGCTCCAGCTTGAGGCCGACCTCCTCGCTGACGACCTGGCCGCCGGTGAGGGTGGCGATGTCCTGCAGCATGGCCTTGCGGCGGTCGCCGAAGCCCGGGGCCTTGACGGCCACGGAGGTGAAGGTGCCGCGGATCTTGTTGGTCACCAGCACGGCCAGGGCTTCGCCCTCGACGTCCTCGGCGATCACGAGCAGCGGCTTCTTCGTCTGGGCGATCTTCTCCAGCAGCGGCAGGAAGTCCGCGATGGAGGCGACCTTGCCCTGGGTGATGAGGACGTAGGTGTCCTCGAGGACGGCCTCCATGCGCTCGGGGTCCGTCACCATGTAGGCCGACAGGTAACCCTTGTCGAACTGCATGCCCTCGGTGAACTCGAGCTCCATGCCCATGGCGTTGGACTCTTCGACGGTGAGGACACCGTCCTTGCCCACCTTGTCGAACGCCTCGGCGATCAGCTCGCCGATCTTGGCGTCCTGCGCGGAGATCGTCGCGACATTGGCGATCTCGTTCTTGTCGCCGACCTCGCGCGCGCTGGCGAGCAGCTTGTCGCTGATCACCTTGGCGGCCTTGTCGATGCCGCGCTTGAGCGACAGCGGCGAGGCGCCGGCGGCCACGTTGCGCAGGCCCTCGCGGACCATGGCCTGGGCCAGGACGGTCGCGGTGGTGGTGCCGTCACCCGCGATGTCGTTGGTCTTGGTGGCAACTTCCTTGGCGAGCTGGGCGCCGAGATTCTCGTAGCGCTCTTCCAGCTCGATCTCACGAGCGATGGTCACACCGTCGTTCGTGATCGTCGGGGCACCGAACTTCTTGTCGATGACGACGTTGCGGCCACGGGGGCCGAGGGTAACCTTCACGGCGTCCGCGAGGGCGTTCACACCACGCTCAAGAGCGCGGCGGGCGTCCTCGTTGAACTCCAGGATCTTCGCCATGCTGAAAGTCCTCTCCTAGCATCGAAAGCCCCGGCCGCCCACAAGAGCGCCCGGGGCCCGACACAACCGGCTTACTTCTCGATGATCGCGAGAACGTCGCGGGCGGAGAGCACGAGGTACTCCTCGCCGCCGTACTTGACCTCTGTGCCGCCGTACTTGCTGTAGAGGACGATGTCGCCCTCGGCGACGTCAAGCGGAATGCGCTTGTCGCCGTCCTCATCCCAGTTGCCGGGACCCACCGCGAGGACCTTGCCCTCTTGCGGCTTCTCCTTGGCAGTGTCCGGGATGACCAGGCCGGAAGCGGTGGTCTGCTCAGCCTCAAGCGGCTGAACCACAATGCGGTCGCCGAGCGGCTTAACGGGAACCTTGGTGGCGGTCGTCACGATCGGACCTCCCCTTCAGATTTGAATGATCTAGAAGAGGCGACCAGCGGGGCCTGCCGTCGCGGGTGTCAGACCTGCCTCGTCGCACGTTGGCACTCTCAAGGGGAGAGTGCCAACAGGAAACATATGCAAGAGGGGCTTGACAGTCAACACGAACGCGTCCGCTGACAGCGATCAGGCATCAGAGCCGTCCGCCAGATCAGCGCCGGCGCCCGCGCGAGCACGAGTCCGGTCAGGCGACTCCAGGCACCGGCGACGCCGAGAGTCAGGGCCCGTGCGACCCCCGCGCCCAGCAGCTCCACGACCGTCACAACGGCCTTTCCCAAGTCTCCCACGTGCACGAACGTTCACGTCGGCACCGCGCCGCCGAAGGCGACATACCCACCGCCACCGCCGGGCACGACCCGCTCCAAATGTTCCGCTACGCCATGAGCTGAATCGTCTGCGCCGGTCCGTTCCCGGAGCGGAATCGTCTGCGCCGGTCCGTTCCCGGCACCACCGACGTGGCGGCGTCCGCACCCGCGCGACCGCGCTAACGTCGTCCGACGTGGACGTCGACGCCTTCAACGAGTTGCTCACCCCGCGCGGCCGGCGAGCCCTCGCCGAGGCCGGGGAGCTCATCGGCGCCGATCCGGTCGCCGCCGCCACGAAACTGCGCAAGACCTACGACGCGACCCTCACCTCCGCCGCCCTCACCCAGGCCGGGCTGCGCGAACGCGCCAGAGCCAAGTTCGGCGCGGACGCCGGCGCGATGTACTTCACCCCTCACGGGCTGGAGCAGTCCACCCGCGCGGAGGTCGCCGAGCACCGCGCCCGCCGGATCGCCGCGACCGCGCCGGGCCCGAGCGTCGTGGACGCCTGCTGCGGCATCGGCGGCGACTTCCTGGCCCTGGCGCGCGCCGGCTGCACCGTGACGGCCGTGGACACCGACCCCCTGACCGCCGCCGTGGCCAGGGCGAACGCCGACGCGCTCGGGGTGGGCGACCGGGTGACGGTGACCGTGGCCGACGCCGCCACCGTGCGCCCGGAGGCGTACGACGTCCTGTTCGCCGATCCTGCCCGCCGGACGAGCCGGGGCCGGACGTTCGACCCCATGGCCTACTCGCCGCCCTGGCCCGTGGTGCTCGACCTGATCTCCCGAGCCCGCAGAGCCTGCCTCAAGGTGGCCCCGGGCATCCCGTACGAGTTCATCCCCGGCGGCGCGGAAGCTGAATGGATCTCCTACAAGGGCGAGGTCAAGGAGGCCACGATCTGGGCCGGCCAGGGGGACGGCCGGCGCGCCACCCTGCTCCCCGCCGGGCACACCATGGCCGCCCGGGACGTCCGGCCCCCGGTGGGCCCCGCCGGCCGCTACGTCTACGAGCCGGACGGCGCCGCCATCCGGGCACACCTGGTGGGCGAGGTGGCCGAAATGATCAATGGCCGCCTGCTCGATCCGATGATCGCCTACATCACGGCCGACGATCCGGTGGACACTCCCTGGGCCTCCCGGTACGAAGTGACCGACATTCTGCCGTTCTCCCTGAAAAAGCTGCGTACCACACTCCGAGAGCGACAAATCGGTAATGTCACCATCAAAAAGCGCGGCTCCGCCATCGACATCGAACGCCTCCGCGCCGACCTGCGGCTCAACGGGGATAAATCTGCGGTCATCATGCTGACCCGAATTCTGGATAAACCCTCGGTCCTCATCTGCAACCCCTTCCGACCTGCCTGAACGCCCAAATCGCTCATTTATCCGATAACCGCGATCTTTCACTTCAGCACTGACGGACCTTGCCGAGAGGCTAAGGTTGGCGGGCGGGCGTTCTCCCCCTAGTGCGGTTAACCGCGTTTTCGCTCTTTCAACTGCAGACCGGACCTATCCCCACCGCTGCGCGGCTGACCGTCGGCGAGCGAAGGAGCCTTTCGGTGAACCATTCCAGCCACACCGTCCTTCTCCAGGCAGGCGCTCCGACCGACGTTCCCGCGAGGATGCGCGACCTGCTCGCGCGTGCCGCTCAGGATCACGTGTACGAGCAGCGCACCCAGGGCGCCGTGCTCGACGAGATCCGCCAGCGGCTCGAAGGCATGGAGTGGCTGCTTCGCGAGGTCCGCGAGCGCGAGCTGGGCGGGCTCAGCGGCACGCTCGAATCGGTCAGCGGACGGCTCGACGAGATCACCGCCAAGCCGCCGATGTGGGCGGAGGGCCTCGCCCAGCACGTGGAGGCGGTCCGCGACCACGTGGACGCCGTCGGAGAGCGGGTGGGCCACGTCGACGCCCAGATCGCCCCCGTCGCCGAGCTGCCGAGCCTCTGGGCCGATCTGGGGACCATGGGCGAGAGCGTGGAGGAGGCGCTCAACCGGCTGCAGTCCGTGCTCGACTCCACCGATGGCATCACCAAGGGCATGTCCGATTTCGCCGCCACCCTGGCCACCCTCCACTCCAGCATGGAGGCCGCCGCCAGCCGGTTCACCAGGCTCGACAAGTCGATGGCCGATCTGGCCACCCGCACCGACCGCGTCGAGATCGTGGTGGGCGATCTGTCCGAGAGCGTCAACGACCGCCTGGCGGGCACGGCCGAGCAGATGGCCGTCAAGGTCGACGCCGCCGAGCAGCGTCTCACCACGCGGATCGAGGAGACCGACCAGCGCCTCACCACCCGCCTCGACGAAACCGACCAGCACCTCGCGACCCGCCTGGACGAGACCGGCCGGCACCTGACGGCCCGCCTCGACCAGACGGACCGGCACCTGACGGCCCGCCTCGACGAGACCGACCAACGCCTGACAGCCCGCCTGGACGAAACGGACGAGCGCCTCACCACCCAGCTCACCGAGGCGGACGAGCGCGCCACCACACGTCTCAGGGAGGCCGACGAGCAGCTCACCGGCCGCCTGTCCGGCATCGAGCAGCGCCTGACCGCCCGGCTCGACGAGGCCGACCGGCACCTCGCCGTCGAGCTCGGCGAGAGCGAGCAGCGCCTGGCCGCCCGGCTCGACGGCGTCGACGCCCGCCTCGAACGCGCCGAGGGCCGCCTCATGGGCCTCGACACCAGGCTGACCGGGTTCGACAGCCGCCTGGAGTCAGCCGACGAGTGCCTGGCCGACATCGACACCAGGCTCGACGGGCTCGACGGGCGGATGACCGGCGTCGACAAGTGCCTCATTTCCGTGGACAGCCGGCTCGGCGGGGTCGACAAGCGGCTGGGCACGATGGACGGTCACCTGGGCCGCCACGACGACCGCTTCGACGCGCTGGACATGCGTATCGACACCCGCTTCACCTCACTCGACGAGCGCATGGCCACCACCGACCAGCACCTGGGCGACAGCGCCACCCGCAGCGAGGGCCGCTTCAACAAGCTCGACAACCAGATCGACGCCATCGACGAGCGGCTGGGCGAGGCCGAGGAGCACCTGAGCGGCCGCCTCGACACGATCGACGGCCACTTCAGCGGTCTCGACACCCGCTTCAACGGCCTCGACGCCCACATGAACGGCCTGGCCACCCGCGCCGAGCAGGCCGGCGAGCACCTGGAGTCCGTGGACGACCGCATCGAGGCCGTCAACCAGCGTGTGGTGCAGCTACCCGCCGCCCTGGCCATCCCCGAGCGGGTCGGCGACCTGATCAGGTCGCAGACCGGCGAGCACGCCGAGCGCCTGGCCGCCGCCGCCGACACGCTCACCGACCTGGTGCGGTCGCGCCCGGACCGCGACGAGCTCGCCGAGACGGTCAGCGGCATCGTCGCGCCCGCGACCGACGACCTGACCAAGCGCCTCGGCGCCCTGGAGGAGAGCATGCTGGTCCTGGCCGAGGCCCTGCTCCGCCCGACGAGGACCAAGGACTGAGCCCCCGAAGCCACCCGGACCCACCACCCCGGACACACCGCCCCGGACAAGCGCGACTTAACAAGCCCGGCCCGGACAAGCGCGGCCCGCGCGAGCCGGTCTGCACGAGCGCGGGCCGCGCGAGCCGGTCTGCACGAGCGTGGCCCGCGCGAGCGTGGCCCGCGCGACGGGCTCACACGTAGACGGTCGTGATCGGCAACGAGGAGTCGGCCGGGATCTCCAGCGTGGACGGTGTGATGCCGGCCGCCACCAGGTCCGAGCCCAGTGCGGCGACCATGGCGCCGTTGTCGGTGCACAGCCCGGGCCTGGGCACCCGAAGGCGCACACCCGCCGCCTCGCACCGCTCCTGCGCCAGCGCCCGCAGCCGCGAGTTGGCCGCCACCCCACCGCCGACGAGCAGGTCGTGCACGTCGTACTTCTTGCACGCCTGCAACGCCTTGCGGGTCAGCACGTCGACCACGGCCTCCTGGAAGGAGGCGGCCACGTCGGGCACGTGCACGGACTGCCCGGTGGCCTCGCGGGCCTCGACCCAGCGCGCCACGGCGGTCTTGAGGCCGGAGAAGGAGAAGTCGAGCGTGCCGTCGTCGACCTTGCCGCGCGGGAACGTGATCGCCGTGGCGGACCCGTCGCGCGCGGCCCGGTCGATGTACGGCCCGCCGGGGAACGGCAACCCCAGCACCCGCGCCACCTTGTCGAACGCCTCCCCCGCCGCGTCGTCGACGGTCGAGCCGAGCGAGATGACGTCGGCGGCCACGTCGGGCACGAGCAGCAGCGAGGAGTGCCCGCCCGACACCAGCATGGCGATGCACGGCTTGGGCAGCGGCCCGTGCTCAAGCTGGTCGACGGCGACATGGGCGGCCAGGTGGTTGACGCCGTAGAGGGGCACGCCGAGGCCGAGCGCGTAGGACTTGGCCGCGGCCACGCCGACCAGGAGCGCCCCGGCCAGCCCAGGGCCCGCCGTGACGGCGATGGCGTCGATGTCGGCGAATCTCAGCCCGGCCTCGGCCAGCGCGGCCTCCACGGTCGGCGTCATGGCCTCCAGGTGGGCGCGCGAGGCGACCTCGGGCACCACGCCGCCGTAGCGGGCGTGCTCCTCCATGCTGGAGGCGATCGTGTTGGCCAGCAGCGTGTGACCTCTGACGATGCCGATGCCGGTCTCGTCGCAGGACGTCTCGATGCCCAGGACCAGAGGTGCGTCAGCCATCCAGCTTCCTTCTCATCATGATCGCGTCGGTGCCGTCGTCGTAGTAGCGGCGGCGGGTGCCGATGTCCTCGAACCCGAAATGCCGGTAGACCCCCTGCGCCCGCGGGTTGTCGTCCCGGACCTCCAGGAAGATCTCGCGCGCTCCCCTGCGGCGCGCCTCGGCGAGCAGCTCGGTCAGCATCGCGCCGCCGAGGCCGGTGCCCTGGTGCTTGTCCAGCACCGCGATGGTCTGCACGTCGGCCTGATCGGCTGCGACGGCGAGCCCGGCGTAGGCCACGATCTCGTCGCCGACCAGGGCCACGACGTAGTGGCGCGAGCGCGGCATGTCGGCCAGCTCGCCGCGCATCATGCCCTCGCTCCACGCGTCGAGCGGGAACGTGGCCCGCTCGATCGCCATGACCGCCGGAAGGTCGGCCTCGGTCATCGGCCTGAGCCTCACGCCGTCACCCTCTTGGGCGCGCCCGGCACCACCGCGTCGGGCCGGCGCAGGTAGATCGGGCGCGGCGGGTCGAGCGGCGTGCCCTCGGCCAGCCGCTCGGCCGCGAGGGCGGCCAGGGCGCCCGCATACGGGTACGGCGCCACCCCGCCCCCTTGTCCCAAAATTTCGGCATAAAGCGCGGCACCGGCGCCCACGACCGGCAGCCCCTCCACCGGAACGTCGGCGGGCCGGTCCACGAAAGGCCCGGCCAGCCTGGTGCGCATGTCCGCGTAACGCGCCCAGAACACCTCTTTGCGCCGCGCGTCAGTGGCCACCAGGAACGGCTCGCCGAACCCGCTGCCGTAGGCGACCGCGTCGAGGGTGCACACGCCGTAGGCGGGCACGCCGAGCGTCGTGGCGAGCCCCTGCGCGGTCATCAGCCCGACCCTGAGCCCGGTGTAGGGCCCGGGGCCGCTGCCCGCCACGATCGCCGTGACGTCGCGCAGAGACGTGCCCGCCTCGCGCAGCACCACCTCGATGGTGGGAACGAGCAGCTCGCCATGGCGCCGGGCGTCGATCGTCGTCGACTCGGCGAGCACACGCTCCCCGTCATGGAGCGCGGCGGTGACAGCAGGTGTCGCGGTATCAAAGGCCAGGACCAGCACGACTGTTTAGCCTACCCGCCGGACGGCTCACACCCAGCCGGTACGCCACTTCAGCCAGCCGAGCGCGACCACGCCCTGCGCCTGCTGGAACGCCCTGAGCTTGGGAATCCCCGGCGGCCCCGGCAGGCGGCCCTGCCGGACGAAATAGCCGGTCAGCGCGGCGACCACGGCGGTCACGGCCGGATCGGGGTTTGTGAGCAGCTCATGCGGCTGCGGCCCGCCCTGCATGCCGACCGAGGGCAGCAGAGACACCAGATCGAACCAGGGCGCGCCCACACAGGCCCACGGCCAGTCGACGACGTAGACGTGCTCGTCGGTGAGCAGGATGTTGTCGGCCCGCAGGTCGGCGTGGACCAGGCTGTCGCCCGCCGCCGCCACGGCCCAGCCGGACTCCAGCTCGGCCAGCGCGCCGAGGTGGCGCAGCGCCCAGGGGTCGAGGCCCGCGGTGTCCTCCTCCAGGAGCCGCCGCCAGCCGCGCAGGCGCGGGCCGAAGACCGCCTCGATCGGCGGCGCGTCGATGGGGGCGGGGGTCAGCAGGGCCGACATCTCGCCGACGGCGGCGAGCACCCGGTCGAGCTCGCCGCGCCGCCACGGCAGCGCGGGATGGGCGCCGTCGATGTCCTCGAAGACCAGCGCCACCCAGCCCGCGACCTCGAAGCCGGTCAGCAGGCGCGGCGCGGGAAGTGACGCGGGGAGCATCGCGGCGATCTTGAGCTCGGCGCGGTAGATGCCGGGGGTGTCGGGGTTCGGCTCGGGGCCGACGGCCTTGACGAACGCGCATCTGCCGCCCTCGGTCCGCAACCGCACCGCGGCCGCCGGCGAGAACCCGCCCGGCTGGGTGTCGGCCGCCACCACCCGGCCGCCGAGGAACTCCTCGACCGCCGCGCGCACCGACGGGTGGACCTTCTGCCACGGCACCCGCGTGCCGGACGCGGGCGGATGGGTCTCTGCGCTCATGCCTCCATGCTCCCGGAGGGCGCAAACCGTTTTCAGGCCGCGGCGGGCGCAGCCGTTTTCAGCCCACGAAGACGCAGCCGGTCTCAGCCCACGAAGACGCAGCCGGTCTCAGGCCGCGAAGGCGCAGCCGGTCTCAGCCCACGAAGGTGTGCCCGAACTCAGACCTTCGAGGCGTAGACGATGATGTTGTCGAGGTATTCGCCCTTGGCGTAGTCGAACTTGCCGCCGCAGGTGACCAGCTTGAGCCCGTCCTCGACGTACACCCGCTTGGCCGGGAAGGAGTCCTTGTGCACCTGCTCGATCGCGTCGACCTTGTAGCTCACGACCTTGCCGTCGCTGCGCTCGACCTTGACGGTCTCACCCTTGCGTAACTGCCTCAGCTTGTAGAACACGGCCGGAGCCGACTTGGTGTCGACGTGGCCGATGATCACCGAAGCCCCCTTCTCCCCGGGTACGGCGCTGCCGGTGTACCAGCCGGCGATCTTCGGCTTCTCGTAGGGCGGCAGCTCGACCTCGCCGTTCTTGTCCAGGCCGAGCTTCATCAGCGAGGCCTCGACGTCGATCGAGGGGATGTCGATGCTCTCGGGCACGACGGCCGCGACGGGCGTGGTGCCCGTCATGCCCTTGCCGAACGCCACCAGCGCCAGTCCCGTGAGGGCGCCCGCGAGCACCACCCGTCCTGCTCGGGCCATCGCCTCAGCCCGCCTACGCCCGGTTGCGCCGCTTGACCGCGATGCCGGCGCCCGCGACCAGCGCCAGCCCGATGAGGACGGCGGCGGGACCGAACGGGATGGAGGACTCCTCGCCGGCGTCCTTGGCGTACATGCCGCCGCCGCCCGCCTTGGGCGCCTTGCTCGGCACGCTGCTGGGCAGGGCGTCGGCCGCGACGACCCTGAGCGTGGCGCGGCCCATGTCGTTGGTGCCGTCGCACTTGACGTCGACCCGGTAGTTGCCGCGCCGGACCGCTCCAGACACGCGCGCCTCGCCGCGCACCCAGGGCGAGCCGTTGGCGGGGCTGGCGGTCACGGCGGGCGTGATCGACGCCGCGGGCACGGGGTTGAGCGTGACGCCGTTGACGAACGCCCTGGAGGTCGCGGTGCCGGTGTGCGCGGGGCCGCCGGTCGGGACCGGGCAGTTGGCCAGGATCCACACGCTGGAGGTCTCGCCCGCGGTGATGCGGTCGGGGTTGAGCTGGACCGAGATGGTCTGCCTGGTGGCCGTCGGCCGGGGACTGCCGGTGAGGGGCGTGCTCGGCGTGGCCGACGGAGCGGCTGTGCCGCTGGCCGAGGGTGTCGGTGTGGGATCTGTTTCCGCTGAGGCCGTGCAGCCGGTCAGACCGACCATGACGATGACTCCCGCGTAAGCGACTCGCCTGACCCTGAGCACCGGCCGCACCCCACTTTGCCGTCTTGCACCCCAGCATCCACCAAAATTGTGGATGTCGCCCCTCCTGATACCCAGAATTTCTGGGCGAATCCCTGACCAGCGATCATGATTCATATCTATGGCCTGGTAAGTCAAGGGTGCCAGCATTAACACTGTTTGACGGTGGTTTTAATCTTCTGGCGGATCAGACGGCGTGTCGGCCCACCTGGGGCCCACCCCGCGCAGCGTGATGATCCGCGCCTCGTCGCCCGCCTCGCGATCGATGTGGATGTCGAGCCGGTCGTCGGCCAGGCCCTCCACCAGGCCCTCTCCCCACTCGACGACGGTGACGGACTCCTCCAGGGAGGCGTCCAGGTCGAGGTCGTCCACCTCCAGGTCGCCGCCCAGCCGGTAGGCGTCGACGTGCACGAGCGGCGGGCCCTGGCGCAGTGACGGGTGCACCCTGGCGATCACGAACGTGGGCGAGGTGATGGGTCCGCGTACTTTGAGCCCTTCGGCGATGCCCTGCACGAGCGTGGTCTTTCCGGCGCCGAGCGGGCCCGACAACACGAGCAGGTCGCCAGGGCGCAGGTGGCCGGCCAGGCGGGCGCCGTACGCGCGCATGGCCTCGGCGGTCGCGAGCCTCACGTCAGAGCTCCACCCGCTTGGCCAGGTCGCGCAGCACGTCGTTGACGATGCCCGGCCGCTCCAGCTGGATCAGGTGGGAGGTGTCGGGCACCTCGGTGAGTTGCGCCTTGGGCAGCGCGGCCGCGATGGCCTTGCTGTGCTCGGGCGGGGTCAGCCAGTCGTGGTCGCCCACGAGGATCGCCGTGGGGACCGGGTCGAGCACGTGCAGGGCGGAGAGCTTGTCGTGGTTCATCAGCGCGGGGTAGAAGTCGGCGACCACCTCGGTGGGCGTGCCCCTGATCATCGACTCGGCGAAGTCGACCAGGGTCGGGCTGACGTTCTTGGAGTCGCCGAAGCCCATGTAGCGGGTGATCAGGAAGGCGATGTCGCTGCCCGCGTGGCGGGTCTTGTCGATCAGCGAGCCGCGCTTGCCCAGCATCGAGACCGTCGAGGGGGCGACCTTGTGCACGACCTTGGACAGCAGCGCGGGCAGGCCCAGCGTCAGCTCGGCCAGCTTGCCCGCCGAGGTCGCGATGAGCGCCACCGCGCGGATCCGGTCGCCGAACAGCTCGGGGTGGCGGTCGGCCAGTGCCATGATGGTCATGCCGCCCATGGAGTGGCCGACCAGCACGCACGGGCCGGGCACGAACTGCTCGATCACCTCGGCCAGGTCCTCGCCCAGCCGGTCGATCGTGCTGTCGGCGGCGCCGCCGCGCTGCGAGCGCCCGTGGGAGCGCTGGTCCCACAGCACGACGCGGTAGTTTTCGCGCAGGTCCTTGCGCTGGTAGTGCCAGGACTCCAGGTTGAGGCAGTAGCCATGGCAGAAGACCACGGTCAGCGGCGCGTCATCGGGCCCGTCGATCTCGACGTGCAGCGCCATCCCGTCGGAGGTGACGAGCGTGCGCTCCCTGCCCCGCAGCTCGCCGTACGGCTCACTGGACTCCGTGTCGGGGCGCAGCCTGATGCGGCCGACCGCGTAACGCTTGGCCAGCGCCGCCGCCGCGACTCCGGCGGATGCCGCACCGACGAGCGCGCCGGCGATCCCGACCCTGCGCCGTCTTGTCGTCGTCGTCATGTCCCCGATCCTTCTACGCTCATGGCCGTCGCGCGGTGCCTTGCGTCACTGGGAGCTCCTGTGCTCGTAGACACGCGGTACCCGCGAACCGATCCTGGTCACGATCTCATGCGTGATCGTGCCGAGAGTATCCGCCCACTCCTGAGCGGTCGGCTCGCCCCCGTCGCCGGGCCCGAACAGCACGATCTCGTCTCCTGCCGACAGCGGGTCGTCCCCCATGTCGATCATGAACTGGTCCATGCAGACCCGGCCCGCGACGCGCCTGCGGCGCCCGCCGGCCAGCACCTCGGCGCGCCCGGTCGCGTGCCGCAGGATGCCGTCCGCGTAGCCGAGCGGGACCAGGCCGAGCGTCGTCTCGCGCTCGGTGGTGTAGAGGTGGGCGTAGGACACGCCCGAGCCCTCGGGGACCCGCTTGACCAGGCCGGCCTGCGCCACCAAGGTCATCGCCGGCCGGAGGCCGAAGTCGCCCAGCTCGGGGATCGGGCTCAGGCCGTACGTCGCGAGGCCCGGCCTGACCAGGTCGTAGCGGGCGGCGGGCAGCGTCATGAGGGCGGCGGAGTTGGACAGGTGCCTGATGACGTGAGAACCGGCCGCGCCGGCCTGCTCGGCCGTCTTCAGCGCCGCCTCGAACGCCTGTATCTGCAACTCGATCGAGGGATGTCCGGGAATGTCGGCACAGGCGAAGTGGGACCAGAGGCCGACGATGTCGATGACCCCCTCGGCCCGCAGCTCCAGCGCCCGGTCCAGCAGGCCGGGCCAGGCGGCCGCCGGAGCCCCGCCCCTGCTCATGCCGGTGTCGGCCTCCAGGTGCAGCTTCGCGGTGCGGCCGGTGCGGCGCGCGGCGTCCGCGATCTCGCCGAGCAGCCGCTCGTCGGCGGCCGACAGCTCGATGTCCTGGCGCAGCGCCTCGTCCAGCGGCTCGCCGGGGGTGATGAGCCACGACAGGATCGGCGCGGTCACGCCGCCCGCGCGCAGCGCGAGCGCCTCGCGTACGAACGCGGTGCCCAGCCGGCTCGCGCCACCCTCCAGGATCGCCTCCGACGCCGGCACCAGCCCGTGCCCGTAGGCGTCGGCCTTGACGGCGCCCATCAGCTCGGCGCCGCCGGCCCGCTCCTTGAGCAGGGCCACGTTGCGCCGGATCGCCGCCAGGTCCACCCGCGCCTGCGCGGGCGAGGGCATCGAGTAGTACATCCTTCTAGTGTGGCAGCTCACGCACGTGGTCGAGCGCGATTTTCGCTGCCAGGACCCCTACACGCCTACGAGTCGCCGGTGACGGCGCGGATGGCCCTGGGGACGGCCGCGGCGACGTCGGCGGCCGTCAGCGGCGCTCCACCGGCGGCGATCCGCCCGGCGACCCCGTGCAGGTAGGCCGCGCAGGAGGCGGCGTCGTAGCAGCTCAGCCCCTGGGCGAGCAGCGCCCCCGCCACCCCCGCCAGCACGTCTCCCGTGCCGCCGGTCGCGAGCCAGGGCGTGCCGGTGACGTTCACCCGGACCGGCCTGGAGTCCTCCGCGATCACGGTGGTCGAGCCCTTGAGCAGCACGGTCACCCCCAGCTCGGCCGCCGCCACGCGGACGTGCTCCAGCCGGGCGGCCTCGATCTGGTCGCGGCCGGCCTCGATCAGCCGGGCCAGCTCCCCGGCGTGCGGCGTGATCAGCACCGGCGCGGTACGCCGCAGCAGCCCCCGATCCCCGGCCACCAGCGTCAGCGCGTCGGCGTCGACCAGCACGGGCACGTTGGACGCGAGCACCCTGGCCGCCAGCTCGTGCGCCCAGTCACCGGTCCCGAGGCCGGGCCCGAGCACCCACGCCTGAACCCGCCCCACGTCGTCGATCGAGGGCCGCGCCAGCTCGGTGACGACCGCCTCCGGCCAGTGGCCGCGCACCTGCGCGACCGGCTCGGCGGGGCCGGCGTAGCGGACCATGCCCACGCCCGCCCGCAGCGCCCCGCCCACGGCGAGCACGGCGGCGCCGGTGAACTGGTCGCTGCCCGCCGCGACCCCCAGCACTCCTCTGCGGTATTTGTCCGACTCCTGGCCGGGCCTCGGCAGCAGGACGTCCACGTCGCCGTCGGTCAGCGCGGCGGTGTCGGGATCGGGCAGGAAGGCGCCGAGCCCGATGTCCACCAGCTCGACGCGTCCCGAGCAGGCGGCGCCCGGATCGACGAGCAGCCCCGTCTTGTAGGCCCCCATGGTCACGGTCACCTTGGCGTGGATCGCCGCCCCGTGCACCCGGCCGCTGCTCGCGTCCACGCCGCTCGGCACGTCCACCGCGACGATCGTGCCGCGCGCGGCGTTCGCCCGCTCGGCCAGCCGCGCGTACGGCTCCCGCAACGCCCCGGCCACCCCGATGCCGACGAGCCCGTCGATGATCAGATCGGCCCGCTCCAGCTCGCCGGGCTCGACGACCCGGCCGCCGGCCTGCCGCAGCGCCCGCAGGGCCGCCTCGTGCGTCTTGGACCCGGCGAGCACGGCGCCCACCCAGGCGCCTCGCCTGGCCAGGCGCTCACCGGCGTAGAGCGCGTCGCCGCCGTTGTCGCCGCTGCCGACGAGGAGCACGACGCGTTTGCCGTACACCCTGCCGAGCAGGTCGGCGCAGACGGCGGCGAGCCCGGTGGCGGCCCGGGCCATGAGCGTGCCCTCGGGCAGTCGTGCCATCAGCACGTGCTCGGCGGCCCGGATCTGGTCGGCGGTGTAGGCGGTGCGCATGATCAGAAACTATCCCTCGGCGATCACGTAGGCCACGGCCACGCCCGCGTCGTGGCTCAGAGAAACGTGCCACCGCTTGACCCCGAGGTCGTAGGCCACCTCGGCGGCCTTGCCGGTGATCCGCAACTCGGGCTTGCCGAGCTCGTCGCGGCGCACCTCGGCCTCCAGGTGTCCCAGCCCCCTGGGCGCGCCGAGCGCCTTGGCCACGGCCTCCTTGGCGGCGAACCTGGCGGCCAGCGACCGCACCGGCAGCGGCTTCTCGATCTCGGTGAAGAGCCGGTCCCGCAGAGCCGGTGTGCGCTCCAGGGCGGCCTCGAAGCGGGCGATGTCCACGATGTCCACGCCGATACCCAGGATCATCGTCCCAGAGTACTTAGAACAGGCCCCGTTCCCACGGACCCCAGATCGCGAAGGAGCGGCCCTGCCTGGCCTGGACGTTGACGAACAGCGTGTGGCCGCCGGGCCCGAACGTGGTCCCGGCGAACTCCGCGCCGGGGTCGCCCGTGATGGGCTCCAGGCGGCAGAAGTCGAAGATCTGCCCCGTCCTGGTGAGCCCGCGCAGGTAGTTGTCGCCGTCGCCGTCCTCGCACAACACCAGCGTGCCGCGCCTGCTGACCGTCACGTTGTCCGGCAGGTCGAGCACGGCCGAGCGCGGCGACTCGTAGACGAGCTTGAGCCGCCCGCTCCAGGTCTCGTACGCCCACACCTGGCCCCGCCCCTTGCCGAACCCGTCGGGCGGCGAGTCGCCCGGCGCGGTGGCCCCGCCCTGGGTGGAGACGAAGTAGACCGTCCCCTGGTGGTAGACGGCCCCCTCCAGCCTGGAGAAGATCGCCGCCCCCTCCTCCCTGCCCTGCCTGCCGACGGCCTGGACCGCCTCGTCGTAGGACGGCCTGCCGGTGAAGGCCGGGTCGGGGTCGTCGATGTCCACCCAGACGGTGGCGTACGAGGCGCCCGGAGGTTGTCCCGCTGACAGGTCCTTGCGCTTGGCGCCCTTGACGGCGAGCATCTGCAGCCGGCCGCCGTCGAGCAGCTTCCCGGCCTGGACGGGATGCTTCGGGGGCAGATACCGGTAGAACCCGGACGGGAAGGCGAAGTTGTCCTCGGTCAGGTAGAGCGCGCCCGTGGCCGGGTCGAACGCGACCGACTCGTGCGCGAACCGCCCGGCGGACCTGATCGGCCTGGCCGTGGCGGCACGGTGGACCGGCACCTCGAAGAGGTAGCCGTGCTTCTCCTTGAGCTTGGCGTTGTCGGCGCCGGAGTGGTCGTCGGCCACGTCGGGCCCGTTGACCGTCTCCTCGCAGCTCACCCAGGCCCGCCACACCATGGGACCGCCGGAGCAGTTGGTCATGGTGCCGTTCAGCGAGGGGGCGCTCGTCAGCACCTCTCCGTAGCGGGTGACGCGCAGCGTCGAGGTGCCGCCGCCGGCCATCGGGTCGTAGGCCTTGTCCTTGTCGCCGAACGCGCCGACGGGCCCGGAGACCTCGTGGTTGCGGATGAGGATGGCGCTGCCGCCGGGGCCGGAGAAGGCCGCCATGCCGTCGTGCCGGCCCGGTACGGCCGATCCGTCGCTGAACTTCTCGCCGGCGGCGCTGAAGGAGCGGTAGGTGAACCCGTCGGGCAGGCGCAGCCGCACCTTTCCATCGCGCAGGTCGCGTACGGGCCTCAACGCCCCGTATCCGGGCGCCGGTCTGGCTCCGCCCTGCTCGCCCGCGCAGGCGACCCCCGCGAAAGGCCCGGCGATGCCCGTGGCCACGGTGAAGATGAAGCGACGACGGTCCACGAAGACCTCCCGGCACGAAACAGTAGCCGTCTGCGATTGCCGAAAGAGCGACTTCGCGAAAGACCCGTCCTCCTTCCCCGAACGCAGTCTCGGTAATCCCACGTCTTTATCCACAGGCTGTGGACACCGAAGCACCCGCGCCCCCGGCCATGATCCGGTTTGTCCCGCATCGCTACGCTGCCTAGGTGAACAACGGCTACGTGGAACTGAGCAGGGAGCAGTGGAGCGAGCTCCGCAAGAACACGCCCTTGACTCTCACCGCAGACGAGCTGGAAGAGCTGCGCGGCGTCGACGACCCCATCGACCTCACCGAGGTCACCGACATCTACCTCCCTCTGACCCGGCTGCTCAACCTGCACTTCACCGGGTCCAAAGAGCGCAGCAGCGTGCTGAGCGCGTTTCTCGGCCACGCGGAGCAGCGCGTCCCCTACATCCTGGGCATCGCGGGCAGCGTCGCGGTCGGCAAGTCGACCACGGCGCGACTGCTGCACACCCTGCTCGCCCGCTGGCCCGAGCACCCGCACGTGGAGCTGATCACCACCGACAGCTTCCTGCATCCCAACGCGGTGCTGGAGGCCAAGAAGATCATGCATCGCAAGGGCTTCCCCGAGAGCTATGACCGGCGGGCGCTGGTCAGGTTCGTGGCGGAGGTGAAGGCGGGCCTCCCGGAAGTGCACGCTCCCATCTACAGCCACCTCGAATACGACATCGTCCCCGGTGCCAAACAGACCGTGAAAAGCCCTGACATCCTGATCATCGAAGGGCTCAACGTCCTCCAGCCCGCCCCGCCCACGTCCCTGGCGGTCAACGACTACTTCGACTTCTCCATCTACGTCGACGCCAAGATCGAGAACATCCGCACCTGGTACGTCGAACGTTTCCACAAGCTGCGCCGCACCGCCTTCGAAGACCCGAAGTCCTACTTCCGCCACCTGTCGGAGTTGCCCTACGACGAGGCCACCCGCTTCGCCGAGAACATCTGGCGCGACATCAACGAGCGCAACCTGGTCGAGAACATCGCCCCCACCAGGGGCCGCGCCGACCTCGTGCTGAAGAAGGGCGTCGACCACGCGGTCCGCCGGGTGCGTCTGCGACAGACCTGAACGCCTCCTCGAACACGTAACGGGCGAACCTGCCCCCGCACTCCTGGTCGTCGATCCCGGCGAACCAGCACTCCTCACCATGATCGTGGCACGTGTGGCGAATCATGTGAGAAAGCCTCACGTGATCGCGTCAACGCCACGTCAACGTCCGATGGACGACAATGGCAACGTGCTACACCTGCGACTGATCTGCCCGGCCGCGCGCACCCCCGAGGCGACGGCGGTGTTGGAGGAATGCCCAGGCGTCACCAACATCGTCGTCCTGCCCGGCGCGGGCCGGCGGCCCGCCGGCGACGTGCTGCTCTGCGACGCGGCGCGCGAGTCGGCCAACGAGGTGCTCAGCAGGCTCAAATGGCTGGAGGACGAGGGCTCCATCGCCATCGAGCAGGTCGACCTGGCGCTGTCCAAGGTCGCGGCCGAGGCCATCGAGGAGGCTCCCGGCGACCCCGGCGACGCGGTGGTGTGGGAGGAACTGGCGCACAAGATGCACTCCGAGTCCCGCATCACGTGGGCCTATCTTGTCTTCCTCGCCATCGCCACCCAGCTCACGGGCATCGGCGTGCTGCTCAACTCCCCCATTCTGATCATCGGCGGGATGGTGCTGGGGCCCGAGTTCGGCCCGATCGCGGCCATCTGCTTCGGGCTGCTGCACCGCCGGTGGCATCTGATCATCAAGTCGATCAAGACGCTGATCGTCGGGTTCACGGTGGCGATCGCCATCAGCTTCGCCTGCGCGCTCGTCTTCAATTTGCTCGGCTGGATCGACATGGGCAACCTCACCGGCAACGAGGAGGTCCAGTTCATCGTCAAGCCGGACCGGTGGTCGTTCATCGTGGCCCTGCTGGCCGGCGCGGCCGGCGTCCTGTCGGTCACCGCGGGCAAGTCGTCGGCCCTGATCGGCGTCTTCATCTCGGTCACCACGGTGCCCGCGGCCGGCTACGCGGCCGTCGCGATGGCGCTGAGCGACTGGGCCGAGGTCGCGGGGTCGATCTCGCAGCTCGCGGTCAACATCCTCGGCATGGTGATCGCGGGCACCGCGACACTGCTCGTCCAGCGGAAATTCTGGCCTCAAGTAGGACGCCGTTCATCCGCATGAACGAGGCCAAGGGCCTGGGACGCCAGGTAGGGTCCGGCACATGCACATCCTCGCCACCGAGGGGCTGACCAAACGTTTCCCCACCGTCACCGCGATCGACCAGCTCACGGTCACCGTGGGGCCAGGGGTCACCGGTCTGGTGGGTGCCAACGGCGCGGGCAAGTCCACGCTCATCAAGATCCTGCTCGGTCTGCTGCCGCCCAGCGGCGGCACCGCCAGGGTGCTCGATCTGGACGTGACCGCACAGGGGGCCGAAATTCGCAGGCTCGTGGGCTACATGCCCGAGCACGAGTGTCTCCCGCCGGACGTATCCGCCACCGAATTAGTCGTCCACCTCGCACAGATGTCCGGGCTGCCGCGCGTCGCCGCCCGCGAACGCGCCGCCGATGTGCTGCGCCACGTCGGCCTGGCCGAAGAGCGCTATCGTGCCGTCGGAGGCTACTCCACGGGCATGAAGCAGCGCGTCAAGCTGGCTCAGGCCCTGGTCCACGACCCTAAACTGATCTTTCTGGACGAGCCCACCAACGGCCTCGACCCGCGGGGCCGCGACGAGATGCTGGCGCTGATCCGGCGCATCGGCACCGAGTTCGGCATCAGCGTGCTCGTCACCTCCCACCTGCTGGGGGAGCTGGAGCGCATCTGCGACCACGTGATCGTCATCGACGCCGGGCGGCTGCTGCGCTCCTCGGCGATCGCCGAGTTCACCCAGGCCACGCAGACGGTCACGGTCGAGGTCGACGAGGGCACCGAGCCGCTGGCCGCCCGGCTGACCGAGCAGGGGCAGACCGTCTCGCGGCAGGGCCGCCTGCTCGTGGTCAAGGTGCTCGGCCCCGAGACGTTCGACGCGATCCGTGACGCCGCCGTGGACCTGGACCTCTGCCTGATCCGCCTCGAACAAGGACGTCACCGCATCGAGGACGTCTTCAGGGAGGAGACGGCAAATGTCTGAGATTTACGACATCGGCTATCGGCACTACGAGGGGCCGCGGCTCGGCCGCGGCTACGCGACCAGGGCGCTGGCCGTGCACAGCCTGCGCGGCATCTTCGGCCTCGGGCGCACCGCCCGCAGCAAGATCATGCCGTTCGCCCTGGCCACCATCATGTTGCTGCCCGCCGTGGTGACCATCGCCATCATGGCCCTGGCCCGGCAGCGCGGCATCGCCTACAGCGGGTTCGCGGTCGTCATGCAGGCCGTGATAGCGACCTTCCTGGCCTCGCAGGCGCCCACGGTGGTCGCCCCCGACCTGCGCCACCGCGTGCTGCCTCTCTACCTGTCACGCCCCGTCTCGGTCACCGAGTACGTCGCCGCCAAGGTCACGGCCATGACCGTCGCGCTGTTCCTGCTGGTGGCGGTGCCGCTCACGCTGATCTACGTGGGCGAGCTGGTCGTCGACATGCCCGGCTCCCCGGCCACCGGCGAATACGTCGGCGCCCTGGTCATGACGCTGGCGCTGGCGGTGCTGCTGTCGGCGTTCGGGCTGGCGCTGGCCTCGTTCACGCCGCGGCGCGGGCTCGGCGTGGCCTCGGTGATCGTGGTCTACCTGCTGTCGTCCGCCTCGGTCCCGGTGGTCTACGCCTCGCTGGCCTCGACGGGCAACGAGTCGGGGGCCGCCTGGGCGTGGCTGCTGAACCCGTTCTGGCTGGTCGACTCGGTGCAGTCGTGGTTGTTCGGCACCCCGCCGCACTCCATCGAGAGCAGCCCCTACCCCAACGGCCCCGCCTCGGCCGCGATCCTGGTCGTGCTGGTCGTCGCCGGCGTGTTCGCGCTCGCGCTGCGCTACCGGAAGGCGGCCTCGCAGTGAAGATCGAGCTTTCCCAGGTCTCGCGCTGGTACGGCAACGTGGTGGCCGTCAACGACGTGACGATGACGATCGGCCCGGGCGTCACGGGCCTGCTCGGCCCCAACGGCGCGGGCAAGTCGACGCTCCTGCACATGATGGCCGGCTTCCTGCCGCCGTCGGGCGGCACCGTCACGCTGGACGGCGTCCAGGTCTGGAAGAACCACCAGATTTACCGAAATATCGGCCTAGTTCCGGAGCGGGAGGGCGTGTACGGCTTCCTCACCGGCTGGCAGTTCGTCCTGTCCGCCGCCCGTCTCCACGGCCTCTCCGACCCCGACGAAGCCGCCCGCAAGGCGCTGGCCACCGTCGAGATGGAGGGGCCCAAGGACCGCCGGGTGGAGACGTACAGCAAGGGCATGCGCCAGCGCGTCAAGGTGGCCGCGGCCCTCGTCCACGACCCGCCCGTGCTGCTGCTGGACGAGCCGTTCAACGGCATGGACCCGCGCCAGCGTATGCACCTGATGGACCTGATCCGGGCCATGGGCACGGCGGGCAAGACGATCCTGTTCAGCTCCCACATCCTGGAGGAGGTCGAGCGGGTCGCCCAGCAGATCGAGGTGCTGGTCGCCGGGCGGCACGCGGCCTCGGGGAACTTCCGGGAGATCCGGCGGCTGATGACGGACCGGCCCCACCTGTTCCTGATCCGCTCCTCGGACGACCGGAAGCTGGCCGCCGCCCTCATCCGCGACAACTCGGCCGGCGGCATCACGCTGCGCCCGGACGGCCTGGAGGTCCAGGCCACCGAGTTCCGCCGCTTCGCCCGGCTCCTGCCCCGCGTCGCCCAGGCCGAAGGCGTGCACCTGCACCAGGTCTCCCCGGCGGACGAAGACCTGGAGAGCGTCTTCTCCTACCTGATCACCAGGAGCACCTGATGAATACCACGAGGGAGTGCCGCCACCTGGAGGAGCGGCGGGAGCGAAGCGACCAGAGCGGAGGAAGGTGGCGGCATCGGGCGACCGAGTCGCCGAACGGAGTGAGGCCATGAATACCGTCGTAGCGGGCATTACTTACCGCTCTCTGCTCGGCCGCCGCCGCATCATCCTGCTCATCCTGCTCCCGCTGGCCCTGATCGGCCTGGCCGTGCTGCTGCGCCTGGTGGGCAGCGCCGACCAGCGCTCGGCCGTGCTGCTCCTGCAGGGCTTCGCGATCGGCACCATGCTGCCGCTGCTCGGCCTGATCGCCGGCACCGGCGTCATCGCCCCGGAGATCGACGACGGCACGATCATCCACCTGATGTCCAAGCCGATCTCCCGCCCGGTCATCGCCCAGACGAAGTTCCTGGTGGCGGCCACGCTGCTGGCGGTGTTCGCGGCCGTCCCGACCTACATCGCGGCCTGGCTGCTCATCCGCGACGAGGACGGCATCGCCCTGGGCTTCGCGGTGGGCGTCCTGGTGGCCGGCATCGCGTACGCCGCGGTCTTCCTGCTGCTCGGCGTCATCACCAGGCACGCGGTCACGATCGGCGTCATCTACGCGCTGGTCTGGGAGAGCCTGGTGGGGGGCTTCATCCCGGGGGCGCGCAAGTTCTCGATCCAGCACTGGGGCCAGGTGATCGCCGACCAGTTCACCAGCTCGCCGTTCCTCAAGACGGACGTCTCGCTGGGCTTCGCCGTGCCCGCCCTGATCGTGGTCACCGTCGGCGGCGTCCTGTGGGCCAGTCTCCGGCTCCGGGCGTTCTCGCTGACCGGGGACGAATAGCCGCAGGACATGACGAAGGGGTACGACCGTATGGCCGTACCCCTTCGACAAAAAAACTTAGACGCAGGCCGTCCGCACCACGTCGGCGAGCCGCCCCGCGACCAGGTTGGCGTGCTCCTCCGAAGCGGCCTCGACCATCACCCTGATCATCGGCTCGGTCCCGCTCGGCCTGATCAGCACCCGCCCGGTCTCCCCGAGCTCCGCCTCGGCGACGGCCACGGCGGCGACGAGCTCGGGCACGGATGCCTTGGCCCGGTCCACGCCCTTGACGTTGATCAGGATCTGCGGCAGCGGCGTCATCACCGCGGCCAGCTCCTTCAGCGGCACGCCCGACTTGGCCACCACGCCCAGCAGATGCAGCGAGGTGAGCAGGCCGTCGCCCGTGGTGGCGTGGTCGAGCATGATGACGTGGCCCGACTGTTCACCACCCAGGTTGTAGCCGTCGGACTTCATGCGCTCCAGCACGTAGCGGTCGCCCACCGCGGTCTCCACCACGTTGATGCCGGCGCCGCTCATGGCCAGTTTGAAGCCCAGGTTGGACATCACGGTCGCGACCACGGTGTCCTTGCGCAGCAGCCCCTCGCCGTGCATGGCGGCGGCCAGGATGGCCATGATGTGGTCGCCGTCGATGACCGCACCGGTGTGGTCGACCGCCAGGCAGCGGTCGGCGTCTCCGTCGTAGGCCACGCCCAGGTCCGCCCCGCGCGACACGACCACCTGCTGGAGCTTGTCCAGATGGGTGGAGCCGAGGCCCGAGTTGATGTTCAGGCCGTCGGGCCGAGCGCCGATGGCCTCGACCCTGGCGCCCGCGCGCACCAGCGCCTCGGGAGCCACCATGTGGGCGGCGCCGTGAGCGCAGTCGACCACGATCGACAGGCCGTCGAGGGCCGCGTTCATGGTGGTCAGCACGTGGGAGATGTAACGGTCGGCCTCACCGTACGCGTCGCGCACGCGGCCTACGGCCGAGCCGACCGGAAAGCTCCACTCCTCGCCCAGCCGCCGCTCGATCTCGTCCTCGACCTTGTCGGACAGCTTGAAGCCGCCGCGGGCCAGGAACTTGATGCCGTTGTCCGGCGCCGGGTTGTGCGACGCCGACAACATGACGCCGAGGTCGGCGCCGAGCGCGGCGGTGAGGTGGGCGACGGCCGGGGTGGGCAGCACGCCGAGGCGCAGCACATCCACTCCAGACGCCGCGAGGCCGGCGACCACTGCGGCCTCGAGAAACTCTCCCGAGGCACGCGGGTCCCGGCCCACGACCGCTACCGGACGACGTCCGGTAGCGGCGAACGCGCCCGCATCGCCGAGGACATGAGCCGCCGCGACCGCGAGGTCCATGGCGAGCTCGGCCGTGAGGTCGCGACCAGCGACCCCACGTACCCCGTCGGTGCCGAAAAGGCGCGCCAACTTAGCGCTTGCTGTACTGCGGAGCCTTGCGGGCCTTCTTGAGGCCGTACTTCTTCCGCTCCGTGGCGCGGGCGTCACGGGTGAGGAAGCCGGCCTTCTTCAGCGGCGGGCGGTTGACCTCGACGTCCAGCACCGCGAGGGCGCGGGACAGACCCATGCGCAGCGCGCCGGCCTGACCGGTCACACCGCCGCCGTCGATGCGCGCGATGACGTCGAACGCCTCTTCGGCACCGAGCACCACGAAGGGCTCGTTGACGATCTGCTGGTGGACCTTGTTGGGGAAATAGCCGTCCAGCGTTCGGCCATTGATCGTCCACTTGCCGGTGCCGGGGACGATGCGCACGCGGGCGATCGACTCCTTACGGCGGCCGGTGCCGTACGAGTTGCCCGTCGTGACGGGCTTGCGCACGGGAGCGTCAGCGCTGGCGGTGGACTCGGTGGTGTACTCGGAAGGGAACTCCTCGCTGGAGGTCTCCTCCAGCTCAGCCGTCTCAACGACCGTCTCGACACCGGTGGGCTCAGCCACGGTTCTCCTCTGAATCTTTCGCGAACTACTACTGGGCGATCTGGGTGATCTGGAACGGCACCGGCTGCTGGGCCTGGTGCGGGTGCTCAGAACCCGCGTAGACCTTGAGCTTCTTGGCCATCTTCCGGCCGAGGGAGTTCTTCGGGAGCATGCCCTTGACGGCCTTCTCCACTGCCTTGTCGGGCCGCTTGTCCATGAGCTCGCCATAGCTGACGGAACGCAGACCGCCCGGGTAGCCCGAGTGGCGGTACGCCTTCTTCTGCTCACGCTTGTTACCGGTCAGCGCAATCTTGTCGGCGTTGATGATGACGACGAAGTCACCGGTGTCGACATGATTGGCGAAGATCGGCTTGTGCTTGCCGCGGAGCAGGATCGCGACGTGGCTGGCCAGCCGGCCCAGCACGACATCGGTCGCGTCGATGACGTACCACTGACGCTGGACGTCGGCGGGCTTCGGTGAGTACGTGCGCACGGTCGTAGCCTTCTTTATGCTCGCGTCTTCGGCGCTGTCGGATGTGACAGCAACATTTGTCGGTCGGTGCGGGCACACGACGTCCCGTACCCGTCTCCTCGATATGGGAGATGACGCCGGACGCGCCGCGCATTGGTCACGCTGGACCTATGCACACAACAGACGACTACGTTACCCGCCCGAAGGCGGACAGGTCAAAAGACCGGTAACGCTCGGTCAGTCTACCCGACGCAGAACGGTTCCATTTCGTTTCCCTGGGACCTCTTCTTTCACAGGACCAGACATCCCTATCGTTGACGGCGGTATGTGGCGGAACTCTCACACCCGGCAAACCCAGCAGGGCGCTCGGCGCCGGAGTCACCTGGGCGTGCTGGCCTGCCTCTTGACGGTGTTGTTCACGGGCGTGCTGATCGGCCGGCTGACCGACGACGCCGAGCCGACCCCCCACGTCTACCTGAACGAGACCGCCCCGCCCGCCGCCGCCACGGCCAACCCGGCCCCCACGGCCGTCAGAAAGGCGCAGCCGCAGGCCGAACGCATCCCCAGGAAGCTCACGACCTCCACCGTCCCGCGCGGCAGGAGCACGCCCAAGCCGTCCAAGACCGCCCAGGACCAGATCTCCGGGTTCAACTCGCAGGACGATCCCGCGGTGCTCACCGACCATCTCGACGGCGTGCGGGTGATCGGGGGCCTGGCCCCCGCGGTCGTCACCCTCACCAACGAGGCCAGGGCCAGGAAGGGCTGCGGGCCGCTCCGGGTGGACAGCCGCCTGACCGACTCGGCGCGGGCGCACTCCCTGGAGATGGCCCGCACCGGGCTGCTCGCGCACAACTCCCCCGACGGGGGGTCCCCCTGGGACCGGATGGAGCGCGCCGGTTACCGCTTCGGCGCCGCGGAGAACATCGGCGCCGGTTACAGCAGCTCAGAAGCGGCCGTACGCGGCTGGCTGGACAACCCCGACCACCGCGGGAACATCCTGAACTGCCGCCTGAAGTCCATCGGCGTCGGCGTCGCGGCGGGCCCCGGCGGCCCATGGTGGACCCAGGACTTCGGAACCCAATGACGAACATCACGGTAATGTCGCCGCATGGGTTTTCCCGAGGAACGTGAAAACGGCACGGGCGGCGCGCCTTACGGCATGGGGAGAGCACCCCAGGAGCCGGGCGGTGCCCCCTTCGGGATGGGCAACGGCTCTCAGGGCACGGGCGGTTCCCTCTTCGATGGGGGCAACGGCTCCCAGAACGGCTCTCCAGGCGGATCCGCCTTCGCCGCCGCCGGCGGCAACTCCCAGGGCGGTTCGTTCTTCGAACCCGGCCCCCAGGGCAACGGCCCCCAAGGGCCGGGCAACAACCCGCAGGGCGGCGGCTCGATGTTCGGGCCTGGCGCCCAGGGCCCGAACGGGCCGGGCCCGCAGGGCGGGGGCTCGTCCTTCGGCCAGGGCGGCGGCTCGTCCTTCGGCGGGGGCGGCAACAGCCCCCAGGGCGCGGCGCCCTACGGGATGTCGAACCCCGCTCAGCCCCCGGCCGGCGGGCCCGGCCAGCCCCAGGATCCCGACAAGCAGTCCCGCCGCTCCCGCAGGAAACGCGGCGACGACGCCCCCGAAGCCGATGCCGCCACCGAGAAGGCGCCCCAGCCCCAGCAGAGCAAGGTGGGGTGGAGCCCGTACGACGAGGGCCGGACCTCGCGCGCCCCGCTCTGGTTCGCGCTCGGCGGAGTCGCCACGCTGGCCCTGCTCGGCGGCGGCCTCGCCCTGATGTGGAACGCCGGCGGCGCCGACCCCACCGCGGCCGAGTCCACCCGCGCGACCTCCGCGCCGCTGCCGTCGGCCCCGCCCGGCAAGTACGGCTTCGCCACCGACCGCTCGACGGACCCCGATCCGATCACGGTCAAGGAGGTCTTCGGCTCCAAGAAGAAGATCAAAGTCTCCGGCCGCGACTACGAGATGACGATCACCACCAAGGACAAGAAGTGCGCCGACGGCGCCCTGGGCAGCACGCTGCAGAAGGCGCTCAAGTCCGGCAAGTGCAACCAGCTCGTACGCGCCAGCTTCCGCGACAAGGCCGGCAAGGTGATCGGCACGGTCGGCGTGGCCAACCTCACGACCAGCAAGACCGCCGGCAAGGTGGCCAAAGCCGGCGACACGACGAACTATGTGAAGCCCCTGGCGGGTAAGGACAGTGTCACCAAGCTGCTCGGCTCGGGCAGCGGCGGCGCCAAGATCTGGACGCACGGCCACTACGCGATCATGGTCTGGTTCCAGAACAAGGACGGCACGAAGCCGGACAGCAAGGGCTCCAAGCAGCTCTTCGCCGCCATGGACGACATCACCAAGGCCACCGTCTTCAAGGCCCTGGACAACCGCACCCTGACCGGCAGTCCCCTCTAGCGAAACCGGCTTTGTACCCGTTTACCCCCCAAACGGGATGCCGGATCCTTCTGGGAACGCCCATACCGACATAACGATCTCGCCTCTCTCGCTAGGCTCCCCCTATGCGTGGCCAGGAACCCGGGTCTGAGCACGGTCGCGGGGAGGCCGACAGCTCGGCCGCACCCGCGACGCCACCGCCGAGCTTCGGCCAGACCAACGGACGAGACGTTCCATCGGCGACCCCTCCTTCGCCGGAGGCAGGCGCCGAGGGGCGGCCTGTCATACCCGTCAGCCAAGGATCGCCACCCGGCCCGCCGGACGCCGGGCAGCCGTCCGGGTGGGGCGCCGCCGCACAGCCGTGGGAGGTGTACGAGGACGATGTCGCACCCTACGACTGGTTCGCCGACGACGCCCTGCACGCACACGACGACCCGCACGCAGCACGGTCCTCAACCGACGACGGCCCGCACAGCAGCGACCCGCACACCGAATGGTCCTCAAGCGGCGGCCCGCACACCGAATGGTCCTCAAGCGACCGCCCGCACAGCGGCGGCCCGCACACCGAATGGGCGCGAGGGGACCACTCCATGACCGAGAGGCCGCGAGGGGACCACCCCCCGGCCGGCTGGCCGCAGGCCGACCAGGGCCTGACAGGCTCCCAGGACGACGACCTCACGCGCCCCGGCCACCTGCGAGCCGACCGGGGCTGGGCAGATCACCCGCAGACCGCCGGCCAGAGCCGGTCCGAGGAGCAGCAACCTGCCCCCTGGCCGGGGACGCCGGTGGTGCCCGGCGCGCCGCCCTGGGAGCCGCCACCGGCGTTCACCGCCGCCGCCGCGGGCATGCAGGTGTGGCCGCAACCCGTCACGGACCCGCACGCCATGCCGACCTGGCCGGCCGCCACAGGCGAACTGGTCGCCGAACCCGACGACCCGGACACTGCGCCACGCTTCGACCCGAACGCCACAAACCCAGAAGGCTTCCCCCGCCCGGCCCACTATTTCGACCCAGAAGCCGCCAAACGGGACACAGCCCGCTCAGACACGCCCTACCCAGCCGCCCCCACGGCCCCGCACTACGGTGCGACCGCACCCACCACCCCGCTTCCCACCACGACCGCGCCGGCAACCCCCCACCCCACCGCAACCGCACCCACCACCCCGCACTACGGTGCAACCGCACCTACCACCCCGCTCCCCACCACGACCGCGCCCGCAACCCCCCACCCCAGTGCAACCGCACCCACCACCCCGCACCACGGCGCAACCACCCCCACCACCCCGCACTACGGTCCGACCGCACCCACCACCCCGCTCCCCACCACGACCGCGCCGGCGACCGAGCGCCCAGACACCCAGGAGCACGGGACCACGCACCCTGGCGAGACCCAGCCGAACCCGGCACCCACCGCCCAGCAGGGCCCCTCGCCACGACCCCGCACCACCCCCCTCTCAGCCCCCGTCGCACCCCCCCAAGAAGGCACCCAGCCACCCCACCACTTCGACCCCCACCCCACGTCCCACCCGCCAGAGCCAGGCGACATACCCGTCTGGCCCCCCACCCCCGCAACCGGTGACAAACTGCCCGAGCTCCCTTTCCCCAGAGACACGTGGGGACATAAGCCCACGACCCCCCTCGAACTCCCCCCAGGCGGCAGCCCAGCCTTCCCTCCGGGAGCGTTCAAACAACCCCCGTTCCAGACCCCGCCCCCACCCCCCACCCCGCCGGGCAGAAGCAGACGAGCCCTGTTCGTCACCCTCGGCGCCCTGGCCCTGGCAGGCGTGGCCACCGGCGGCTTCTTCGCCTACCAGGCCGTGAGCCCCCCCGCCCCCACCACGGCCGCCACCCGCGCCACCACGTCGCCACCACCTTCCGCCGAGCCGGCCGCCACCCCGCCCCCCGACGCCAGCGGCACGTCCGTGCTCAACTCCGAGCAGACCGACCCGCAGAAGTTGTCACTGTCGGAGGCGTTCCCGAAGAAGAAGGTCAGCGCGGCGGGCACGACGTTCACCCGGGTCAAGGCCCACATGGAGACGAGCTGCGACAAGGCCGCCACCGGAGCGTTCGCGGACGCGCTGAAGGCGCAGAAGTGCACGCGGGTGCTCCGAGCCACATACGTCGACAGCAAGCGCCACTACGCCGTCACCACCGGCATAGCCGTCCTGCCGACCAAGGAGGCGGCGGCCGGCGCCGACCAGGCCAAGAACCTCGGCCGCAACATCTGGTTCCGCCCCCTCCCGGGCGCGGCAGGCAGCGGAGGCGAGCGCGTGCACATCGCGGGCGGCTACGCGGCGGGCATGGTCTGGGGCCGCTACATCGTCTTCAGCTACGCCACCCACGCCGACGGCCACACCCCTGACTCAAAGGAGAAGACGCTGCCCAAGGTCAGCGGGGCGTTCCGCGACCAGACCTCACTCGTCCTCGAGCGCCGCGTCACCAAGGGCTGAGAGCGTCCGCACCCGCCGCGTGGCCTCGGCCCGCGCGGCGAGTGCGGCCGCCGCCGGATAGCCGACCTCCTCCAGGCACAGCCCGTGCGCGGGCGCCACGTGCACCCCCGAGTCGCGTACGGCCCGCGTCAGCACCTCCCCCGGCCACTCCACCGGCCGGCGCCCGTCACCGGCGGCCAGCAGCGAGCCGATCAGCGCCCGCACCATCGAGTGACAGAAGGCGTCCGCCACGACGGTCGCCACCAGCATCCCGCCGGGCTCGCGTACCCAGTCCAGCCGCTGCAGCTCCCTGATCGTGGTCGCGCCTTCACGCTTCTTGCAGAAGGCCGCGAAGTCGTGCTCGCCGAGCAGCCGGGCCGCCGCCGCGTTCAGCGCGCCCAGGTCCAGCGGCCGGTTGTGCCAGACCACCTCGCGCCGCCGCAGCGGGTCGACGCCGCCCACCGCGTCGCTCACCCGGTACGCGTACCGCCGGAACATGGCCGAGAACCGGGCGTCAAAGCCCTCAGAAGCCACCGAGACCCGATAAATCCTTACGTCCGGCGGCAGGACACCGCCGAGCCGTCGCACCAGCGCAGCGAGCCGCTCATCGACGCCCAGCGGCCCCCGGTTCCCGTCGAGCTCGGCCAGTGCTCCGTCCGGCACGTCCACGTGCGCGACCTGCCCGCGCGCGTGCACCCCTGCGTCGGTACGGCCGGCCACGGTCAGCTCCGCCGGCCCGCCGAGACGCAGGATCCGCCCGAGCGCCTGCTCGATCTCGCCCTGAACCGTCCGGCGCGCGGGCTGCTTGGCCCATCCGGAGAAGTCGGTCCCGTCGTACGCGAGGTCGAGGCGGAGCCGTACCACGATGATCCTCCTAGAAACGGAAAGGGCCCGAACCCCCGTCAGGGGTCCGGGCCCGTTTCAACCAGCCTGAAAGATCAGGCCTCGTCCTTCTTCGACTCAGCCTTGGGAGCCTCGGCCTCGGGGGCCTCGGTCTCCGAAGAAGCCTCGGTGCTCTCCTCGGCGGCGGCCTCGGGAGCCTCGGCCGGGGTCTCCTCGGTCTCCTCGGCGGCGGGCGCCGGGGCGGCGGCCGGAGCCTCGGTGCGGCGGGTCGTGACGGCGTTCAGCGGCTCGGTCACCAGCTCGATGACCGCCATCGGGGCGTTGTCGCCCTTACGCGCACCGATCTTGGTGATCCGGGTGTAGCCACCGGGACGCTCCGCGAACGTCACCGCGAGGTCGGTGAAGAGGTGGTGAACCACGCCCTTGTCCTTGACGATGGCCAGGACCTGGCGACGGTTGTGGATGTCGCCCTTCTTCGCCTTGGTGATCAGGCGCTCCGCCACCGGGCGAAGGCGCTTGGCCTTGGTCACGGTGGTGCGGATCTTGCCGTGGCGGAACAGATCGGTGGCGAGGTTCGCCAGGATCAGCCGCTCGTGCGCCGGGCTGCCGCCAAGACGTGCACCCTTGGTGGGCTTGGGCATTTCATCGCTCCTTGTGGGTTAACCCGCCCCGGCCGTACCAGGTACCGGGGTCGGGCCGGCGTCACGGCTGTTCCGCGACACCGTTACGTTCACGCCGGCGCCGTCCGGAGCAGGCTCCGGGCGGCGCGAGGATCAGTACTGCTCGGTCTCGACGTAGGCGCTGTCGTCGTCGTCGTAGCCGCCGCCGGCCACCGCGCTCGGGTCGAACCCGGGCGGGGAGTCCTTGAGCGCCAGCGTCATCTCGTGCAGCTTCTGCTTGACCTCTTCGATCGACTTGGCGCCGAAGTTCCTTATGTCGAGCAGGTCCTGCTCGCTGCGAGCGACGAGCTCACCCACGGTGTGGATGCCCTCGCGCTTGAGGCAGTTGTAGGAGCGAACGGTCAGGTTCAGCTCCTCGATCGGCAGCGCCAGGTCGGCGGCCAGGGCGGCGTCGGTCGGCGACGGGCCGATGTCGATGCCCTCGGCCTCGACGTTGAGCTCACGGGCCAGGCCGAAGAGCTCGACGAGCGTCTTGCCGGCGGAGGCCACCGCGTCGCGGGGCTTCATCGCGGGCTTGGTCTCGACGTCGAGGATGAGACGGTCGAAGTCGGTACGCTGCTCGACTCGGGTCGCCTCGACCTTGTACGTGACCTTGAGCACCGGGGAGTAGATCGAGTCGATCGGAATGCGGCCGATCTCCTGGCCCGGCTGCTTGTTCTGCGCGGCGGAGACGTAGCCGCGACCGCGCTCGACGGTCAGCTCCATCTCCAGCTTCGCCTTGCCGTTGAGCGTGGCGATGCGCAGCTCGGGGTTGTGCACCTCGACACCGGCCGGGGGCGCGATGTCGGCGGCGGTGACCTCACCCGGGCCCTGCTTGCGCAGGTACATCACGACCGGCTCGTCGTGCTCGGAGGAGACGACCAGTTCCTTGAGGTTGAGGATGATGTCGGTGACGTCTTCCTTGACCCCGGGAACGGTCGAGAACTCGTGCAGCACGCCCTCGACGCGGATGCTCGTCACGGCCGCGCCCGGAATGGACGACAGCAGCGTGCGGCGCAGCGAGTTGCCGATGGTGTAGCCGAAGCCCGGCTCCAGCGGCTCGATGACGAATCGGGACCGGGTGTCGTCGATCGACTCTTCGAGAAGAGTCGGACGCTGAGCGATCAGCATGTGTGGGAACTCCCCTTTTCGTGTGGCGCCCGCTATATGACGCCACTCCGTTAAACAGTTTAGTTCGGGTACGCCGTGACGTACCCGAACTAAACGAACGAGTGACTACTTGGAGTAGTACTCGACGATGAGCTGCTCCTGGACCTGGGTGTCAATCTGCTGGCGAACCGGCAGCTGGTGCACCAGGACGCGAAGCTTCTCGGGCACGACGCCGAGCCACGGCGGAACCGTGCGCTCGCCCGCGGTCGCCCGAGCGACCTCGTAGGGCAGCAGGTTGCGCTTGGTCTCGCGCACCTCGATGATGTCGTGCTCGCGCACGCGGTAGGACGGGATGTCCACCTTGTGGCCGTTCACCAGAATGTGGCCGTGGCGCACCTGCTGGCGGGCCGCGTCACGCGACTGGGCGAAACCGGCGCGGTAGACGACGTTGTCGAGACGGCTCTCCAGGATCTGGAGCAGCACCTCACCCGACTTGCCGCTCTTGCCCGCGGCCTCCTCGTAGTAGTTGCGGAACTGCTTCTCGAGGACGCCGTAGATGCGGCGGGTCTTCTGCTTCTCACGAAGCTGAAGCTGGTACTCGGACTCCTTGGGACGTCCGCGACCGTGCTCACCCGGAGGGTAAGGACGGATTTCGATGGGGCACTTAGCGGATTCGCACTTGCTGCCCTTGAGGAAGAGCTTGGTCTTCTCGCGACGGCAGAGCTTGCAGTCCGCGCCCGTGTAACGAGCCATTTCTCACTATCTCCTGGGGGTCAGACGCGGCGGCGCTTCGGCGGACGGCAACCGTTATGCGGAACCGGGGTGACGTCCTGGATCGAGCCCACTTCGAGGCCGGTGGCCTGCAGCGAGCGGATCGCGGTCTCACGGCCGGAGCCGGGACCCTTGACGAAGACGTCAACCTTGCGCATTCCGTGCTCCATGGCACGGCGAGCGGCGTTCTCGGCGGCCATCTGAGCGGCGAACGGGGTGGACTTACGGGAGCCCTTGAAACCCACGTGGCCGGCGCTGGCCCAGGAGATCACGTTGCCCGAAGGGTCGGTGATCGAGACGATCGTGTTGTTGAACGTGCTCTTGATGTGGGCGTGCCCGTGAGCGACGTTCTTCTTTTCCTTGCGGCGCACCTTCTTGGGCGCACCCTGGCGGCTCTTAGGAGGCATCCTTTGCCTTCACTCCTGAGGTGTTCGGTCCCGCGGCTGCGTGGACTACTTCTTACCGGGCTTCTTCTTGCCGGCGACGGTCTTCTTCTTGCCCTTACGGGTGCGCGCGTTGGTCTGCGTGCGCTGACCGTGGACCGGAAGGCCCTTGCGGTGCCGGATGCCCTGGTAGCAACCGATCTCGATCTTGCGGCGGATGTCGGCCTGGACCTCGCGGCGCAGGTCACCCTCGATCTTGTAGTTCGCCTCGATGTAGTCACGCATCGGGACGAGCTCAGTGTCGGAGAGCTGGTGCACGCGGAGGTCGCCGCTGACGCCCGTGGCCTGGAGGATCTCCAGGGCGCGGGTGCGGCCGATTCCGTAGATGTAGGTGAGAGCGATCTCCAGCCGCTTCTCGCGGGGGAGGTCGACGCCAACCAGGCGAGCCATGGTCGGGCATTCTCCTTCTTTTGGCGGAGGTCTTGCGCCTCACTACCCCTCCCCAATGCCCGGGGTGAGGGCCCCGGCCTCCGACCGGGGGTCTCCTGAACGGTTCAGGCCCCGAAAGGCCCGCTTCGTCAGGTGTAAGACGCGATTGCTGACTTCAGGCTCCTCATGCGTCGAGCCCGCTCCCTGACGGGGCGGACTCGGAGGAGCCTTGCGGCGACTAGCCCTGGCGCTGCTTGTGGCGCAGGTTGTCGCAGATCACCATGACGCGACCGTGCCGGCGGATCACCTTGCACTTGTCGCAGATCTTCTTGACGCTCGGCTTTACCTTCATTGTCCTTCGTGTTCCTCAGACGTCTTACTTGTATCGGTAGACGATCCGCCCACGACTGAGGTCGTAGGGGCTCAGTTCAACGACTACCCGGTCATCCGGCAGGATTCGGATGTAGTGCATCCGCATCCGCCCGCTGATATGGGCCAGGACCTTATGGCCGTTGTCGAGCTGCACCCGGAACATGGCGTTCGGGAGCGACTCGACCACAGTGCCCTCGATCTCGATGGCGCCGTCTTTCTTGGCCAAAATTCCTCGCGTTTCACTGATCGATCGTCTGAGGCTCCGGTTCACTAAGCAGCCGCGACCCCACGCCTCGAAGAGAGCGGCGATCAAGATCGCCGACGCGTGATGAGTCATAGTGAGCCGACTAAGGAGTGTACGACACCTGAGACTAAAACGCGAAACGCGTGCCAGGTGTCCTGACACAACCATGTAAGAGTCTACCCCACGCTCACTCCCGCTCGGGACACGCCACGAACGACACACGAGAAGGCCCGCCGAGGGAGAGGTCCCGGCGGGCCTTGAGGGGATGAAGCTCTTAGTAGATGCGGTGCTCCGAGCCGCAGTACTTGAACTGGCCGCCCCAGCAGGTGTAGGTGTACAGCCGCTTGACGTTCTTGAGGCTGAACTGGGCGTTGGCCGACCCGTTCCAGGAGTAGACCCGCTTACTCCCGCCACCGCTCTTGTAGGTGTACCGGAACCACACGTAGCCCTTCTTGGACGTGGACTCCTTGCCGTACCAGTGGGTGTAGAGCTTGCCGTTCTTCTTCCAGGTCTTGCCGTAGGTGTGCGCCTTGTTGTTGCTGGAGTGGTAGACACCCCAGTTCGACGTCGAGGCGGACGAGGCGGTCGTGACGGTGGCCGCCTGGGCGGCGGGGGCGACGGCGAGACCGGTGAGGGCCATCGAACCGGCGACAGCGGCCGCAGCAAGGATCTTGCGCATTTTGGTTCCTCCGTGAGTCGTGTTCCCGACACGCCTCACGTTACGAATCCGGCTATATCCGGACTGCGCACGAATGCACACAGTGCACAAGTGCACACAGCGCTAGCGGCGCTTGGACGGCCCGCTCCCGAAGATGGTGCTCATCAGCAGCACCACGCCCCACGGGCCCATCACCCACAGCGGCCACGGGTAGATGAAGTGGTCCGACGAAACGCTCACGATTAACCAGATGACCCAGTTGATACTGCTGGCCGTGGCCCACGCGCCCCAGGCCGCCCGCATGCCGGGATGCATCCCGGACTTGGCGGCCGGCTTGGGGGTGGCCTTGACCGGCAGGTGGCGCATGTCCACGTCGGGCAGATCGGTCGTCAGCTTGGCCAGCTCACCATAGGTCTTGCTCGTATAGAGCTGTTCGAGCCGGTCGTTGAACTCGTCCATCGTGATCCGGCCCTGCGCGGTGTGCTCGCGGAGGACGGCAGCCACCCGGTCGCGATCGGAGTCGGACGCACGCATCTCGGGGCTGTTGGCCATCCCGGTCCACTCCCGCCTAGAAAAAGCTCTTACGTACGCAACTCGGCCAGGCGCTCTTCGCCCCCATCTAGAGCGGTTAGCACCCAAGGACCATTATGTGTCACGGCAACGCTGTGTTCGAAGTGTGCGGACTGCTTGCCGTCGATCGTTACCACGGTCCAGTCGTCGGACAGCACGCGCGTGCGGTCGGTGCCCAGGTTGACCATGGGCTCGATCGCCAGGCACATGCCCTCCTCCAGCATCGGGCCCCGGCCCGGCTTGCCGTGGTTGGCGATCCACGGGTCCATGTGCATCTCGGTGCCGATGCCATGGCCTCCGTACTCCTGGGGGATGCCGAAGCGGCCCTGGGACTTGACGTACCGCTCCACCTCGTAGCCGATGTCGGACAGGTGCCGGCCGGGCGTCAGCGCGGCGATGCCGCGCCACATCGACTCCTCCGTGACCCGCATGAGCTCCGTCAGCTTGGGGTCCACCTCGCCGACCGGCACCGTGACGGCCGAGTCGCCGTGCCAGCCCTCAAGGATGGCGCCGCAGTCGATCGAGATCACGTCGCCCTCGCAGAGCTTGCGGGCGTCGGTCGGGATGCCGTGCACCACCTCGTCGTTGACCGACGCGCAGATCGTGGCGGGGAAGCCCTGGTAGCCCTTGAACGATGGGATCGCCCCCGCGTCCCTGATCGCCTTCTCGGCTATGACGTCGAGGTCGAGGGGCGTCATGCCCGGCTCGACCGAACGCTTCAACAGGTCGAGCGTGCGCCCGACCACCAGACCGGCCGCCCGCATCTTGTCGAGCTGCTCCGGCGACTTGATCTGGATTCCGTGCCTGTTCCGCTTGAACATCTTCAGCCCCCCTGGGTCTCAACGGGCCACCTGGGAGCCCAATTCCCCACAATAGCCGCGAGGTGGCACGGAAACCCGTGCCACCTCCGCAATCGGTCCTGCTGCGGCTACCCCATGAAAGGGCGAATCGCGTCCATAGCCCGCTGAGTGACCTCTTCGACCGGGCCGGTGGCGTCCACCCCCACGAGGATGCCCTCGTCGGCGTAGTAGGAGACCAGCGGCGCCGTCTGCTCCTGGTAGACCTCCAGACGATGCCTGACGGTCCCCTCCTTGTCGTCGTCACGCTGGAACAGCGCGCCCCCGCACGCGTCGCACTTGTCGTCCTTCTTGTCGTCGAACTCGACGTGCCAGATGCGGCCGCACTGACTGCAGGTGCGGCGGCCGGCCAGCCGCCTGACCACCTCGTCGTCGTCGACCACGAGCTCAAGGACCAGGTCAAGAGCCTGACCCCAGTCCTTGAGCATGTCGCGCAGGATCTCCGCCTGCGCGACATTGCGCGGAAAGCCGTCGAGCAGGAAACCGTCCTGCGCGTCGTCCTCCGAGAGCCGGTCACGGACCATGGCGATGGTGACCTCGTCGGGCACCAGGTCGCCACGGTCCATGTACGTCTTGGCCAGTTTTCCAAGGTCCGTGCCGCCGGAGACGTTGGCACGGAAGATGTCACCTGTCGAGATCTTCGGGATGGACAGGTTCGATGCGATGTACTGGGCCTGTGTCCCCTTACCCGCTCCGGGGGGCCCGACCAGAACGAGACGCACTACCGCAGGAAACCTTCGTAGTTGCGCTGCTGAAGCTGGCTCTCGATCTGCTTAACCGTGTCCAGGCCGACGCCTACCATGATCAGAATACTCGTCCCTCCGAACGGGAAGTTCTGGCTCGCTCCCGACACCGCCAGCGCGACGATCGGAACCATGGAGATCAGCCCCAGGTACAGCGAGCCAGGCGCGGTCAGACGGGTGAGCACGAAGTTGAGGTATTCAGCCGTCGGCCGGCCAGGACGGATGCCCGGAATGAACCCACCGTACTTCTTCATGTTGTCCGCGACTTCAGTGGGGTTGAAGGTGATGGACACGTAGAAGTACGTGAAGAAGATGATCAAGAGGAAGAACGTGGCCATGTAGATGGGCGTGTCGCCCGTGGCCAGGTTCTGCGAGATCCACCGGATCGCCGCGTTGTCCGTCGTCTGGAAGAGCGAGGTGACAAGCTGCGGCAGGTAGAGCAGCGAGGACGCGAAGATCACCGGGATGATGCCGGCCTGGTTGACCTTCAGCGGGATGTAGGTAGACGTGCCGCCGTACATCCGGCGCCCGACCATCCGCTTGGCGTACTGGACCGGGATGCGGCGCTGCGCCTGCTCGACGAAGACGACCGCGGCGATCATGAAGATGCCCACGACCATGACGACCGTGAAGGTGAACTTGTTGGCCTGGAAGATGCTGGCCAGCTCGGACGGGAAGACCGCGACGACCTGGGTGAAGATGAGGATGGACATGCCGTTGCCGACACCGCGGTCGGTGATGAGCTCACCGAGCCACATGATCACCGACGTGCCCGCCGTCATGATGACGACCATCGTGACGATCTGGAAGATGTTGTCGGGGTCGAGCAGCACGTCCTGCTGGCAGTTGGGGAAGAGCTGGCCGGTGCGGGCCAGCGCGATGAAGGCGGTGGACTGGAGGACGGCAAGACCGATGGTCAGATAACGCGTATACTGCGTGATCTTGGTCTGACCGGCCTGTCCCTCCTTCTTCAGCGCCTCAAGACGTGGAATCACCACGACGAGCAACTGGAGAATGATGCTCGCGGTGATGTACGGCATAATGCCCAGCGCGAACACCGACAGCTTCAGGAGCGCACCACCGCTGAAAAGCTGCACCATCCCGTAGATGTTGCCGGCGGCTCCGTTACGGGCCTGATCGAAACAGGCCGCGAGGTTCTGGACGTGAACTCCCGGAGTCGGAAGAACCGAACCGAGGCGGAATAGCGCGATGATGCCCAGAGTGAAGAGCAACTTCTTGCGCAGGTCCGGTGTCCGGAACGCCCGGGTAAACGCGGTCAGCACGGTCCCTCCTGCGCGCCTTTACGGCGGTGTGAGTATGCGATGGTGCGGGGATCTGCCATCTCAAGTCTTAGGTCTGACGAGCCGGACAGATGCCTGCCGTCTCGCGAACTCTAACGCACTACGGGCGTGGGGGCATTTGTCAAAGCCCCCACGCCTCGTAATAGCTCTTACAGCTCGGTAACGGAGCCACCGGCCGCGGCGATCTTCTCCTTCGCGGCGGACGAGAAGGCGTGAGCCCGCACGTTGACCGCGACGGTGATCTCGCCGGTGCCGAGCACCTTCACGAGCTGGTTCTTGCGGACAGCGCCCTTGGCGACGAGCGTCTCGACGGTGACATCGCCACCGTCGGGGAACAGCTCACCGAGCCTGTCCAGGTTGACGACCTGGTAGGTCGTCTTGAACAGCGCGTTGGAGAAGCCCTTGAGCTTCGGCAGACGCCTCTGCAGCGGCACCTGGCCACCCTCGAAACCGAGGGGGACCGTCGTACGGGCGCGGCTGCCCTTGGTGCCGCGACCGGCCGTCTTACCCTTGGACGCCTCGCCACGACCCTTGCGGATCTTGGACTTGTTGGAGCCAGGGGCGGGACGCAGGTCGTGAATCTTGAGCGGAGCCTTGTCAGTCATGACTAGTCGACCTCTTCCACCTCGACGAGGTGCGTCACCACGGAGACCATCCCGCGAATCTCGGGACGGTCCTCCTTGACGACGACGTCGCCGATTCGCTTCAGGCCAAGCGAACGCAGCGAGTCACGCTGGTTCTGCTTGCCGCCGATCTTCGAGCGAGTTTGAGTGATCTTCAAACGCGCCATGACTAGCTCACCGCCTTCGCGGCCGCGGCCTCGGCGATGCCCTCGCGCTGAGCCCTGAGCATCCGGGCCGGAGCCACGTCCTCGATCGGCAGGCCACGGCGGGCGGCGATCTCCTCGGGCCGCGAGAGGCCCTTCAGAGCCGCCACGGTGGCGTGCACGATGTTGATCGGGTTGTCCGAGCCGAGCGACTTGGACAGCACGTCGTGGATGCCCGCGCACTCCAGGACCGCACGCACCGGGCCACCGGCGATGACGCCGGTACCGGCCGAGGCGGGACGCAGGAAGACGACACCGGCCGCCTCCTCACCCTGCACGGTGTGCGGGATGGTGCCCTGGATCCGCGGCACCTTGAAGAAGTGCTTCTTCGCCTCTTCGACGCCCTTGGCGATGGCCGCGGGAACTTCCTTGGCCTTGCCGTAGCCGACGCCGACCATGCCGTTGCCGTCACCGACGATGACGAGGGCGGTGAAGCTGAAGCGACGACCACCCTTCACGACCTTGGCCACTCGGTTGATCTTCACTACACGCTCGATGTACGAGACGCCCTTGTCAGCGGCGCCACCGCGGCGATCATCACGACGGTCACGCCGCTCGCCACCGGTGCCGCCACCGCGACGCGGAGCTGCAGCCATCAGTGGTTCCTCATCTCAGTTGCCATCAGAACTCGAGCCCGCCTTCGCGAGCGCTGTCCGCCAGAGCCGCGATGCGGCCGGCGTAGCGGTTGCCACCGCGGTCGAAGACGACCGCCGTGATCCCGGCTTCCTTGGCCCGCTGAGCGAGGAGCTCGCCGACCTTCTTCGCCTTCTCCGTCTTGTCCGCCCCCAGCGTGCGCAGCGAGGCGTCCATGGTGGACGCGCTCACCAGCGTGTGGCCGGCGGTGTCGTCCACGATCTGGACGAACATGTGACGGGTCGACCGGTTGACGACCAGGCGCGGACGCGCAGTCGTGCCGACGACGTTCTTGCGGACGCGGCGGTGACGGCGGGCCCGCGAGACGGTGCGGGCAGCCGTGTGCTTGCTGAACGCAGTCTTCGGAGCCATGCCTACTTACCAGCCTTTCCGACCTTGCGGCGGATCTGTTCACCCTGGTAACGCACGCCCTTGCCCTTGTACGGGTCAGGCTTGCGCAACTTGCGAATGTTGGCCGCGACCTCGCCGACCTTCTGCTTGTCGATGCCGTCCACGTGGAACAGGGTCGGCTTGTCGACACGGAAGGTGACGCCCGCGGGGGCTTCGACGATGACCGGGTGACTGAAGCCCAGTGCGAACTCCAGCTGCGTCGGGCCCTTGGCCTGAACGCGGTAACCGACGCCGACGATCTCCAGGGTCTTGGAGTACCCCTGAGTGACGCCCTGCACCATGTTGGCGATCAGCGTCCGGGACAGGCCGTGCAGCGCACGGACCTTGTTCTCGTCGTTGGGTCGGCTGACGGCGATGGCGCCGTCGTCGTCGCGGTCGACCTTGATCGGGTCCGCGACCTTGTGAGAAAGCGTGCCCTTCGGGCCCTTGACCTGGACATCCTGACCGGTGATCGTGATGTCGACGCCACTTGGCACAGGGATGGGCAGCCGTCCGATTCGCGACATGCTGTGTTCCTCCCCTCTACCAGACGTAGGCGAGGACTTCCCCGCCCACGCCACGCTTGCCGGCCTGCTTGTCGGTCATGAGACCGGCGGACGTCGAGATGATCGCGACGCCCAGCCCGCCCAGGACTCGAGGCAGATTGTCCTTCTTTGCATAAACCCGCAGACCGGGCTTGGAAACTCGGCGCAGGCCCGCGAGCGACTTCTCACGGGTAGGGCCGAACTTGAGCTCCACCACGAGGTTCTTGCCAACCTTGGCGTCTTCGACGACCCAAGCCTGGATGTAACCCTCCTGCTGGAGGATCTCGGCGATGTGCGCCTTGATCTTCGAGTACGGCATCGTCACGCTGTCGTGGTACGCCGAGTTCGCGTTTCGCAGACGCGTCAACATGTCTGCGATCGGGTCGGTCATCGTCATGGCCAGTGGCCTTCCTCGCCGCGGTTTCCAGTCGGTGAAGCAGTGCTCTACCGGTGGACCTTCGGCGCGGTCATGGACGCTCCACGAGAGAGCGTCCTGGTCTTTGCTGGATATGTGCGGCCGATAGCACCGCTCAGGGGCGACTCAAGGCCGCCCCCAAGGGTATCTACCAGCTGGACTTGGTGATGCCGGGCAGCTCGCCCCGGTGCGCCATCTCGCGGAAGCACACGCGGCAGAGCCCGAACTTCTTGTAGACGGCGCGCGGCCGGCCACAACGCGTGCACCGCGTGTACGCCCGGACTTCGAACTTCTGCTTGCGCCCCGCCTTGGCGATCAGCGACTTCTTCGCCATTGGATCAGGCCTCCTTGAAGGGGAACCCGAGGAGCTTCAGCAGCGCCCGGCCCTGGTCGTCGTTCGTCGCGGTGGTCACGATCGTGATGTCCATGCCCCGCGGCCGGTCGACCTTGTCCTGGTCGACCTCGTGGAACATGACCTGCTCGGTCAGACCGAACGTGTAGTTGCCGTTGCCGTCGAACTGCTTGGGCGACAGACCGCGGAAGTCCCGGATACGGGGCAGCGCGAGCGACAGCAGCCGGTCGAGGAACTCCCACATACGGTCGCCGCGCAGCGTGACGTGCGCGCCGATCGGCATGCCCTCGCGCAGCTTGAACTGGGCGATGGACTTGCGCGCGCGGACGACGGCCGGCTTCTGCCCGGTGATCACGGTGAGGTCGCGAACGGCGCCTTCGATGAGCTTGGAGTCACGAGCCGCCTCGCCGACACCCATGTTGACCTTGATCTTGGTCAGACCGGGGATCTGCATGACGTTCTCGATGCCGAACTGCTCGCGAAGCTGGGCCGCGATCTCCTCGCGGTACTTCGTCTTGAGTCGCGGCGTCGGGCGCTCGGTCTCAGTGGTCGTCGCAGTCATCAGCTGTCCTCACCCGTCTCGTCGTCGGCCTTCTTCTCGTCGGCCTTCTTCTCGGCGGGCTTGTCGTCCTTGAGCTTCTTCACGTTCGAGACGTGGATAGGAGCCTCCATGGACTGCACGCCGCCGGTCTTGGCGCCGCGCGGACCCTGGTGGGTCTCCTTGGTGTGCTTCTTGATCATGTTGACGCCCTCGACCACCACGCGGTCCACGTGGGGGAGGGTGGCGATGACGTGACCCTTGGCACCCTTGTCCTTGCCGGCGATGACCTGAACCAGGTCACCCTTCTTCACATGCAGCAGCTTCGGCATTACAGCACCTCCGGCGCGAGCGAGATGATGCGCATGAACTTCTTGTCGCGCAGCTCGCGGCCGACCGGGCCGAAGATACGAGTGCCACGAGGGTCGCCGCTGTCCTTGATGATGACGGCGGCGTTCTCGTCGAAACGGATGTAGGAGCCGTCGGGCCGGCGGCGCTCCTTGACCGTGCGGACGATGACGGCCTTGACGACGTCGCCCTTCTTGACGCCCGTGCTGCCCGGCAGCGCGTCCTTGACAGTGGCGACGATGATGTCGCCGATACCGGCGTAGCGTCGGCCCGAGCCACCGAGAACACGGATGCAAAGGATTTCCTTCGCCCCCGTGTTGTCGGCGACCTTGAGCCGCGACTCCTGCTGGATCACGTTCAACTCCTGTTAGTCGCGCCGGTTCTCATTCCTGAGCCTGGCGGAACCGCTGTTGTCTTGTTCCCCCGGCCACAACCCCCCTGAGAGGGCCGCACCGCAGGCGACGCGAGGCCTGCCGGCCTCGCGTCCTTGGACGCCGTCATGGGGGCTCTGAGAGCCCCCACGAGGCGCGGTATATCCGAGAAGGAGTGTTACTTGGCCTTCTCGAGGATCTCCACGACCCTCCACCGCTTGGTGGCGGAGAGGGGGCGGGTCTCCATGAGCAGCACGCGGTCGCCCACGCCACAGGCGTTGGCCTCGTCGTGCGCCTTGTACTTGGTCGTACGGCGGATGACCTTGCCGTACAGACGGTGCTTCACGCGGTCCTCGACGGCGACGACGACGGTCTTGTCCATCTTGTCGCTGACGACGAGGCCCTCCCGGACCTTGCGGAAATGCCGCCCGGCCTCGGTCTCCTCAGTGGTGCTTGTCTCGGTCTCAGCCATCGCTCGTCTCCTTCTCGACCGTGACGATGCCGAGCTCGCGCTCGCGCATCACGGTGTAGATACGGGCGATCTCGCGGCGAACGGCACGCAGCCGCCCGTGGCTCTCCAACTGACCGGTCGCTGACTGGAAGCGGAGGTTGAACAGCTCCTCCTTGGCTTCCTTGAGCTTCTGGGCCAGGGTGTCCTGGTCTTCCACTCGCAGCTCGCCGGCGGTCAGGCCCTTAGCCATCACGCCTCACCCACTTCACGCTTAACGATCTTGCACTTCATCGGCAGCTTGTGAATGGCCCTGGTGAGGGCCTCACGTGCGACCGACTCCGCCACGCCGGACAGCTCGAACATGACGCGTCCGGGCTTGACGTTGGCGATCCACCACTCCGGCGAACCCTTACCGGAACCCATGCGGGTCTCAGCAGGCTTCTTGGTGAGCGGACGGTCGGGGTAGATGTTGATCCACACCTTGCCGCCACGACGGATGTGACGGGTCATGGCGATACGAGCGGACTCGATCTGGCGGTTGGTCACGTAGGAGTGCTCAATCGCCTGAATGCCGTACTCGCCGAACACGACCCTGGTGCCGCCCTTGGCGGCTCCGCTGCGGTCGGGCCGGTGCTGTTTGCGGTGCTTGACCCTGCGCGGGATCAGCATGGTCAGCTCCCTTCAGCACCCGGCTGCGCAGCCGGGCCGGTCTCGGGGGCGGCCTGTGCGGCCGCCTCGTTGCGGGGGGCGCGGTCGCCACGGCCGCCACCACGACGGGGACGGTCGCCGCCGCCACCACGACGCGGACGGTCACCGCCACCGCCACCGCCACCGCCGCCACCGCGACGGTCGTCGCGGTCACGACGCTGGCCGGCACGGGCGCCTGCGGCGGCGGCCTCGCGCTCGGCGCGGCTGGTCGGAGCCTCGCCCTTGTAGATCCAGACCTTCACGCCGATGCGGCCGAAGGTCGTACGGGCCTCGTAGAAGCCGTAGTCGATGTCCGCGCGAAGCGTGTGCAGCGGCACACGGCCCTCGCGGTAGAACTCCGACCGCGACATCTCGGCGCCGCCCAGACGACCGGAGCACTGGACACGGATGCCCTTGGCGCCGGACTTCATGGCCGACTGCATCGCCTTGCGCATGGCACGACGGAACGAGACACGGCTGGAGAGCTGCTCGGCCACGCCCTGCGCGACGAGCTGGGAGTCGATCTCCGGGTTCTTGACCTCGAGGATGTTGAGCTGAACCTGCTTCTTGGTCAGCTTCTCCAGGTCGCCACGGATACGGTCCGCCTCGGCGCCGCGGCGGCCGATCACGATGCCGGGACGCGCGGTGTGGATGTCCACCTGAACGCGGTCCGTGGTGCGCTCGATCTCGACCTTGGAGATGCCGGCCCGCTCCATGCCCTTCTGCAGCATGCGGCGGATCGCCACGTCCTCGGCGACGTATGCCTTGTACAGCTTGTCGGCGTACCACCGGCTCTTGAAGTCGGTCGTGATGCCGAGGCGGAACCCGTGCGGGTTAACCTTCTGGCCCACTATCGGGTCCTTCCCTTCGGCTCGCGGGACTCCACGATCACAGTGATGTGGCTCGTCCGCTTGTTGATCCGATAGGCGCGACCCTGTGCACGCGGACGGAACCGCTTCAGCGTCGGGCCCTCGTCCACCCAGGCACGGCTCACGAAGAGCGTGTTGGGGTCGAGATCGAAGTTGTGCTCAGCGTTCGCCATGGCGCTGCTGAGCACCTTGTAGATCGGCTCGCTCGCCGACTGGGGAGCGAACTGCAGTACGGCCTGCGCCTCCGAAGCGGGCAGCCCGCGAATAAGGTCCACCACGCGGCGGGCCTTGAGGGGCGTGACACGGACGAACCGCGCCTGAGCCCTGGCTTCCATCGCTTACTCCTCTTACTGCTTCTGAAGGCGTCTATCGCCGGCTGCGCCGGTCTTCCTTGACGTGGCTGCGGAAGGTCCGCGTGGGGGCGAACTCTCCCAGCTTGTGGCCGATCATCGACTCGGTGACGAACACCGGGACGTGCTTGCGGCCGTCGTGTACGGCGATCGTGTGCCCCAGCATGTCGGGGACGATCATGGAGCGCCGCGACCACGTCTTGATGACGGTTTTGGTGCCCTTCTCGTTCTGGACGTCGACCTTCTTCTGAAGGTGACCGTCCACGAAGGGACCCTTCTTTAGGCTACGTGGCATTTCGGCTGCTCCTACCGCTTCTTCCTCTTGCTCCGACGCCGGATGATCAGCCGGTCGCTGGCCTTGTTGGCCTGACGGGTGCGCCCCTCGGGCTTGCCCTTCGGGTTCACCGGGTGGCGACCACCGGAGGTCTTGCCCTCACCGCCACCATGCGGGTGGTCGACGGGGTTCATCGCGACACCACGGACGGTCGGGCGCTTGCCCTTCCACCGCATACGGCCGGCCTTACCCCAGTTGATGTTGGCCTGCTCGGCGTTGCCGACCTGACCGACAGACGCCCGGCAGCGCACGTCGACCATGCGCATTTCGCCGGACGGCATACGCAGGGTGGCGTACTGGCCTTCCTTGGCGAGCAACTGGATCTGGGCGCCCGCGGAGCGGCCGAGCTTGGCGCCGCCGCCCGGACGGAGCTCCACCGCGTGGATGAAGGTACCCGTCGGGATGTTGCGCAGCGGCAGGCAGTTGCCCGGCTTGATGTCGGCAGCGGGGCCGTTCTCGATTCGGTCGCCCTGCTTGAGGCCCGTCGGCGCGATGATGTAGCGCTTCTCGCCGTCGGCGTAGTGGAGCAGAGCGATGTTGGCGGTGCGGTTGGGGTCGTACTCGATGTGAGCGACCTTCGCCGGAATGCCGTCCTTGTCATGCCTCCGGAAGTCAATGATCCGGTAGGCGCGCTTGTGACCGCCGCCTTGGTGGCGTGCGGTGACCCGGCCGTGTACGTTGCGGCCGCCCTTGCCATGAAGGGGCGCAAGCAACGACTTCTCAGGCTCGCTACGGGTGATCTCGGAGAAGTCCGAGACACTCGATCCGCGGCGACCTGGAGTCGTCGGCTTGTACTTACGGATGCCCATCTTTTTCGTTCATCCTTCGTCGGTTACATGGGTGAGCCCGCCGCACCGAGGTGCGACGGTCTCCGCCCCGCGCGGACCATGCGGCCCGCACTCACTTCTATGAAGCTGCTAGCCGATCTGACCGAAGATATCGATCCGATCGCCCTCGACCAGGCTCACGATGGCGCGCTTGGTGTCGGGACGCTTGCCGAAACCGGTGCGGGTGCGCTTGCGCTTGCCCTGCCGGTTGATGGTGTTCACGCTGGTGACCTTGACCCCGAAGATCTGCTCAACAGCGATCTTGACCTGGGTCTTGTTCGCGGTCTTCTTCACCAGGAACGTGTACTTGTTGTTCTCGTCGATCAGGCCGTAGCTCTTCTCAGAGACGACCGGCTTGACGATGATGTCGCGCGGGTCGGCGATCTTCTCCATCAGGCGTCTTCCTTCCCGCTGTTGCTCAGGCGAGCGACGGTCTGGTCGTACGCCTCCTGGGTGAAGACCACGTCGTCGTGCACGAGCACGTCGTAGGTGTTGAGCTGCCCGGCGTCCAGCAGGTGGACCTCGGGGGCGTTACGCAGGCTCAGCCACGTCAGCTCGTCCGTCTCACCGACGACGAGCAGCACGCGCGGAGCCTGAGTGATCTTGCGCAGCGCGTCCAGAGCGGTCTTGGTCTTCGGGGTCTCCCCCGACACCAGCGTGCTGACCACGTGGACGCGACCGCCGCCGGCCCGGTCAGAGAGGGCGCCACGCAGGGCGGCGGCCTTCATCTTCTTGGGCGTACGCTGCGAGTAGTCGCGCGGAACCGGACCGTGGACGACGCCACCGCCGGCGAACTGCGGCGCACGGGTCGAGCCCTGACGGGCGCGGCCGGTGCCCTTCTGGCGGTACGGCTTCTTGCCGCCGCCGGAGACCTCACCACGGCTCTTCGCCTTGTGGGTGCCCTGCCGCCGAGCGGCGAGCTGGGCCACGACCACCTGGTGGATCAGTGGAACGTTGACCTTGTAACCGAAGATGTCTTCGGGCAGGTCAACCGTGCCGGTCTTGGCACCGCTGGCGTCGAGGACGTCAATAGTGGTGCTCACTTGGCAGCCCCCTTCTTGGCAGCGGTACGGACGAGGACCAGGCTGCCGTTGGCGCCGGGGATCGCACCCTTGATCAGGATGAGACCGTTCTCGGTGTCAATGGAATGAACCTTCAGGCTCTGCACGGTGGTGCGGACGTTACCCATCCGGCCAGCCATGCGCAGACCCTTGAAAACGCGGCCCGGGGTGGCGCAGCCACCGATGGAACCCGGCGAGCGGTGCTTGCGCTGCGTACCGTGCGACGCGCCCAAACCCTTGAAGCCGTGCCGCTTCATGACACCCGCGAAACCCTTGCCCTTACTCTTGCCCGTCACGTCGACGAACTGGCCGGTCTCGAAGGTGTCGGCCAGCAGCTCCTGGCCGAGGGTGTAGTCGCTCGCGTCGTCGGTGCGGATCTCCGCGAAGTAACGGCGCGGAGTGATGTCGTGCTTACGCAGGTAGTCGCCGAGCGGCTTGTTGACCTTCCGGGGGTCGACCTGCCCGAAGCCGAGCTGGATGGCGGAATAGCCGTCCTTCTCCGCGGTACGGACCCTGGTCACCACGCACGGACCGGCCTCGACCACGGTGACCGGAACCATCCGGTTGTCCGCGTCGAAGACCTGGGTCATGCCGAGCTTCTTGCCCAGGACGCCCTTGATCGTCTTAGCCATGTCAGTGCGTTCCCTCAGAGCTTGATCGAGATGTCGACACCCGCGGGGAGGTCGAGCCGCATGAGCGAGTCAACCGTCTTGGGGGTCGGGTCGATGATGTCAATCAGCCGCTTGTGCGTGCGCATCTCAAAGTGCTCGCGGCTGTCCTTGTATTTGTGCGGCGAGCGGATGACGCAGTACACGTTCTTCTCGGTCGGCAGCGGCACCGGGCCCGCGACCTTCGCGCCAGTCCGCGTCACCGTCTCGACGATCTTCTTGGCCGAGCTATCGATGACCTCGTGGTCATAGGCCTTAAGCCGGATGCGGATCTTCTGTCCCGCCATAATGGCCTCGGTGTCCTTCGCTGTCGTCTGAAAAAGTATCGTGCGGCCTGTTGCCGCTATGTCGTTGCAGGTCGAGACCTGCGCGACCCCACGAGGCAGACGTAGTCGATCTGCCTTTTCTTCCGTGATCCGGCAGTGACTTCGGTCACATGGCCGAAGCTACTGCTGGATCACGGCGCCGTGACGTGGAGCCTGTTTACGTGGTGCGGCGGTCGGTCCCTGACTCGGGGCCGACCGCCACCCCAGCGGTCCAGCTACTTGATGATCTTAACGACCCGGCCGGCGCCGACGGTGCGGCCACCCTCACGGATCGCGAACTTGAGGCCTTCCTCCATGGCGATGGGCTGGATCAGCTCAACGCGCATTTCGGTGTTGTCGCCCGGCATGACCATCTCGGTGCCCTCGGGGAGGTTCACCACACCGGTCACGTCAGTCGTACGGAAGTAGAACTGCGGGCGGTAGTTGTTGAAGAACGGCGTGTGGCGCCCGCCCTCGTCCTTGGACAGGATGTAGACCTGGCCGGTGAACTCGGTGTGCGGGGTCGTCGTGCCCGGCTTGATGATGCACTGGCCGCGCTCGACGTCGTCACGCTTGATACCACGCAGGAGCAGGGCGGCGTTGTCGCCGGCCTGGCCCTCGTCGAGCATCTTGTTGAACATCTCGATGCTGGTGACGGTGGTGGTGGTCTTCACTTCCTTGATACCGATGATGTCAACCTGCTCGTTGACCTTCACGATACCGCGCTCGATACGACCGGTGACGACCGTGCCACGACCCGTGATCGAGAAGACGTCCTCGACCGGCATGAGGAACGGCTTCTCCGTCTCACGCGGGGGCTCGGGGACGTTCTCGTCCACGGCGTTCATCAGCTCGACGATGCTGTCGGCCCACTTCTCGTCGCCCTCAAGAGCCTTGAGCGCGGAGACGCGGATGACGGGCAGGTCGTCGCCGGGGAACTCCTGAGCGGACAGCAGCTCACGGACCTCGAGCTCGACGAGCTCCAGGATCTCCTCGTCGTCGACCATGTCGGCCTTGTTCAGGGCCACGACGATGTAGGGGACGCCGACCTGGCGGGCCAGGAGGACGTGCTCCTTCGTCTGCGGCATCGGGCCGTCGGTGGCGGCGACGACAAGAATCGCACCGTCCATCTGAGCGGCGCCGGTGATCATGTTCTTCACGTAGTCGGCGTGACCAGGGCAGTCCACGTGCGCGTAGTGGCGCTTCTCGGTCTGGTACTCGACGTGCGCGATGGAGATCGTAATGCCACGAGCCTTCTCCTCAGGCGCCTTGTCGATCTTGTCGAACGGGGTCGCCTTGTTGAGCTCGGGGTAGCGGTCGTGAAGCACCTTGGTGATCGCCGCGGTCAGCGTGGTCTTGCCGTGGTCGATGTGTCCAATGGTGCCGATGTTCATGTGCGGCTTGGTCCGCTCGAACTTGGCCTTGCCCACTGGTTCTCTCCTTGAGAATCTGACTGACTTTCGTCTACACACTCGGGCCCGGGAACTCCCGAACCCCTTGGCGACGGGGTGGTGGCTCGCACCACCCCGCCAGGGACCAGGACTGAAGTCCTGGACCGGTCGGTCTTAGCGACCGGACCAGGGACTATTCGCCCCGGGCCTTCGCGACGATCTCCTTGGCGATGCCCGGAGGCACCTCCGAGTAGGAGTCGAACTGCATGCTGTAGCTCGCGCGTCCCTGCGTCTTGCTACGAAGGTCGCCCACGTAGCCGAACATCTCATTCAGCGGCACGAGCGCCGTGATGACGCGAGCGCCTGCGCGCTCGTCCATCGACTGGATCTGCCCGCGACGACCGTTGAGGTCGCCGATGACATCACCCATGTAGTCCTCGGGCGTGGTGACTTCGACAGACATCGTCGGCTCGAGAAGGACCGCGTCCGCCTTGCGCGCGGCCTCCTTGAAGGCCATCGAGCCAGCGATCTTGAACGCCATCTCCGAGGAGTCGACGTCGTGGGCGGCACCGTCAGTCAGCGTAACCTTCACGCCGACCATCGGGTAACCGGCCAGGACACCGAACTCGGCGGCCTCCTGGGCGCCGGCGTCGACCGAGGGGATGTACTCCCTCGGGACACGGCCACCCGTGACCTTGTTCTCGAACTCGTAGCCGTCGTTGCCTTCGCCCAGCGGTTCGAGGTTGATGATCACCCGCGCGAACTGACCGGAACCACCGGTCTGCTTCTTGTGGGTGTAGTCGACCTTCTCCACCTTGCGGCGGATGGTCTCGCGGTAGGCGACCTGGGGACGGCCGACGTTCGCCTCGACCTTGAACTCGCGACGCATCCGGTCGACGAGGATCTCAAGGTGAAGCTCGCCCATGCCCCAGATGACCGTCTGACCGGTCTCCTCATCACGACGGACCTGGAAGGACGGGTCCTCCTCGGCCAGTCGCTGGATCGCGATCGACAACTTCTCCTGGTCGCCCTTGGTCTTGGGCTCGATCGCGACGTTGATGACCGGAGCCGGGAACGTCATCGACTCGAGCACGACCTGGTTGGCCGGGTCGGAGAGGGTGTCACCGGTGGTGGTGTCCTTCAGACCCATGACGGCCACGATCTGACCAGCGATCGCCGACGGGCGCTCTTCGCGCTTGTTGGCGTGCATCTGGTAGATCTTGCCGATCCGCTCCTTCTTCCCCTTCACCGAGTTGACGACCTGCGATCCGGTCTCGAGCGTGCCCGAGTAGATGCGGATGTAGGTCAGCTTGCCCAGGTGCGGGTCGCTGGCGATCTTGAATGCCAGCGCGGAGAACGGCTCGGCCGGGTCCGCGTGCCGCTCGATCACCTTCTCCTCGTTGCCGACCGCGTGGCCCTTGAAGGCCGCGAGGTCGGTCGGCGCGGGGAGGTAGGCGACGATCGCGTCGAGCAGGGGCTGAACGCCCTTGTTCTTGAACGCGGTGCCGCAGAGCACCGGGTTGATGGCGCTGGCCAGCGTCGCGCGGCGGATGGCCGCGATCAGCTGCTCCTCGGAGGGCTCAGTGCCCTCGAGGAAGAGCTCCATCAGCTCGTCGTCGTTCTCGGCGACCGTCTCGATGAGGCGGTCACGCCACTCACGAGCGGCCTCGGCGTGGTCGGCCGGGACGTCGACGATGTCGTACATCTCGCCCTTGGCCGCCTCGGCGCTCCAGATGAGCCCCTTCATCGTGATGAGGTCGATGACGCCCTTGAAGTCGGCCTCAACGCCCCACGGAAGCTGAATCACAGCCGGGGTGGCCCCCAGGCGGCTGATCATCATCTCGACGCAGCGGTGGAACTCCGCGCCGACCCGGTCCATCTTGTTGACGAAGCAGATCCGGGGAACTTCGTAGCGGTCAGCCTGGCGCCACACCGTCTCCGACTGCGGCTCGACACCCGCGACGCCGTCGAACACGGCGACCGCGCCGTCGAGGACGCGGAGCGAACGCTCCACCTCGATGGTGAAGTCGACGTGGCCCGGAGTGTCGATGATGTTGATCGTGTGACCGACCCACTCGCAGGTCGTCGCGGCAGACGTGATCGTGATGCCGCGCTCCTGCTCCTGCTCCATCCAGTCCATCGTGGCAGCGCCCTCGTGGACTTCACCGATCTTGTAGTTGATGCCGGTGTAGAACAGGATGCGCTCGGTCGTGGTGGTCTTGCCCGCGTCGATATGGGCCATGATCCCGATGTTTCGGACCTTGGCCAGGTCAAGAGCGGTCGTGGTGGCCACTTCTCTCGCGTCCTCGTCGTCTCGTCGAACCCGCCGGGGTTACCAGCGGTAGTGGGCGAAGGCCTTGTTGGACTCGGCCATCTTGTGGGTGTCCTCGCGCTTCTTCACGCTCGCCCCGAGGCCGTTGCTGGCGTCGAGGAGCTCGTTCATGAGGCGCTCGGTCATGGTCTTCTCGCGGCGGGCGCGGGAGTACTGCACCAGCCAGCGCAGGGCCAGGGTGGTGCTGCGCGTGGCGCGCACCTCAACCGGCACCTGGTAGGTCGCGCCACCGACACGGCGGCTGCGGACCTCAAGCGTGGGCTTGACGTTGTCCAGCGCGCGCTTCAGGGTGACGACCGGGTCGTTGCCCGTCTTGTCCCTGCAGCCCTCAAGGGCGCCGTAGACGATCGACTGCGCGATGGAGCGCTTGCCGTCCAGGAGCACCTTGTTGATCAGAGCGGTGACCAGCGGCGAGCTGTAAACCGGGTCAGCCATGAGCTGACGACGGCCAGGAGAACCCTTACGAGGCATTGTTAGCTCTTCTCCTTCTTCGCGCCGTAGCGGCTGCGGGCCTGCTTACGGTTGCGGACACCCTGGGTGTCCAGCGAGCCGCGGATGATCTTGTAGCGAACACCAGGCAGGTCCTTCACACGACCGCCACGCACGAGCACGATGGAGTGCTCCTGGAGGTTGTGCCCCACACCGGGGATGTAGGCCGTAACCTCGATGCCGTTCGTGAGCCGAACGCGGGCCACCTTGCGCAGTGCCGAGTTGGGCTTCTTGGGGGTCGTCGTGTAGACGCGCTGGCAAACGCCGCGGCGCTGCGGACTCCCCTTGAGGGCAGGAGTCTTGGTCTTGGAGACCTTGTCCTGCCGGCCCTTGCGGACCAACTGCTGAATAGTGGGCACTGCCACTCCGTTTCGTGCTGGCCGGTACTACGTCAATGTGATGCTTTTCGCAGGTTCTGCCGGTGTCATGACCTGCTGGTTTACCCCTGTCCCGGCGCCCCCGCGCTCGGGCGTGTCGCGCTATTCGCACAGACACATCCCGCGAGATGACGAGCCAGGAAGCCGCCCTACGCGCCGCAATGGGCGCACGGTCGAGAGCCCGTACAGAAGACGGGGCACGATGCTCAAGACTACCCAGGCCTGTGCGACACGTCAAAACGACGCGGCAAAGCGTACAAGCCTTGCCACTTCGGATCGCCGAGACCTATTTCATCCAAGCTTCGGGCCCCATGGTATAGGCCCCCGGACGCTTTCGCCCCCCAGACCGGAAACCGCCATCTGACCGTAACGCTCACGCACGGCTCCGTACGCCCCCACGCCGCCCTCCCGCGGGCGGTCCCATCGCCGGGAGACCGGCCACAGGGCGCCATGACGACGGGTGCGGCCCGCGGCCGTCTCCCTGGCCGACCCTCGGCCACGCGCGGCCTCTGGGGCCACCACGGCGACGCGCAGGGGAAAAGCAGCGCGCCCGGGTCTCTCTCGACGAGAGACCCGGGCGCGTCAGCTTGTACAGGCGACCAGAAGGTCAGCGGTTGTACTGACCGAAGTCGTACTCCTCCAGCGGAACAGCCTCGCCGCTGCCGGTGCCGAAGGTGTAGTCGGCGGCCGAGCCGTCGTAACCCCCGACGGTGTACATGGCGGCCTTGGCCTCCTCGGTCGGCTCCACCCGGATGTTGCGGTACTGCGGCATGCCAGTGCCGGCCGGGATGAGCTTGCCGATGATGACGTTCTCCTTCAGGCCCAGGAGCGAGTCGGACTTGGCGTGGATCGCCGCGTCCGTCAGGACCCTGGTCGTCTCCTGGAAGGAGGCCGCCGACAGCCACGACTCGGTGGCGAGCGAGGCCTTCGTGATGCCCATGAGCACCGGACGGCCGGCGGCCGGCGAGCCGCCCTCCGCCACCGTCTCGCGGTTCATCAGCTCGAAGCGCGGACGCTCCACGAGCTCGCCGGGCAGCAGGCTGGTGTCACCGGACTCCAGCACGTTCACGCGCTTGAGCATCTGCCGCACGATAATCTCGATGTGCTTGTCGTGGATCGACACACCCTGCGAGCGGTAGACCTGCTGGACCTCCGCCACCAGGTGCAGCTGCACGGCCCGCGGGCCGAGGATGCGCAGCACCTCGTTGGGGTTGACCGCACCGGCCACGAGCTGCTGGCCGACCGTGATGCGCTGGCCGTCCTGGATGAGCAGGCGCGACCGCATCGAGACCGGGTAGGCGATCTCCTCCGACCCGTCGTCGGGGGTGACCACGAGCTTCCTGGTCTTGTCGGTCTCGTCGATCCGCACCCGGCCCTCGGCCTCGGAGATCGGGGCGACACCCTTGGGGATGCGCGCCTCGAACAGCTCCGTGACACGGGGCAGACCGTGGGTGATGTCGGCGCCGGCCACACCACCGGTGTGGAACGTACGCATGGTCAGCTGCGTGCCGGGCTCGCCGATCGACTGGGCGGCGATGATGCCGACCGCCTCGCCGACGTCCACGAGCTTGCCGGTGGCCAGCGAGCGGCCGTAGCAGGTCGCGCAGACACCGATCTTGGCCTCGCAGACGAGCGCGCTGCGGGTGCGGACGGTCTCGACACCGGCCTCGACCAGCTTCGTCACGTGGATGTCGTTGATGTCGACACCCACCGGGACGATGACCTTGCCGTCGACCTCGACGTCCTCGGCCATGATGCGGCCGTGCACGTTGGACTCGGCGTTCTCCGCCTTGACCAGGTTGCCCGACGCGTCGCGGTCGGCGACGTGCAGCGGAACCCCGCGGTCGGTGCCGCAGTCGATCTCGCGCACGATGACGTCCTGCGCCACGTCCACCAGACGACGGGTCAGGTAACCCGAGTCGGCGGTACGCAGAGCGGTGTCGGCCAGACCCTTCCGCTGACCGTGGGTGGAGATGAAGTACTCCAGCACCGACAGGCCCTCGCGGAACGAGGCCTTGATCGGCCGCGGGATCGTCTCACCCTTGGTGTTGGACACCAGGCCACGGATACCGGCGATCTGCCGGACCTGCATCTTGTTACCACGGGCGCCGGAGTTGACCATCATCCAGACCGGGTTGGTCGCCGGGAAGGCGTTGACCATGTCGGTCTCGACGTCGGCCGTGGCGTGCGTCCAGATCTCGATGAGCTCCTGACGGCGCTCCTCGTCGGTGATCAGACCACGCTCGTACTCGCGCTGAACCTTGTCGGCCCGGCGCTCGTAGTTCTCCATGATGTTGGTCTTGTTCGGGGGCGCGACGACGTCCTCGATCGAGATCGTGACACCGGAGCGGGTCGCCCAGCGGAAGCCGGCGTCCTTGAGCGCGTCGAGCGAGTTGGCGACGTCGATCTTGGGGTAGGTCTCCGCCAGCTCGTTCACGATCGTGGACAGCTGCTTCTTGCCGACCTGGAAGTCGACGAACGGGTAGCTCTCGGGGAGCGTCTGGTTGAACAGGCACCGCCCGAACGTCGTCTCCAGCCGCAGGGCGTCGCCCGGCTCCCAGCCCTCGGGAGCGACCCACTCGCGCGGGGGCAGGACGTCCTTCAGCCGGATCTGGATCCGGGCCTGGATGTCCAGGTCCTTGCGGTCGAAGGCCATCTGCGCCTCGGCGATGGAGCCGAACACGCGGCCCTCGCCGGCGGCGCCCTCCTTGTGGGTGGTCAGCCAGTAGAGGCCGATGACCATGTCCTGGGTGGGCATCGTCACGGGCTTGCCGTCGGCCGGCTTGAGGATGTTGTTGGTCGAGAGCATCAGGATGCGTGCCTCGGCCTGGGCCTCAGCCGACAGCGGCAGGTGCACGGCCATCTGGTCGCCGTCGAAGTCCGCGTTGAACGCGGTGCAGACGAGCGGGTGGATCTGGATGGCCTTGCCCTCGACGAGCTGCGGCTCGAACGCCTGGATGCCCAGGCGGTGGAGCGTCGGTGCGCGGTTGAGCAGCACCGGGTGCTCGGTGATGACCTCTTCGAGCACGTCCCACACCACGGGGCGAGCCCGCTCGACCATGCGCTTGGCCGACTTGATGTTCTGGGCGTGGTTGAGGTCCACGAGCCGCTTCATCACGAACGGCTTGAACAGCTCCAGCGCCATCTGCTTGGGCAGGCCGCACTGGTGCAGCTTGAGCTGCGGGCCGACGACGATGACCGAACGGCCGGAGTAGTCGACTCGCTTGCCCAGCAGGTTCTGGCGGAACCGGCCCTGCTTGCCCTTCAGCATGTCGCTGAGGGACTTGAGCGGACGGTTGCCGGGCCCGGTGACCGGGCGGCCACGACGGCCGTTGTCGAACAGCGCGTCCACGGCCTCCTGCAGCATCCGCTTCTCGTTGTTCACGATGATCTCGGGCGCGCCGAGGTCGAGCAGTCGCTTGAGGCGGTTGTTGCGGTTGATGACCCGGCGGTAGAGGTCGTTCAGGTCGGAGGTGGCGAACCGGCCACCGTCGAGCTGCACCATCGGGCGCAGGTCCGGCGGGATGACCGGGATGCAGTCGAGCACCATGCCGCGCGGCGAGTTGGTCGTGCTGAGGAACGCCGACACGACCTTGAGCCGCTTGAGCGCGCGGGCCTTCTTCTGGCCCTTGCCGCTGCGGATGGTCTCGCGCAGGTTTTCAGACTCGACGTCGAGGTCGAAGCTGATCAGGCGGTCCTGGATCGCCTGCGCGCCCATGCCGCCCTTGAAGTAGCGGCCGAAGCGGTCACGCATCTCGCGGTAGAGCAGCTCGTCGCCCTCAAGGTCCTGGACCTTGAGGTTCTTGAAGCGGCTCCAGACCTCGTCGAGCCGGTCCAGCTCACGCTGGGCCCGGTCGCGAAGCTGACGCATCTCGCGCTCGGCGCCCTCGCGGACCTTACGGCGCTGGTCGCCCTTGGCGCCGGCGGCCTCGAGCTCGCCCAGGTCGGACTCAAGCTTCTTCTGCCTGGCCTCGACATCGGCGTCACGGCGCTGCTCGATGTGCTGCCGCTCGACGGAGATCTTCGCCTCCAGCGAGGGCAGGTCCCGCTCACGCATCTCGGTGTCGACCTGCGTGATCATGTAGGCCGCGAAGTAGATGACCTTTTCCAGGTCCTTCGGTGCCAGGTCGAGCAGGTAGCCGAGGCGCGACGGAACGCCCTTGAAGTACCAGATGTGCGTGACGGGCGCGGCCAGCTCGATGTGGCCCATCCGCTCACGACGCACCTTGGCGCGAGTCACCTCGACGCCACAGCGCTCACAGATGATGCCCTTGAAGCGGACGCGCTTGTACTTACCGCAGTAGCACTCCCAGTCGCGGGTCGGGCCGAAGATCTTCTCGCAGAAGAGTCCGTCCTTTTCCGGCTTGAGGGTTCGGTAGTTGATGGTCTCGGGCTTCTTGACCTCGCCATGCGACCACTGACGGATGTCGTCGGCGGTCGCAAGACCGATCCTGAGCTCGTCGAAGAAGTTGACGTCTAGCATTTTCTGCGATCTCCCCCTCAGACTTCTTCCACGCTGCTCGGCTCACGCCGGGACAGATCGATACCAAGCTCCTCCGCCGCGCGGAAGACGTCCTCGTCGGTGTCCCGCATCTCGATGGACATGCCGTCGCTGGAGAGCACCTCGACATTCAGGCACAGCGACTGCATTTCCTTGATGAGGACCTTGAAGGACTCGGGAATGCCCGGCTCGGGGATGTTCTCGCCCTTGACGATGGCCTCGTAGACCTTCACGCGGCCAAGGACATCGTCGGACTTGATGGTCAGGAGCTCCTGCAGGGCGTAGGCGGCGCCGTACGCCTCCAGGGCCCACACCTCCATCTCACCGAAGCGCTGGCCACCGAACTGGGCCTTACCGCCGAGCGGCTGCTGCGTGATCATGGAGTAGGGACCGGTCGATCGAGCGTGAATCTTATCGTCGACCAGGTGGAGCAGTTTGAGGATATAGATGTAGCCGACCGAGATCGGATACGGGAACGGCTCGCCTGAGCGGCCGTCGAACAGTCGTGCCTTGCCGCTCTGCTGCACCATCCGGTCACCGTCACGGTTGGCGATGGTGCTGTCCAGCAGACCGACGATCTCCTCCTCATGGGCGCCGTCGAAGACCGGGGTCGCCATGTTGGTGCGCGGGGCGACCTTCTCGAAGCCCTTGTCACGCAGCCGCTCGGCCCAGGCCTCCTGGACGCCGGAGATGTCCCAGCCCCGGGCGGCGATCCACCCCAGGTGGGTCTCCAGCACCTGGCCGACGTTCATCCGGCCCGGCACACCGAGAGGGTTGAGGATGATGTCGACCGGGGTGCCGTCCTCCAGGAACGGCATGTCCTCGACCGGAAGGATCTTGGAGATGACGCCCTTGTTGCCGTGACGGCCGGCGAGCTTGTCACCGTCGGTGATCTTACGCTTCTGGGCCACGTAGACGCGGACCAGCTCGTTGACCCCCGGCGGCAGCTCGTCGCCCTCTTCCCGGCTGAACACCCGGACGTGGATGACCTTGCCCTGCTCGCCGTGCGGCACCTTCAGCGAGGTGTCGCGGACTTCGCGGGCCTTCTCCCCGAAGATCGCGCGCAGCAGCCGCTCCTCCGGGGTGAGCTCGGTCTCGCCCTTGGGCGTGACCTTGCCGACCAGGATGTCGCCGGGTACGACCTCGGCGCCGATGCGGATGATGCCGCGCTCGTCGAGGTCGGCCAGGACCTCCTCGGAGACGTTGGGGATGTCCCGGGTGATCTCCTCCGGGCCCAGCTTGGTGTCACGGGCGTCGACCTCGTGCTCCTCGATGTGGATCGAGGAGAGGACGTCGTCCTGGACCAGCCGCTGGGACAGGATGATCGCGTCTTCGTAGTTGTGGCCCTCCCACGGCATGAACGCCACGAGCAGGTTCTTGCCGAGCGCCATCTCACCCTTGTCGGTGCAGGGCCCGTCGGCGATCACCTGGTTGACCTCGACCCGGTCGCCCTCGGCGACGATGGGCTTCTGGTTGAAGGAGGTGCCCTGGTTGGAGCGCTTGAACTTGGCGACGCGGTAGGTGGTGCGGGTGCCGTCGTCGTTCATCACGGTGACGTAGTCGGCGGAGACCTCCTCGACCACACCCGCCTTCTCGGCGCTGATCACGTCGCCGGCGTCGGTCGCGGCACGGTATTCCATGCCGGTGCCGACCAGCGGCGCCTCGCTCTTGAGCAGCGGCACCGACTGGCGCTGCATGTTGGAGCCCATGAGCGCGCGGTTGGCGTCGTCGTGCTCAAGGAAGGGGATCATCGCGGTGGCGACCGACACCATCTGGCGCGGCGACACGTCGATGTAGTCGACCTCGTCGGCACGGGCGAGCTCGGTCTCGCCGCCCTTGGTACGGACCAGGACGCGGGGGTCCTGGAACGTGCCGTCGGCGTTGAGCACCGTGTTGGCCTGCGCCTTGACGTAGCGGTCTTCCTCGTCGGCGGTGAGGTAGTCGATCTGGTCGATCACCTTGCCCTCGACGACCTTGCGGTAAGGCGTCTCGACGAAGCCGAAGGCGTTGATCCGGCCGTAGGAGGCCAGCGAGCCGATCAGGCCGATGTTGGGGCCTTCAGGCGTCTCGATCGGGCACATCCGGCCATAGTGGGACGGGTGCACGTCACGGACCTCGAAGCCGGCCCGCTCACGGGACAGACCGCCGGGACCCAGCGCGGAAAGACGCCGCTTGTGCGTCAGACCGGCCAGCGGGTTGGTCTGGTCCATGAACTGCGAGAGCTGCGAGGTGCCGAAGAACTCCTTGATCGACGCCACGACCGGGCGGATGTTGATCAGGGTCTGCGGCGTGATGGCCTCGACGTCCTGCGTGGTCATGCGCTCGCGGACGACTCGCTCCATGCGGGCCAGGCCCAGGCGGACCTGGTTCTGGATCAGCTCGCCGACGCTGCGCAGACGGCGGTTGCCGAAGTGGTCGATGTCGTCCACCTCGACGATGATCTCGCCGTTGGCGCCCGGCATCGAGTCCTCACCGGCGTGCAGCCGGACGATGTACTCGATCGTGGCGACGATGTCGTCTTCGGTCAGGGTGCCCTGGGTGATCTCCGAGTCGACCCCGAGCTTCTTATTGATCTTGTAACGACCCACCTTGGCGAGGTCGTAGCGCTTGGGGTTGAAATAGAGGTTCTCCAGCAGGGTCTGCGCCGACTCCTTGGTCGGCGGCTCACCCGGCCGCAGCTTGCGGTAGATGTCGAGCAGCGCGTCGTCCTGGCCG